>JALFIX010000179.1 GCA_022775105.1 Prevotella sp. | reverse complement strand
ACTACGGTTCGGCAAAGCACTGCCGTTCGGTGCAGTGGCTCATGGAGAATATCGACGAGCCGTTTGTGCTCATGGACAGCGACGTACTCATCCGCCGTGACATCAGCACCTTTTGGCAGCATCCTGAGTGTGCATGGGTGGGGGAGATCGGTGAGAACGTGCGTGAACGTTTCGGCTACGACATCCAGAAGGTGCAGCCGTTCCTTTGCTTTCTAAACATGCCACTCTTGAAGGAACACGGCATCAGTTACTTCAATGGGGAATATATGTGGAACCTCACGAGCCTTGCACCTAACCATCGCTACGATACTGGCGCGTGGCTCTGCCGGGCGGTACGAGAGGCAAAGCTGCCTTCTTATGAGCTGCCACTTGGTGAATATATCTACCACCTCGGCCATGCGTCATGGCGGAACAGGAACCCGATGGAGTGGGCATGGGCAAGGAGAGAGTGCTGGGCAATTAACTGTTAGATAATATTTACAATTATTTATAAAATTCTGCAAGAAATATTTGCAAGTATGGATAATTCTGCTTACCTTTGCGCCCATGAAACGATTACTTACCATAGGAGAAGCAGCGGAAGCGTTGGGTGTGACTACCACAACTCTCCGTAATTGGGACAAGAGCGGAGTGCTCCATCCCGATGAGAAGACTCGTGGGGGAGACCGCAGATATAGGATTGAGTCACTGCGCAACCTCAAACCATCGGCAAGCATCGCAGAGGATAGAAAAACCATTGCCTACGCACGTGTGTCTTCACACGACCAGAAGCAGGACTTGGTGCGTCAGGTGCAGGTTCTGGAGAGCTACTGCTCATCCAAAGGATTTCAGTATGAGATTATCCAAGACCTCGGTTCTGGCATGAACTACTACAAAAAAGGCTTGACCAACCTACTCAACCAGATTCTTGACAACAAGGTGCAGAGGCTTGTGCTCACCCATAAAGACCGTCTGCTTCGTTTTGGTGCTGAACTTGTATTCAGCATCTGCGAGGCAAAGAATGTGGAGGTTGTTATCATCAACAAAGGTGAGGAGAACGTCAACTTTGAAGAAGAGCTCGCCAAAGATGTACTTGAGATAATCACTGTCTTCTCGGCTCGCCTATATGGCAGAAGAAGCAATAAGAATAAGAAACTACTCGAAGACCTCGACAAGGTCGTGAAGGATAATGTAGAATGAGCATCAGCATCGCACATAGGATAGAACTCAAGCCGAACAACAAGCAGAATACCTACTTCCGCAAGGCGTTCGGTTGTGCTCGCCTTGCTTGGAACTGGGGTCTTGCCGAATGGCAGCGTCAGTACAAGGAAGGCGGCAAGCCATCGGCATTCTCCCTGAAGAAGCAGTTCAACGCTATCAAGGGAGAGCAGTATCCTTTTGTGTACGAGGTGACGAAATATGCATCCCAACAGCCATTCATTTACTTGGAGAAGGCTTTTAAGAAGTTCTTCAAGGAGCACACTGGATATCCTCGCTTCAAGAGAAAGAAGGATAATGAAGGCTCGTTCTATATAGGCGGTGACCTATGCAAACTCTCCTTCTTGAACACCAACTCCAAGGCGTTCAAGAAAATGTCACACAACGAGAAGATGAAGCACCAATATCTCAAAGTACCAAATCTCGGCTGTGTCCGCATGACTGAATGCGTCCGCTTCAACGGCAAGATAAATGGTGTGGTAATCTCTCAGGAAGGTGGCAGGTTCTATGCCTCATTCTCCATGGAGATAAGCGAGAAGGAGTACAAGCGCACACATCCGCACTCTATAGAAGAGAAGCATGGTGCCGTGGGCATCGACCTTGGCATCAAAAATGCAATGGTGCTCTCCAATGGTGTGGTTATCTGCAATCCTAAACCACTTGCAAAATTTCAAAGAACGATAACAAGACTGAGTCGCCAGCTTGACAAGCGAGTCCATGCGAGAACCAAGCAGGAACGCTTGAAGGGTGTGGCGAAATCAAACAATTACCGCAAGATGTCAGTGCGATTGGCAAAGGCGCAAGCCAGAGTTGCCAACATTCGCCGTGACTATCTGCACAAGGTCACTACAGCTCTCACTTACACATACAGTGAGATTGCGATGGAAGACCTTAACACAAAGGGCATGATGAAGAATCATAAGCTTGCAAAGGCTGTTGCCGATGTTTCCTTTGGCAAGGTCAAGGAACTGCTGAAATACAAGGCTGCATACAATGGCAGCAAGCTTGTGACAGCAGACAGGTTCTACGCTTCATCGCAACTGTGCAGTACTTGCGGCTATCAGAACAAATCCGTGAAGAATCTCTCTGTCAGAAGATGGACTTGCCCTCAATGCGGTGCAGTGCATGACCGAGACCACAATGCGGCAAAGAATCTCCTCAGTCTTGTCGGCCATAAATCAGTAGGGACAGATTATCCCGAATTTACGCCTGCGGACTTGACGGCTCTGCTCTCGATGCTTACAAGGTGTCGAATAGCAACCAGCAAGGTTGAACCAGGAAGACAACGTAATTTATAGGATTTTTCATAATTTTCTATGAATTTGTAAGTTTGTTAAATCGGATTAAGTTAGGAATTATGAGTTAGGAGCGAAGGCTATCTCGGCACTATCAGATTTTTAAATTTGTGTCTCAGCCTTCCACCAACTTTCTTGTTCCCCTCGGCACCCTCTTTGATTCCAATAATGAGGTCGTCGAAAGCATCGGTGATGTCGGTACGGGTACGGGGGTCACCACCAACACCGTCCTCGCTCTTATACTTTTCACGGCTCTTGTCTTTCTTGAAGCCGTTTAAGATGCCAGCCGAGGTTATTGCGCAGAGCAGATAAGGGCAGCGGCCATTTTCGGAGTTGATATAAACGCTTGGAGAGGCAAGAAAACTGAAGACATCACAGAAAAGCTGCCACTTCCTTTCGTGCCTCCAAACAGAGAACTCCCCACGGGTCACCTTCCATCCGTAACTTTCCAACTCCTGCGTCACCACATTGTCGAAACGCATGGATTCGGAGTCCTCTACGGCATAAGCTGTGGCACCGCCCTGCTTGGAGGTCTGATTATAATAATAAATCACCTCTCCGTTTCTGCGCAAGAAAGGCTTGTAGTATTCCGTGAACATTCTTACCAACCCACGCAGACGGGTAGAGCCTTTCACGAAGAACTCTTTCATGACAAGCACCGACGGTTTGCCGTGATAGTTGACAGCCTGTCCCACCACCATGCAGTTCATTTCGTGTCCTGCATCAATGGCGATACGCAACGGCTCTCCATAGTCCAGGTCTTGGTCGCAACTGCAATTCTCTCCCGCCAACTCCAGTTCCTTCATGTCGAGCGTCAAATATTCCACATCGGTAGGATAGCGTTGTGCGTCGAGATAGCGACCTTTCTCCTTCTTGCTGAACTTATCAAGAATGTAGTCGGTGCAGTCGGCACTTACATAGGTGTTCAGTTCCTCGCTGAACTGACAATAGAAACCATCCGAAGCCTTGCCTGGTAATTGTCCTAATATCTGCAAGCGGAACATGAGATCGGGCAGCTCTCGCTTCATGCTACGCAACCATTCCTCACCTCCCAACAGACTGATGTTATCGATACTGCTGAACTGCCAGAACACTTCTGCCTGAGAGCGTAGCTCGTTGAGTTTGCGTAGATAGTTATCATTTTGGGCAAGTTTAACAGCCATTTTCGGACTATGCTTTTCCAGATATTTCAATTCCGCAAGCATCTGAGCTATCTGTCTGTTAATATCTTTTGTCTCAAAATCCTTCTCCTTTTCCCACTCACATTGGCGCTGTGTAAGACCGGCATCACTCACCCATAGTTGGCTGCAATAATATGGGTTAATCTTGGAATTTGTTCCGAAACCCCACTTTTTGACCTCTGTTTTCCTTGCCGATGCAGGTATGAAATCACCACGCAAAGTTGGCAGCACTTCCTCCTTGACTCTTTTCCATGGAAGATATTTTGTCTCGTCACCGACGAGAGCTGCAAGGTTCAAGCCGTTGGCACTTCCTAACACGTTTACAGCCATTGAAAGCATCTGCCAAACATAGCCATTAGAAAAGCTCACGCAATTCTCCCAGACCCTCGGACGTGCCAAAGGCATGACCCAATGGAGCTTTGCCGGTGGTTGTCCGAGGAAGAAGAATTTACCGAACCCCAACTGCTCAACGACCTTCAAGGCATTAGGCATCGTCCTTGTATAGAGCTGCTTGGCGCTTGCTCCGACGAAACCGCCCATCTGCCGTGGTAGACCTAACACACATTTCATCATGTGAACACCGATGTAGCTCGTCTTTCCGAAACCACGGGCACCTCGAATCTTTGTGTTCCTTGCACCAAAATTATATACCTCCAACTGACCACGGTGCATGTATATCTTGTGAACCCCGTCGCCAGCAAGGTCTATCTCTCCACCGCCATCACCGGCTTTGGCTTGCTCTACGTTCGGGAGCATACGGGCTTCAAGGAGGTCGCTGCTCTTGTTGAGATTAGTCCCTACCCTACTCATGGCTGTCTGAATTAGGAGTTAGGAGTGAGGAGTTAGGAGTTTCCTCTTCACCAGTGTGTCCACTGCGAGCCTCCATGGTAGCAACCTTCTCATCTACCATGGTGCGCTTCTCATCGATATAGGCACCGTATTTCTCGGCAATGCGCTTCACTTCCTCGTCGTCGTAGTTTTCCTTGGTGTCGTCCACCTCCTTGATGTTCGTGACAACCACGGATGGGAGGAACGATACCTTGTTGATGTCCTGACTGTTGTCCTCCGGCTTATCCAGTCCTGCCACCTCAAACAACCTGCGGGAACCCTTGTCGAGAGCCATCACATTATCGGTCTCCATGCCGATGCGCAGCATTTTCTCAGCGGCAACCTGTACCTTGATTTGTGCTTCCTTGCGTGACATGGGACTAATGTGCTCCTTGATGTACTCAAAGAGCATGATGTCCTTCTGAGCTGCGTGCGTCTCCGATGGCGGGTCGGCATAGTGACCTTTTACGAGTTGGCGGAGCAGAGCCTTATAATCTACTGCAAATGGGTTGCGAAGCCACTGCCAATAGACATGACTAACTCTCACAAGCCTACGCTTCTGGTCGGCACGCAGGGCGAGGTCGTCGATTGGTACGCCGTTCTCGAAGTGGAGCAGCGAGTTGGTCATCAAGTCCTGGGGTAGTGATGAAGTATTCATGGTGTTTTGTATTTGTGTTATTATTGACTATTCCTCGTATTCCTCGGCATACTGCCAGCCGGTATCTGGAACATAGTCGTCTTTCTCTTTCAGGTACATCACTCGTAAACCGTTGAGCCACTGCCAGCGGAATCCGCTGTCGAGCAACTGTCGTTCCGCCGAAGGCCACGGGTCTCCGAGGTCGATGGTGGCACGCAGCCCCATGGCGTCACGCAGTTGTCCCTGGTCCATGACCTCCACACCGATGTCGAATTTCGGTGCTGGCATCCAGCGTTGCACGAAGGCCGCTACCGCATCCTCTATGTTGGCTTGTGCCGATTGGATATCTGTGACTTTCGTAGGAGTTTTATCTTCTTCCATGGCATCTATTTGTATAGTTCCGGGTCGATACATAGGTTGAGCGGCTCTTCCCTTTCGAGTTGTACGAGCACTGCAAACCATCCGTTCTCTAAGGGCCCTACGGTCTGGTACGACACCGTAGCGTTGTCGATGTAGATGCGTGCATAGTCACCGTCCATGTTTCCGCTGTTGAGTTCCTCATGGTGCTTGGCGAGCAGCCATGCTATGAAGTTGCGGGCATGGTGCAACGCTTCCTGTTTAGCTACGGCAGCATCGTTTCCGTCAGCCATCTTCCCGGCACGCACGAAGAAATAGATTGGGTAGTTGAATGTAGGACGCTTCAGCGGTCCGCCACCCTCCACGGTACTCTCCATTACTACGCATGGCGACTCCATGTTGCTGATGCCCTTCGCCATCTCTATCACTCCCTGCCATGAGTCGGTGAACCTAAAGCGGATGTTGTCCTTCTTGGGATTGTGCAGCATGTACTTGTACTCACTGCACCATTGTTCTACGATTGAATAGAATGTCATGTCGTTAAGTGTTATTTTTGTTCGACAAAAATCACCCCTCGGAGCTTACGCTACTTCTTCTGTCTTGGTATATTTGCTCTGTAATACTCTCCGGTTTTCACCATTGCGTCGGAGAGCGTTCCGCCGAGGTGGAGCAGCTCATGGGCATTCTCCTCCCATTGTTTCTTGTGATCCTCCGTAGCCGTTGCCCGTGGGTCACGCAACCACTTCTGCAGGTAGCTGATGCGCTTGGCCTTTTCTTCGGGAGTTAGCGGCTTCGGCTTCTCCTTTGGCTTGGGTTGTTCCTTCGGTTTCTCCTGGGCAACATCAGATGGTGCTGTCACTACCGGCTTCGGGTCGGCAATCAGTCCTGTCTCCGGATCGATGATGTGCGCCATGCCCATGTCGTCAACTACGACACGACCCGTGTCAACAAGGTTCGCCCATCCGGCATCAAGCTCACGACGGAGAGCTGCAATCTGATTGTCAGTCTTCACTGCGGTCTTTGCCCACCGCTCCCGCTCGCTCGGTTTGGCGTGAGGGTCGTCAATAAGCAGCTTCATGTTGCTGCGTGCCCGTTCCAACTCCCGCATGAGCGGACCGTATTGAGCAGCACGTATCTGTGTCCTCTCGGGCAGCAGATAGGCATATTGGTCGATGTGCTTCGGTCGTGGGATAATTGGCGAAGAAGTTGCTTCATTTGCAGATTTGTTTGCGTTTGGTGCAAATGGATTGGGAGACAACGCCTTTTCTTCTTCTTCCTTTGTCATTTTGCGAGGTCTGCCTACCTTCTTCTTAGGCTTGTCAGTAGGCTGAGTAGAAGTAGTAGGCTTGATAGGCAATGCCGGTTTCTTACTTGGCACACGGTCGGGTACCGACTGCGGCACGACACGGAGCTTGTATACGTTGCCACGTAACACCTCTATCATATTAAAGATGCAACGTCGGGCGGCTTTTGTGTATATCATCGTCGGCAGCCATGTGTCAGCAATGGCCATGAATGGCGTGAGCAACCTTACGCCCTCCATGAACGCCTCCTGTTCCGCATCGTTCCATTCGCCACCCACCTGCATCACGCTCTGCATCCGTGCCAACGGTGCGTCGGCACAAGGCTGAAGCAGCTTTGGAGCAGTCTCCAGCCACTCCCCTACCCTCTTGGCGAGTGCGAGCTTCTCTACTTCCGTCATACTCGCCACTCGCTTCAGGTATTCGTTTGCTTGTATCTGTCTAATCATGTTTCCAATCTCTTGGCATCTATTTGTTTTTTCGGACAAAGGTAATGTATATAATGTAGTGGGTCAAGGGCAAATGGAGTGAGGAGTTAGGAGGTAGGACGTAGGAGTTGCGTGTTAATATTGCTTAAATAATACATTACTTATTTGCTTAAATGATTAAATAAGTATACCTTTGCAGCAGCTACAACAAAAACATTTCATTAAAAGCTACACATTAAAAGCTACACATTATGGTAAAAAAGGTCCGGACACATGAGCTGCGTCATATCGTGGCGGTGTCAAACAACAAAGGTGGTGCTGGTAAGACCTCCACAGTTCTGAATCTCGCTTCGGCAATCACACGCCGCAAAGAAGGCTATCGCGTATTGGTGATTGACTGCGACCCACAGCACAACCTCTCACAACTGCTTAAATGGCAGGATCAGTTTGAACTCGATGGCAACCCAACCATCTTCAATGCACTCTGCAATCAGCAGGGTCTCCCCGTGTATCGTGCTCAGGGCGGACTCTATTTCACTCCTGCAAGCATGAAACTCAACGGCATCGACGTGTTCCTCTCGCAGTTACCCAATCCCAACAAGGCGATACAGGAACTCCTTGACCGTCCAATCGACGACCGCACCACAACGATGCTCGGCGATACCATCGGAGAAGAGAAGTCAGTCCTCTCCCCTACCCTCGCAGACAGCTTCGACTTCATTTTCCTTGACACACAGCCTGCCATGAGCCGCATGACCTACAATGCGCTCTACGCTGCCGACGGGCTTATCATCACTACAGAGTTGGAGGAGACAAGCATCAGCGGTATGGTGAACGTGGCCGTTGCAGCAGGTCGTGTAATCGCTGACACCAACCGACTGACCATCCAGGGCATTCTTATAACCAAGAGCGACGCCCGTCTGCGTATCGCCAAACACTACGAGCCGCAAATCAGAAAGTCGTTCTGCGAGACGTTCAACACTGTTATTCGCCAAAGCAAGGATATTTCTGAGAGCCGCGCCCTGCACGAGGATGTGTTCACCTCGTATGCTGGTGGACGTGCTGCCCAGGACTTTGAGGCACTCGCTGATGAATATCTGAATAAGTTTGCTTGATTGCTTCTTTACTTGTTTGCTCATTTAAGCAATACATTATATAAGTAATATCTTGTGCGAGCATTCAAGCAATACCTTATGTAATCATTCAAGCGGTAAAACATGTAAGCAATTAAGTAATAAAGCGCATAAACAAATAAGCATGTAAGCACATAAGCAGCACCTTGAATGAGTAAACAAGAAGTGAAGCAGAAAAGCAATATCTTTAATGATTATCCAAGCATGTAAGCAAGAAAGCATGTAAGCAAGAAAACATGTAAGTGATAAAGCATATAAGCAATATAATATCAGTAATTGAATAATTAAGTAATTGAATAATAAAATAAGCATTTAAGCATTATGGCAAAGAAAGATAGATTCGCACAACTGCACAAAGAGGGTGGAGGAGCGCTCGGCTCGTTCCAGAATCTTGCGGCAACGGTAGCCGCCATCGACCAACAAGAGCAACAGGAAAAAGCTGCTGTACAGCATACGTCACAAAAGAACGCACAAAAGGCGAGTGGACAGAAAGTGCCAGCAAGTTCCAAACCGACAGAACCTGCACCTGCCGATAACCTGGAACCACCACGCTTCATGCGACTCCCCAATCCTAAGATACCTCTCGCTGAATACAATAAGGTGAGCAACTACTGCAACTCGTTCGCCAACATGACCCGACAGGACTTCGTAGAACTCGCCATCATCGAGAAGCTCCATAACGACAAGGAAATGTCAGACGATGACTTCAATACTCGATACGAAGAAATCCGCAACCGCCCAGCTCGCGGCCATCGAAAGGGGACTAAGCAATGAAGCAGATAAGCATACAAGTACATAAGCACATAAGCATATAAGCACATGAGAAGTATGTAACGCAAGAGCAGCATCTTGAAGCACTGCCTCTGCCCAATGAATACGGATGGAAAGGAAGAAAGAAGTAGGGTAGGGCGGTCCAGAAAACCCAACATCCTTATAAGGCTCACTATTACTGGTGAGCCTTTGTTGTGTGCGGTCAAGAAAACCCAACATCTTGCGGACATTAAAAAACTATATATCTGTCACGAACCTCCGCTTTTGTCCGAGTTTGATATGAATTTTTGACCGGCATAAGTTATTGATAAAAACCGAGTTGCATTAAGCGTATATTCCTCTGTTTCTTAGGAAAATGTTTTGTCAAAGAAACCTAACTCAGCGCGGTCAAGAAAACCCAACTTATTTGTAACTCACTGTAAACCAATACGGTCAAAGAAACACAACATATTGCGGATTTTCCTCTTAAAACGTGGACAAATTTATAACTTCTCAACCGCAAATAGATATGTAACTCGATGTTAATCAATTCGGTCAAAGAAACACAACTTCTTTTGGACATCGGTATCAAAACTCGGACAAATAAGTAACTTATTTCATTCTATCAGCCTGAAAAAGAAAAAAATAAAAAAGCCGTTTTATTATTTTATTTATTTTACAAATAGGTTTTATATATAGTTTATATATTTATGTGAAGCGTAACACGTTGATACATAATTATTTGAATGATATTGAGGTCAAAGAAACCCAACTTCTGGTCAAGAAAACCCAACTTCTCGGTCAAGAAAACCCAACTTCCGGTCAAAGAAACCCAACTTCCGGTCAAGAAAACCCAACTTCTGGTCAAGAAAACACAACTCGGTCAAAGAAACCCAACTTCTGGTCAAGAAAACCCAACTTCCGGTCAAAGAACCCCAACATTATAATTTCTTAACTGAAATAGTCTGGAAAAACGTTGGCGGTCTCAAACTAATTCACTACCTTTGCCAACGCTACAAACATATTATTCACCTCTCTGTATGACGCGGGCGGACTGTATTATCCCCAAGCATATTTATACCATACGATATATAGGCGGCAGCCTGTTTCCCCACTGTCAGCAGAGGCCGGATGTTTGTAGCAGAACAATAACGGGTTGCCGCCTTTGTTTCTGCTACAACTTCGGTGTTAAAACACTGTAAGACAATGGAAGAAAAAACCAAGTCAACTACTCCGTCAGTGCCCGACGGTAACAAGCAACTCCCGGCACAGTACATTCGTCAGCCGTACCCTATCTCAGCTATCCAGGCCGACCTCTCCACACAGCAGATACGCATCCTCGTTGCGATGATGCAGAGCGTGCAGTATGGTGTGCAGAAGATGTTCGAGCGTGGTCATGAGAACAGTCAGCCCAACCTCTTTCCCGACATGCAGGACGACCGCGTGAACATCGACTTCAAGTTCAGCGATGTCGCCAGCCATGCCTATGCCTATGCCGACGTGGAGAAGGTGGCAAAGAAGTTCATGCAAATGGTGTTCCGCTACGAGGACAAGCAGAAAGGTGAAATCAGCCTTTCCCATTTCGTTGACGAGATCAGTTATCCGTCGAGGGGCAGCAAGCGAGATAAGATACGTTTCACGTTCACGAAGAAGCAGGCTCAGGTGGTCTTCAACTTCACGATGTACAGCCGCTATCTCTTGCCCGTGGTGATGTCATCGAAGAGCAAACACACCGCACGTCTCTATATGCTATTCACCTCCGCACGGGGCTTTGAGAAGAATGGCAGCTACCATTGGTATGTTGGCTATGAGGAACTGCGTCGCATCCTCGGCTGTGATGATAAGGACGAACACGGCCGATGGTACCGCAAGAGCTTGAAACCCTACAAGCACTTCAAGGCTTACACCCTGCGTTCCGCAGAGAAGGAACTGAAAGGACTGTTTGATGAGGGTAAGAGTGATTGCTGGTTTGAGTTCAGCGAGGTGCCGGAGAAGTTCGATGTTGAGCCTAAGCGTCTCGACTTCATTGTTCACATGGCAACCGACGACTCAAAACAACAGCCTCAGGTGGCTGTTCCTGAATGGTAATCCTAAATCCTACGGTCATGAATGTGAACGAATTTAATTTTTATAATGCCATCGCCAATGTCCAGTCCAAATACAGACGTAAGGGTAAGCATTGGTACGACACATGGCTCGGCTGCGTCCGTTTCGAGAGTTTCAATGAGAAGACCCGACAACTCATCGTACAGGTGCCTTCTCCATACGTTATGGAGTATATCGAGGAACATCTGATTGAAGCCATGGCCGAAGCGTTGAAGTCAGCATTTGGAAATCCCTTCAAACTCGGCTACCGCATCGTTTCCCCCGGTCCTTCCTTCGGGGACATAGCTACGTTCCTGCAGCGTCAACGGCAGGGTAGGGTAGTAGGCCCCGTCCATATCCAAATTCCCAACGCACGGCAGCGGATCGAAGAGGGCATGAGGTATTTCTTGAAAGGCAAGCCCCTGCAATGGATTCCCGGCAACCACGGTTATGACCGTATCGTAGAGTGGCTCACGGACAACAAGAACCGTGGCTTGCTCTGCCTCGGTCGTCCCGGTCTCGGCAAGTCGCTCATCTGCCAGCATGTGCTGCCAGTCCTCCTTGCACCTTACGGTGATGTGGTGTGCGTGTCCGCCACCGAACTGCATGACAAGTTGGAGGAACTGAAGAAGGCTCGTATCGTCGTCGTCGATGACCTCGGCAAGGAACCACGCAAACACTATGGCGACATCGACAACTCGTTTCTGGAACTCTGCGACAACTCTGAGCGCACGGGTAATCTTATCATCATTACCACCAACCTTGTCACTGACAGGTTTCCTGACGGTCGTCTTGCAGAGGGATATCCTGACGACCTCCACTCCCGCTACGGTGATGCCGCCTTCTCACGTCTGCAATCCATCACCCGTGTGGCTATAATCGAGGGTGAAGATTTGCGTTAGCCTCTATTTCTTCTATAGCCTCTATTGTATCTATAGCCTCTATAATATTAATAGGGGCTATTTTTTCTTATTCCTTCTCTGCCACTCCCTTCTCAAGGCTTCCACATACATATCGTCCGTCTTTGTTTCCCTGCAGAACGCCTCGATCATTTCCACCTGCGCATATTTCTCTCCTGCGTGTTCCTGGGCGTACCACTCGCTGTATTGTCCTACGGCCGTCCAGAAAGCCTCTCTGAGCAATTTATGCAACGCCATGGTCTGTTCTCTGCCAAAGCAGGTATCGTTCGTCCACGCCCTCAAAATGCCGTCCACGGTCATTGACGTAGGCGGACACGCTATTGGTAGGTACTGTTCCAGCGTCTCTTCTGTCACACCATACACACACTCCATCGTGGCAGGGTCGTATTCCAAACCCACCTCCAATGCGCATCGCCACGTTGCACTCATCGCATTGCCAGGCGTACCATGCTCCGGCAGCTCGTCGTCGGTGCCTATTTCCAGCACCTCCTTCGCACCCGTAATCTGATACAGGGAGATTAGCGGCTCTTTCCCTATCTTTGTGCCACAGCCCAAAGCCTTTCTCATCCACCCACGCATGTAGTCAGTCACTTTCAGCCAACAGATTGATTCCGTTTCCATAGATTGTTTTCATTAGGAGATTCTTAGATGAATGCAAATTTAGTGAGGATTGCCGATGCTAACAAGAAACTGCGTTGAATTTTATGATTTTTTTTAGATGTACGAACTCACAGCAACTTTTCAGATTTCTGAAGTGCGCACGCTCTTCAATGGCCTTTAATTGCCAATTAAACAAAATGTGTGCTGATTATCAATGAGTTACAAACAGCATCGATAATTTTTCAATGAAAACTCAAACAACGGATAAGAGTTTTCATTCTCTTAACTATCTGAAAACCAACAACATAACACACTGCCTGCGCTCTTCTTTAATGAAATGGGCTAAAATCCACGAAACTTTTCCCTATTAAATTATTTTTCGTGTAATAGGCCGAAAACTCCCCGCACCCCAACCTTAATTGGAAATAGGTTTTAAAAATAAGAAAAGAAGTTGATATTCAGATAGTTAAGTATATACTTAAATGTTATATATATTAATTTACGAGTAAAATTTCAATTAAAATATATGGTATTTATTAAAAACCGCGCAGCCGTGATTGTAACACGCTGAAAATCAGCGCATTAACTACCTTAAAACTCTTATCTA
This sequence comes from Prevotella sp., assembly GCA_022775105.1. GTDB lineage: Bacteria > Bacteroidota > Bacteroidia > Bacteroidales > Bacteroidaceae > Prevotella. The sequence goes on along the minus strand of JALFIX010000179.1, from coordinate 2,524 downwards.
CCAATTAAAGGTCTCCGCAAATGAAGCGTGTAACTTATTGATTATCATAACATTTACACACTTCAACGGCAATTTAAAAAACCGAAGTGTCAATTAAAGAGAGCGCAGCGTTGGTAGTATCGCGGATTTTTAGTACCTTTGCAATCACATTCAATATGTAGTTTTTCTTCATAATCCGGATGCCAGGCCACCGTTCAAGTTCGCATTCGCATCCTTCCTGCACCGCCTCCTCCTTGTTGTAGCTTTTGGAGGGGCGGTGCTTTTTTTGTACTTGCGGACATAATAGTGTACGCAATACCGACTTTTGTCCTTGACAGGCGAAGCTCCGTTGCTTATCTTTGCTAAAAAAAGAGGAAATTCTGAAGAAAGAAAGTTCAACAGTAACCATCACATCTATCACATATACATGGCAACGATGAATAAGCTGAAGCAACTTGCCCTGTCCGAGCTCCGCCAGGTGGCAGAGCGGTTCACGGCATCACATGAGCGCATCCCTTGGCGGGTGTGGTATGTCTCCGCCAGCAATGGCGACGTTATCCGTGGTGAGGAGGTCATCACCCTCTCCGTAGAAGTTCCACCACATTGCCCAGGTGCATACCCATCCCGGTTGGTGCAGTTCGTGGCGAGCGGTCAGACCCGCAGGCTCCGTGACTGCTGCATCATCAGAGCCAACGACTTTGAACTCATTTAAAACAAAATTTGTCACACACATTTAACTGCAAATAACATAATAGTCATGGAGCCGAAAAAATACTTATACCAACTCGCCATGGCGGTATCGAAGCGCAGCGGCATCAGCATCAACACCTGTCAGGTGGTGCTGCCCGCTCTCTTCGATGAGTTGCGCTACATGCTCTGCGAGGGCCGTTATCGGGTAGTCACCATAGAGAGCTTCGGCACTCTTGCTGTTCGTGAACTGCCACAGCGCCACTACACGCGCCGTTACTCCAACGGTACCACACAGGTGGTGGACCTACCGCCAAAGCTCGTAGTGAAGTTCACTCCCACCCGCAACCTCCGCAACGAGGTACAGGCATCACATTTCGACCCAACCAGGGTGTCGTTCGTAGTCCACCCAGACGACCATCCCATCCGCACACGCAAGCGCATAGATCCGAAGCCTCGGAAGAAGCGCGTGCAGATAAACATGGAGGGTAATGTCGTCAACGATGTGCAGCGCCCCAATTCCAACTTTGAGCCTACCATCCTACATGGCCGTGAGGCAGAAGCCGAGTAAACACCCTAAGCGTTTGGTACACAACTTTAACGTATTTCGATAGTACATACATGAGAACCATTGACATAACCTTCGATTTGGAGACCACGAGTCTTCAGCCCACTGCCGCCATCATGTCGTTTGGTGCTGTGGCATGGAACAGGCAAGCAAAGAACAATCCATTCCTGCTTAACGACAACACGGCGGTTGGCGGCGACGGCAAGGACGGCTACGGCCGTTATACCATCCTCGCTCCACACCTCTCCCAGCAGTTCGTCAGCGGATTCGACTTCGACCGTGACACCGCACAGTGGTGGAGCGGTCAGAGCGACGATGCCAAGTCTAAAGTCATCATTGCAAAATCTGTGTATTGTGATTTTTTAGCTGTCGAGTGGATCAAATGGATTGGCAGTGCCCTCGATTTTGCCGGAGCCGACAGCTACCGCCTGTGGTGCCAGGGGTCAGACTTCGACCTCGCCATCTTCCGCCATTTCCTGTCTGTCTTCGACACCGACCATCTCTTCAAGCTCCATCATTGCTACTTCCGTGATGCCCGCACCTTCACACTCGAAGCCGTGGAGACCATCTTCAAGGCAGGGAAGTGGGGCGAGCTGGTCGATACTCCCGACTATAAGTACAACGACTTCTGTGCCAACCCGCAGACCATCTACTCCCACCTGCCGCAGATGACGGAGCGGGTGCAGGCCTCGCTTGACCATTATGGTGAGTTGGGTGCCCGTCACTCCGTCCTCTTCGATGCTGCCCAGAGCTCATGGAACGTGTGGCTCCTGCAACGCTGTGTCGATGCGGTCATAGCAGGCAAGAACCTGCCAATGGAGGACATCAAGTGAACAGTGAACATGAAACAATCAACATTAAACACAACATACTATCATGAAATGGCATCAGACATTAGATGACGAAGCGGGTGTTTTCGACACCCCCGAACAGTATCAGCAGGTTGTCGGTATCATCGGCGACCGTGCCCTCGCATGTTACATCAACGACGAGGGCGATTGGATAGACAACGACCACGGCTGCATCATGCGGCACCACCCGGAATGCTGGATTGAAATGCCGGAGTGAATTGAGGATGGCCCTATCCGTTCCACCAAAAGGGCATCTACGACCGGAAAATGATGTTCTTTCTAAGGTGTGCCTCCGTTCTGCCTCCGTTGTGACTCCGTTGTGACTCCGTTGTGGCTCTTATTTTTCAACGCTGAAATGCCGATGTACAAAGGATTTCAGCCTTTTCAGATAAGAGACCGATAAGAGCCGGATAAGAGAAACGTCTTGGAAAGAGCGTAT
>JALFIX010000075.1 GCA_022775105.1 Prevotella sp. | reverse complement strand
TATGAAACGTACATGAGGCCTTCGGCTCGTCAAAGAGAATGAAAAGTGATTACCATCTGCACGTATATCGCAGATTTTGATTACCTTTGTCGCCACAAACTTAAATTGACGAGCATATGGCAACAAACAAGAATGTAGAGTTCGAACCGATAGCAACACGATGCTGTGGTTTGGATGTTCACAAAGTAGAGATTGTGGCGACAGTGGAAGGCGAAGGCATGAAGCGTGAAACACGCACCTTCAAATCCACAACGCGATCATTGACAGAATTGAAAGAATGGCTATTGTCATTAGGTGTCACCCATGTTGCGATGGAAAGCACTGGTGTATATTGGAAGCCAGTGTTCAACATCCTGGAATGTGAAGGTCTGACGCTCCTTGTGGTCAATGCCCGCCACATCAAGTATGTTCCCGGGCACAAGACAGACAAGAAGGACTCCGTCTGGATATGCAAGCTGCTTCGTGCAGGTCTTCTCAAAGGCAGTTTTGTTCCACCCAAAGAACAACGCGAACTTCGCGACCTGACACGTTACCGCCGGAAGCTGGTGCAGAATGTGGCGGCAGAGCACAACCGAATGATACGCGTGTTTGAGGATGCGAACCTCAAATTGTCAAGTGTGTTCAGCGATGTCACAGGCAAGACGTGTACGGAAGTTATAGACAATGTGCTTGCAGGCAATACGGATCCGGAGTTCCTTGCCTCTCTGTGTACTCACTGGAGACTGAAGAGTTCCCAGAAAGAGATAGCCCTTGCCGTTGAAGGAAACTTCACGGAGCATCACAAGTTCATGCTCCGGGCCATCCGCAAGAGCATTGAGAACCTCGAAAGTCAGATAAAGGACATTGACGAGGAAATCAACCGCTACATGCAGCCTGTCGAGCAGGAAGTGTCGCTCCTTTGTGAAATACCTGGTATCAAGCGCACATCCGCTATCGACATACTTGCAGAGATTGGCGTGGATATGGAAGTGTTCCCAACCGATGCGCACATTGCATCATGGGCGGGACTGAGTCCGGGAAACAACGAGAGTGCAGGTAAAAAAAAAGCTCGCACACGAACCACGGCAACAAAGCGACGAAAGCGGTAATAACCGAATGTGCATGGGCGGCAAGCAGAACCAAAGACACCTTCATATCGTCACGTTACAAGAGACTGGCAGGACGCAGGGGCAAGAAGAGAGCCCTCGTAGCAACAGGAAATCAGCTACTCAAGATTGTCTACCACATGCTCAAGTACAAGACGCATTACAAGGAACTGGGAGTTGATTATGTGGACAACAGACGCAAGGCACACCTCATAAAGCATCACCTTGATGCCCTCAAAGATCTCGGAGTGGATATGCCCGGGACACAAAGCGTATAGGGCGCACATATCCTCAGGCCGATTTTTACTGGGACATCCAAGCCCGAATATGAAACTGGCCTAAACAGCCGAGAGGTAAAGACTATTGCTCCGAGCATGCGAATGAAATTTCAACATAACTCGACTGTTTCAAAAACATAGAATACCTGATGACCATAACTGCGAATTTCACTACCGAAGTCCGCTATTCTTTCTTTTGTCATAACTCATGAATTATTAACAAAGAGGCTGTTTTTTAATAGTCTCGCAAACAAATATTTTCGAATGAAAAAGCAAAGACCTGATTTATCCTTTATGAAACTGTGGAATATCAGTTTCGGATTCTTTGGAGTGCAGATTGCCTACGCTCTCCAGAGTGCGAATATCTCACGCATATTCGCAACCCTCGGGGCTGACCCCCATTCACTGAGTTACTTCTGGATCCTGCCGCCACTGATGGGTATCGTGGTGCAGCCTATCGTGGGAACGCTGAGCGACAAGACCTGGTGCCGGTTCGGACGCCGCATACCTTATTTATTTATAGGTGCCGCGGTGGCTGTGCTCGTGATGTGCCTCCTGCCTAATGCCGGTTCGTTCGGAATGGCAGTGAGCACGGCAATGACATTCGGACTGTGCTCGCTGATGTTCCTCGACACCAGTATCAATATGGCCATGCAACCTTTCAAGATGCTCGTAGGTGATATGGTGAACGAGAAGCAGAAGGCCCTCGCCTACTCCATCCAGAGTTTCCTGTGCAATGCCGGTTCGCTCGTGGGCTACGTGTTCCCGTTCCTGTTCACATTCCTCGGCATCAGCAATGTGGCAGCCAAGGGCGTTGTGCCCGATTCTGTTATCTACTCGTTCTATATCGGAGCCGCAATACTTATCCTCTGTGTCATCTACACCACTGCAAAGGTGAAGGAGATGCCACCGAAGGAATATGCTGAATATCACGGGCTTGACAAGCCACTCGACGAGGAGAAGGTGAATATCTTCAAACTCCTGAAGGACGCTCCTACGGCATTCTGGACTGTAGGTCTCGTGCAGTTCTTCTGCTGGGCGGCATTCATGTATATGTGGACTTATACCAACGGCGGTATCGCCGAGACATGCTGGAACACCACCGACACCGCATCGCTCGAATATCAGGATGCCGGCAACTGGGTGGGAGTGCTCTTTGCCGTACAGGCAATAGGCAGTGTTATCTGGGCTGTCATCATACCTCAGATCAGCGACCGCAAGATTGCATACTGCATAAGCCTTGTTTTGGGAGGCATTGGTTTCATCATGATACCTTTCATCCATAACCAGTATGTGCTCTTCGTGCCTTATTTGCTCATCGGTTGCGCATGGGCTGCAATGCTTGCACTGCCGTTTGCCATTGTCACCAATGCCCTTGAAGGCCACGGACACATGGGTGTGTATCTCGGCTTGTTCAATGGCACAATCTGCATCCCGCAGATAGTTGCTGCCGCCACTGGAGGCGTTGTGTTCCAGCTGATTGGCGGTCGCCAGTGCGACATGCTTATGGTTGCGGGCATACTGCTTGTCATCGGTGCTTTCTGTGTGTTTGTGATAAAAGACCGAACACTGAAACAGGTGGAAAAGGCTAACCCTTCGGAAGATTTGTTAGACATTAAATAGACGGGAGAGGTGGAAAGGTGCGCAATCGATTGCGCATCTTTCCACCCAATTTTCCCAAACATATTTTGACCTATTGAGATATAATTTCTAATTTTGCAACGAAAATAATAACAGTTTGAATTATGACAATACTATTAAACCTATCGTATAACACAGTATTCGGCGAGCAACTGGTGGCAAACTTCATCAAGGGTGACAAACCTGAAGACATCGTAAAACAAAGGATGAATACAGTGAACGGCAGCGAATGGACTTGCCGCGTAAACACACCCGAGGGTACGGATGCCGTCAGCTATTATTATAGTGTGGAAAAGAATGGCGTGCTTTCACGTCAGGAGTGGCAGTTGCAGCCACACAACATAAAACTTTCGGCTTCAAAGTCGGAATCATTCATTGCGTATGACCACTGGAACGACATCCCCGAGGATGCCTATATGTACAGCTCCGCCATCACCGACTGCGTGGCAAAGCGCTCTAAGAGCAAGCTGGCAAAGACCACTTCCTCCCAATCCGTAATCATCAAGACCAAGGCTCCACAGCTGCGGGCCTCTGAACGTCTCGCCGTTATGGGCAGTGAAAAGGTCTTGGGAGAATGGGAGGCTACAAAGGCATACCCCATGGAGGAATTTGCCCCCAACGAGTGGATGGCTGTTATCGACGCAAAGAAACTGAAGAGCAACAGACTGGAGTTCAAGTTCGTAGCTCTCAACGAGAAGATTGACTATACTCCGCTTTGGGAGACCCGCGACAACCGCATAGTTGAAATACCTGAGATGAAGGACGGCGAAACCATAGTGTATGAACTGGACATTGCCTTCTTCCCCATCTTCGCATGGAAGGCTGCGGGTGTGGTTGTGCCCATATTCTCACTCCGTTCTGAGGGCAGTTTCGGAGTGGGCGACTTCGGCGACCTGAAGATGATGGTGGGATGGGCAGCCAAGACCCATCAGCGCGTCATACAGATTCTGCCTATTTACGACACCACCATCACTAACACATGGACAGACTCATATCCCTATAACAGCATCAGCATCTATGCACTCCATCCGCAATATGCCGACCTGCGCCAGCTTCCCGAACTTAAGGACGAGGAGACAAGGGAGCGCATGGAGACATTGCGCAAGGAACTCAACGCCTTGCCACAGATTGACTATGAACGCGTCAACAATGCCAAGCGCGAATATCTTCGCCTCTTGTTCGAGCAGGAATTTGCCGCCACGAGCAAGAAAGCCACATACAAGAAGTTCTTCGAGGACAACAAGGACTGGCTTGTGCCATACGCTGCATTCAGCCACTATCGCGACATCTACGGCACAGCAACATTCAGCCAGTGGCCCGACCATCATTCACTGCCCGAGGACGAACGTGAGAAGATGGGCACTCCAGGGACAAAGGAGTACAAGTCGGTGGCCTTCTGGTATTACATCCAGTATATTCTTGACACCCAGCTGCGCGATGCACACAGCTATGCACAGTCCAACCGTGTGCTGCTCAAGGGCGACATTCCTATCGGCATCAGCCGTGACGGCGTGGAGGCATGGGTTGAGCCTAAGTACTTCAACCTCAACGGCCAGGCGGGCGCCCCACCCGATGCCTTCTCTGCCAACGGACAGAACTGGGGCTTCCCCACATACAACTGGGATGCCATGCTTGAGGACGGATGCTCATGGTGGGTACGCCGGTTCCGCAAGATGGCGGAGTTCTTCGATGCCTACCGTATCGACCACGTACTCGGTTTCTTCCGCATCTGGGAGATACCATCACATGCCGTACACGGACTGCTCGGACAGTTTGCCCCTGCCCTTGCCATGACCAAAGAGGAAATAGAGGGTTACGGACTCCGTTTCGACGAAGACCGCTACACCCGTCCGTTCATCACCGACTGGACTCTCGACCGCATATTCCACGAGAATGCTGACATGGTGAAGGAGAAGTTCCTCGACCGCCTCGACGACGAGCGCTATCAGATGAAGCCGGAATTCGACACCCAGCGCAAGGTAGAGTCGTGGTACTTTCAAATGAAGAATGAAGAATGTAGAATGAAGAATGAAAATACTGCGCAGCCCGATTCTTCATTCTACATTCTTCACTCTTCATTTAATCTCGAATCCCTTCGCGACGGACTCTATGCCCTCATCAGCGATGTGCTCTTCCTGCGCGACCACAAGGACCCGAACAAGTTCCATCCACGTATCGGAGTGCAGCTCGATTTCATCTACGAGCAGTTGTGGGACAACGACAAGTATAACTTCAACCGCCTCTACAACGACTACTTCTATCGCCGCAACAACCAGTTCTGGTATCAGGAGGCAATGAAGAAGATGCCAAAGCTCACACAAGCCACACGTATGCTCGTATGTGCCGAAGACCTCGGTATGGTGCCCGACTGCGTGCCATGGGTGATGAACCAGCTGCGCATCCTGAGTCTTGAGATACAGTCGATGCCGAAGGACGACACTGTGCGGTTCGGCCATCTCTCGCGCAATCCCTACCGCTCGGTATGCACCATCTCCACTCACGACATGTCAACACTGCGCCAGTGGTGGGACGAGGACTACGAGCGCACACAGGACTACTATAATACAATGCTCCACCGTGGCGGTGCAGCTCCTCATCCACTCCCTGGTTGGCTTGCCAAGGAGATAGTGTCGCGTCATCTCACGAGTCCCTCGATGCTCTGCCTTCTCTCATTGCAAGATTGGCTGTCTATCGACGAGAACCTGCGTCTTGCCGATGCCGATGCCGAGCGTATCAACATCCCGGCAAATCCACGACACTACTGGCGCTATCGCATGCACATCACCATCGAGCAACTCCTCGCCTCTGAAGATTTCAATAAGACCGTTAAGGAGTTGGTGAAAAACAGCGGAAGATAGGCCCCTCCCTGCCCTCCCCAGGGGGAGGGTAACTAAGCAGGTAAAATTATTAACACATAATATTATTATATATGAAGATCAACATTTTTTTTATGGTCAAAAGAATTAGCCTTTCTTGCCTCCCCGCCCTTGGGAGGGGCTGGGGGTGGGCCTTTGCACTACTGTTGCCGCTGATGGCAATGGCACAGAGCGTCAGTTCGCCTGACGGCAACGTAACTGTAAAGTTCTCTCTCGCTGATGGTGGCATCCCCACCTACGAAATGACTTATAAAAACAAGGCTGTGGTTAAGCCCAGTCGATTGGGACTCGAGCTTGCAAAGGACAAGCATGCGTCGAAAGGCAAGAACGAAACCGACCTTATGGACGGATTCAAGGTGACTAATACCAAGACCTCTTCCTTCGATGAGACATGGACTCCAGTGTGGGGCGAGTGGTCGCAGATTCGCAACAACTACAACGAACTTGAGGTTAACCTCAACCAACCCTCTGCCGACCGTAATATCATCATCCGATTCCGGGTGTATAACGAGGGATTCGGACTGAGATATGAGTTCCCGCAACAGAAGTCGCTCAACTATTTCCTTATTAAGGAAGAGCACACCCAGTTTGCCATGACTGGAGACCATACCGCATGGTGGCTGCCCGGCGACTACGATACTCAGGAGCAAGAGACACAGGAGACCAAGCTCTCCGAAATACGCGCCCGCTTCAGGAAGGCTGTCAACTGGGACAACTCATCAGTGTCGGTGTTCTCAGAGACGGGAGTGCAGACTGCCCTTCAGATGAAGACTGCCGACGGACTGTATATCAACATCCATGAGGCAGCATGCGAGGACTATGCCACCATGCACCTCAACCTCGACGACAAGAACTTCGTGTTCGAGTCATGGCTCACTCCCGATGCCACAGGTCTAAAAGGCTGTATGCAGACTCCATGCCACACTCCTTGGCGCACGGTTAAGGTGGGCGACGACGCAAGGGACATGCTCTCCACATCCCTCACACTCAACCTCAACGAGCCATGCAAGATTGAGGACACATCATGGATTCATCCCACGAAATACTGCGGAGTATGGTGGGAGATGATTGTCGGCAAGAGCACATGGGAATACACCAGCGGTCTGCCTTCGGTGAAACTTGGCGAGACCGACTACTCAAAGGTGAAACCCAACGGACGCCATGCCGCCAACACCGAGAAGGTGAAGAGATACATCGACTTTGCCGCAGCCAACAACCTCGACCAGATTCTCGTGGAGGGCTGGAACGTAGGTTGGGAGGACTGGGCAAACATGTGGAAGCGCGACGTGTTCGACTTCGTTACTCCATATCCCGATTTCGACATCAAGTATCTCAACGATTACGCTCACTCCAAGGGTGTCAAGCTGATGATGCACCACGAGACTTCATCAAGTACGCAAAACTACGAGCGTCATCTTGAAGCCGCCTTCAACCTTATGAACAAGTATGGCTACGATGCTGTTAAGACGGGTTATGTTGGCGACATCATCCCACGTGGCGACCATCACTATTCGCAGTCGATGAACAACCACTATATGCACGTCATCAAGGAGGCCGCCAAGCATCATATCATGGTGAACGGACATGAGGCTGTGCGTCCGACTGGTCTTTGCCGCACTTATCCTAACCTTGTGGGCAATGAGAGTGCGCGCGGAACTGAGTATGAGGCATTCGGCGGTTCTGCCCCGTCACACACGGTTATCCTGCCGTTCACCCGTCTTCAGGGCGGTCCGATGGACTACACTCCCGGTATTCTCGAAACCCAACTGAACACATGGAGCGACAATCCCAACTATATCCACACCACTCTTGTGGGCCAGCTTGCCCTTTATCTTACGATGTACTCACCGCTTCAGATGGCAGCCGACCTTCCCGAGAACTATGAGAAGTACAGCGATGCCTTCCAGTTCATCCGCGACGTGCCCTGCGACTGGAGCGACTCTCGTTATCTTGAGGCTGAGCCTGCCCGATACATCACCGTGGCCCGCAAGGACAAGAAGAGCGACAACTGGTTTATAGGCGGCAAGTGCAATGAAGATGGTCACCTCACCACTCTCACCTTCGATTTCCTTGACAAGGGACGCAAGTATGAGGCAACCATCTATGCCGATGCCAAGGATGCCGACTACGAGAAGAACCCCAAGGCTTATACAATCACAAAGAAAACTATAAGGCAGGGGCAGAAACTAAAGATTCAGCAGGCACGCGGCGGCGGCTTTGCAATATCGCTAAAAAGCCTCACCCCCGCCCCCTCTCCAAGAGAGAGGGGAGATAAATAGTATTGTGCGAATATTTACAATAATCACAAAAAGTGATAAAATAAGAAAAAATATTAGTAAGAAAAAATAGCAATGAAAATATCGATAATAAACAAGAGGAAAAGCATTCTATCTCCCCTCTCTCTTGGAGAGGGGCTGGGGGTGAGGCTTTTATTCTTGCTGTTGCCGTGTTCAGTATCCGCCCAGCAAACATTCAATGAACTGACCTACACCAAGGATGCCTCTTCGTTCCGGCTCAATGCCCCCTCCAAGGCCAAGAGCGTGAAGATACATATATATAAAGAAGGTGTGGGCGGCGAGAAAGTGCAGACCGTGAAGATGAAACGCACGGGAAATGACCTCTGGACAGCTGATATCAAGGGAGACCTCAAAGGTAAGTTCTATACCTTCCAAGTTGAAACCAAAGGCAAGGTGATGAACGAGACTCCTGGCGTATTCGCCAAGGCAGTAGGTGTAAACGGACGCCGTGGAGCCATCATCGACATGGCTGACACAAATCCCAATGGATGGTGCTGCGACCAGCGTCCTCTGACCAAGCAGCCCACCGACCTCGTCATCTATGAGATGCACCATCGCGACTTCTCCGTTTCTCCAACATCCGGCTTGGAGCACAAGGGCAAGTTTCTTGCCTTGACTGAGCCAAAGGCGGTGTATCATCTGAAGAACCTCGGTGTAAATGCCATCCACATCCTGCCGTCCTACGACTACGCATCCGTGGATGAGTCGAAGCCCGACGTGCCGCAGTACAATTGGGGATATGACCCTCTCAACTATAACGTTCCCGAAGGCTCATATTCCACCAACGCAGCATGCCCCATAGCCCGTATCAAGGAGTTCAAGCAGATGGTGCAGGCTCTGCATAAAGCCGGCATACGCGTCATCCTCGACGTGGTGTATAACCACACCTTCGATATCGACAACAGCAACTTCAACCTCACCTACCCCGGTTATTACTACCGTATGACCGCAGACGGAAAAATCTCCGACGGTTCTGGTTGCGGCAATGAGACGGCAAGCGAAAAGCCGCTCATGCGCCAGTTTATGATAGAGTCAGTGCTCTATTGGGCAAAGGAATACCATATCGACGGATTCCGCTTCGACCTCATGGGCATCCACGACATCGAGACCATGAATCTCATTCGCAAGGCCCTCGACGAGGTTGACCCTTCCATATATATGTATGGTGAGGGATGGAGCGCAGGTGCTTGTGCCTATCCTACGGAGAAACTCGCCATGAAAGCCAACACCCGCCAGCTCGACCGCATAGGTGCATTCTGCGACGATATGCGCGACGCCATCCGCGGTCCGTTCAGCGACGACCACAAGTCGGCTTTCCTCGGTGCCATCCCCGGCAATGAGGAGAGCATCAAGTTTGGTATCGCAGGCTGTATCTCACATCCCCAGATTGACATCACCAAGGTGAACTACAGCAAGGCTGCATGGACAAACTCGCCTGCTCAGATGATCAGTTATGTGAGCTGCCACGACGACATGTGCCTGGTTGACCGTCTGAAGGCAAGCATCCCCGGCATCACGGAGGATGAACTTATCCGTCTTGACCTCCTGGCACAGACGGCAGTATTCACAGCACAGGGTGTTCCGTTCATTCTCGCAGGCGAGGAAATGCTGCGCGACAAGAAGGGCGTGCACAACAGCTTCAAGTCGCCCGACAACATCAACCAGTTGCCATGGGAGAATCTCGAGAAATATCCGCAGGTGTTTGACTATTACCGCGGCTTGACCGAACTGCGACGCAATCATCCTGCCTTCCGCATGACCGACGCAAATATGGTATGCAAGAAGCTCGAGTTCATCAAGGCACCCAAAAACGTTGTGGCATTCCGCCTGAAGGACAATGCCAACAGCGACTCATGGCGCGACATAGTGGTAATCCTCAACTCCAACAAAACCGCCAAGACCGTGAGCATCCCCAACGGCACATGGACATCCGTGTGCGAGGGAGGCCAGATCAATCTCGCCGGCATCTCGGAGTACAGAGGCTCAGAGATTGAGGTTGCCCCACAGGAGGCTCTGATTATATATACTAAATAATTCATCTTATATTAAACACAGAGTTACAGAGTCACAGAGTTTATTTCTCTGAATCTTCAGATAACTTAATAAATATTCTCTGTGCCTCTGTGTCTCTGTGTTGAAAAAAAACGATAAAATGAAAAAGATATTAACCGCCTTGTTATTAGGCACAACATTGACAATGAACGCAGCAGTGAAAATCGACAGGATAGAGCCAACCGACTGGTATGTTGGCATGAAGGACGCAAGCCTCCAGCTCATGGTGTATGGCGAAGGCATAAAGACTGCTGATGTCACCACCGACTATCCCGGTGTAAGGATTGACTCGCTCGTAAGGCTCGACTCGCCCAACTACCTGCTCGTCTATATGAACGTGAAGGACGCCCAACCCGGCACTATGACCTTGCTCTTCCAGCAAGGCAAGCAGAAAAAGAAGGTGAACTACACACTCAAGGCTCGCGAGAAGAAAGGGTATGAGAGAGAAGGGTTCTCAAATGCCGACGTGCTCTACATGCTTATGCCCGACCGCTTTGCCTCGGGTCGCTCAGACAACGACCAGGTAAAGGGAATGCGTGCATATAAGAACGACCGCACTCAGCCCAGCCTGCGTCATGGCGGCGACCTCGAGGGAATCCGCCAGCATCTTGACTATTTCAAGGAACTCGGCGTGACAGCCCTGTGGTTCACCCCCGTGCTTGAAAACGACTCTCCCGACCATGGCACACAAAGCACCTACCATGGCTATGCCACTACCAACTACTACCGCGTTGACCCACGCTTCGGCTCTAACGAGGAGTATCGCCAACTATGTGACGAGGCACATGAGAAAGGACTGAAGATTGTGATGGACATGATATTCAACCATAGCGGATTTGAGCATCCTTGGGTGGCAGACATGCCCACAAAGGACTGGTTCAACACTCCTGAATGGCTACTGCCCGAAAACCAGGCTCAATCTGTGGCATTGAAGACTATGGACGGCGATGCCAAGGTGAATGACAAATATCTTCAGACTTCATACAAGCTCACTCCCGTGGTTGACCCTTATGCAAGCAAGATAGATATGCACGAGACTGTTGACGGTTGGTTCGTGCCCACCATGCCCGACCTCAACCAGCGCAATCCCCATGTCATCAAGTATCTCATTCAGAACAGTATATGGTGGATAGAGACTGTCGGCATCGACGGCATCCGTATGGACACCTATCCATACGCCGACGCTAAGGCAATGGCACACTGGATGAAGGTAATAGGTGAGGAATACCCGAATTTCAACACCGTGGGCGAGACTTGGGTGACCGAGCCTGCATATACCGCCGCATGGCAAAAAGACTCAAAGATAGCAAAGGAAAACAGCTATCTGCCCACCGTTATGGACTTTGCCTTCTATGACCGCATCAACCAGGCCAAGAATGAGGAGACCGACGATTGGTGGAAAGGATTCAACCGCATCTACAACAACTTCGTTTATGACTATCTCTACCAGAAACCATCGAATGTCATGGCTTTCCTTGAAAACCACGACACCGACCGCTTCCTTGGCGAAGGCAAGGACACAGTGGCACTCAAACAGGCACTCGCCCTCTTGCTTACCGTCAACCGCACGCCACAACTCTACTATGGCACTGAGGTATTGATGAACGGCACGAAGAGCGTCACCGACGGCAATGTGCGCAAGGACTTCCCCGGCGGATTCCCCGGCGACACCAAGAACTGCTTCACCCGCGAGGGACGTACCCAAGCCGAAAACACCATGTTCGACTGGCTCAGTCGCCTGCTCCACTGGCGCCAGGGCAATGATGTCATCATCAAGGGCAAGCAGACTCAGTTCATCCCATACAAGGGCATATACGTCATCGCCCGCCAATACAACGGCAAGACAGTGCTCACTATCCTCAACGGCAACCACAAGCAGGCCGAGATGCAGCTCGACCGCTATGCCGAGGTCATCGGCAATGCCACTGCCGCACGCGACGTAATCACGGGCCGCACCGTGAAGCTCGACAAGAAGCTAAGCCTCAAGTCGCGACAGACGCTTATAGTAGAATTCTAATTAGGAATTAGGAATTAGGAATTTAACTCTAAAAAACAAAAAATGACTACACTCAGTATTATCATTGTAGCGGTCTTCTGCATCGGCTATCTGCTCATAGCCATTGAGAGCGTTACAAAAATCAACAAGGCAGCCATAGCCCTGCTGATGTTCGTGTTCTGCTGGACACTGTTTATGATCGACCCCGGCGAATATATCTCCGGGGCAGTAGGTGACATGAAGGCACTCGCCGTGAGCGAAGTGATGGAGAGGCATCTCGGCAGCACTGCCACCACCCTCTTCTTCCTCATGGGTGCCATGACAATCGTCGAACTGGTTGACCAGAACGGCGGTTTCAACTTCGTGCGCGATATGCTCAAGACCCGCACCAAGCGCAAGCTCCTGTGGCGCATCGCCTTTATGACATTCATTCTCTCTGCCGTGCTCGACAACCTCACCACGAGCATCGTGATGGTGATGATTCTGCGCAAACTGGTGGAGAGCCGGAAAGACCGCCTTATCTATGCAGCCCTTGTGGTTATCGCAGCCAACTCAGGCGGTGCATTCTCCCCCATCGGCGATGTAACAACCATTATGCTATGGAACAAGGGACTTGTCACTGCCGCCGGTGTCATCATGGAGATATTCATCCCCTCGCTCGTGTCAATGATTGTGCCCGCCTACATCCTCTCGCTCAGCCTCAACGGCAAACTCGAAGTAAGCGATTTCAGCCAGAACGAACGTGTTGACAACCATCTCACGGAGGTGCAGCGCAAGACGGTGTTCTTCCTTGGTGTCGGCGGTTTGGTATTTGTTCCAGTCTTCAAGACCATCACCCACTTGCCTCCGTTTGTGGGCATCTTGCTTGTCTTAGGTATTCTGTGGACAATAACCGAGATATTCTACGCCAACCTTGCGCTTCCCGAAGAGCACGGAGGCATGCAGAAGCGTGTCACCAACATGCTGTCGCGCATCGACATGGGCACCATTCTCTTCTTCCTCGGCATCCTTATGGCAGTGGCTTGTCTTGAAACGATAGGCGCACTCGAACTCCTTGGCGACGGACTCAACACCACATTCAACGGCAACCACTACCTCGTCACAGGTATCATCGGAGTGTTGTCGAGCATTGTTGACAATGTGCCTCTCGTGGCGGGATGTATGGGTATGTATCCCGTAGCGGCAACAGGCGACATGGCAGTTGACGGTATCTTCTGGCAGTTGCTTGCCTACTGCGCCGGAGTTGGTGGCTCGATGCTCATCATCGGCAGTGCCGCCGGTGTTGTGGTGATGGGATTGGAGAAGATTTCCTTCGGCTGGTACATGAAGAAGATTACATGGATAGCCTTCGTGGGATATCTCGCCGGAATCCTCATCTACTGGGCGGAAAGAAGCATTTTCTTTAATTCTTAACAAGAGGATAAACAAATTGAATACAAAAGTAAAAGGATACTTGTTGGGGGCGATAGCGGCGGCGGCATACGGCACAAACCCGCTATTCACCCTCCCATTGTATGCGGAAGGAATGCACCCCGACTCGGTGCTTTTCTTCCGTTATCTCTTTGCCATCCCCATCCTCGGACTGATGCTCCGCCAAAGGGGACGCAGTTTCAAGATTGAGAAAGGCGAGGCAATGCCGATGTTTGTTCTCGGCATCATCTTCGCCCTCTCATCCCTCACACTCTTCCAAAGCTACAACTATATGGATGCCGGCATTGCCTCCACCATCCTCTTCGTCTATCCCATCCTCGTGGCACTCATCATGGCTGTGATATTCAAGGAACGACTTGGAATAAGCACTGTCATTTGTCTTCTGATGGCTGTAGGCGGTATAGGACTTCTCTACAAGGCCGGCGACGGCACGACACTCTCACTTACAGGCACCCTGCTCGTGATAGCCTCGTCAACGTCCTACGCCATATATATCGTAGCCATCAACAAGACCAGCCTGAAGGATGTGGCTACGCTAAAGGTAACGTTCTACGTAGTGCTTGTAGGCTGGCTGATGTTTGCCGTGCGGGCATTGATGAGCGAGAGCGGCATACAAACTCCACCCGCCGACAAATGGTGGCTATGGCTGTGCCTTATTGCCCTTGCGGTATTCCCAACTGCCATATCACTCGGTTGCACCACGGGGGCCATCCAGTATATCGGCAGCACCCCCACCGCCATTCTCGGTGCCCTCGAACCCGTGACAGCCGTATTCTTCGGAGTGACCATCTTCGGCGAGCAGCTCACGCCCCGCATTGTCCTTGGCTTTGTGATGATCATCACGGCAGTAAGCATCGTTGTGGCGGGCGGCAAGATTACCGCCCCCCTTGTGCGTTTCCGCAAGATGTTCCCGAGGATTACGCGCAATAAATAAGTCACTTGTCACATCAGAACTCTTCATTTAAAACATTCTTCATTGACTTCGTCGATGGCTGGCTGACCTCGGGATAGCTCAAGCAAGCTTGGCTCTGCGTTCGGTTCGCGCAGCCATTGGCTTCGTCGATGGCTGGCTTCACCTCAGCATAGCTCAAGCAAGCTCGGCTCTGCGTTCGGTTCGCGCAGCCATTCTTCATTCTTCATTCTTCACTCTTCATTTACAAGAGGTACTCCGCGCACCGTGCCAGCTGCGGCAGCAGCCTCGACGTGTCGCATATCGGAACCCTCAGCCCCTCACTGTTGTTGAGCGGTTTGAGCGTGTCGGTCATGGCGTTGAGGATGTCCCACTTGGTGCACATTCCCGCGCCGCCCTTGCCGAAGTGCTTCACAAGCACCTGCTCCATGCAGTGGTTAATCTGCGATTGCGTCAGCGGCGGCACCTCGCCCGTGCGCAGCGATTTATCTGATGTGTCAGCCTCGATGCGCAGTTGCATCAGTCCGCCGAAAATCTGCTGCATGTCAGATTCATATACGAGTTGTTCGTCGAGGCTCTGGATAATCTCCGCCCATTGCGCCTGCATCGTCCCCTGAGCCACCTCTTCAATCCATCCCTCCACGGTAGGTCGCCACCAGTCGGCTCCCGCAAGTTCCTTCTTGTCCAATTCGAGGCGGCTATATCCATAGTTGGCAATGAGTTGCTTGGCGCAGAGTATCGTCTGATTGCGGCAGATACGGATATTAGGACCGATGCCAATCTGAATGCCGTGCTGCGAATAGCTGATGGCGATGGCAGGGCAGGATGTTTCGGGCGTTCCGCCCGAAACAAAACGAATGACAGCAAACACCCTCCTCAGCAGGTGCGCCCTTATGCTGCGCTCCCCCTCCTTCTCCTCCACCTCGGGCAGCAGCGCCACGCCCGGACGCTTGCCGTCGAGGTTGTTCACTGCGAACATGTCGCCCATTTCCACCTCCAAACCTACACTGCGTGCGATGTCGGAGATACCGTTGATGAGATCCGAGTGATAGATGCCGCCTAATGGGCGCCCATACACGTCGTTCTCCTTGTACGTCGCCTCTAATTCTTGCAACGTGATTGTCTGCACCTTCTCCTTCGAGAAGTCAAACGTTTTTCTTGCTTCTGTTGTTTCCATAACTAAAAAAA
>JALFIX010000067.1 GCA_022775105.1 Prevotella sp. | reverse complement strand
CTGCTTCAGTAGCTCAGTTGGTTAGAGCACATGACTGTTAATCATGGGGTCGTTGGTTCAAGCCCATCCTGAAGCGCAAAAGGCTAAGTTCTTAGTGATAAGAAACTTAGCCTTTATTGTTTTTAAACACTTTACACTTCATAACAAACAATCCATCGTGACTATGACAAGGTAATAAAACTTGAGCCAATGGATTGTGACCATTGGCTCAAGAAAAAAGCAGAGGTTGCAAGTGTTATTTGCGCTTATTCTTTATCATTTTATGCCCATCAATTACATAAATGCCATTACTATTCGTATCATTGACCTTTTGACCCTGAATGTTATAAATGGACTTGTACTCAAGAACGTCACTGCCAACACCATCAATACCTGTTGGAGCAGAGATGTTTACGCGATAAGGCGAAGACACGGTACCGAGGACATCGGGAGTAAAAACAATTTCATCACAAATATTATGGACGTATCCTGTAGTCTTCTCCACAGCCATGAGCCTGACCTTAACATTAGCATCACCATAGACAGACAGGAAATAAATGCCATTTATGCATTTCGCTACACCACGACACTCATCTCCAACGAAAGCACCAAGGTAGTAGTTATTACCATCAACTTTATTCTCTCCGTCATACAATTCTGCCGTAACACACATCATATGAGGATATTTATGGACATCTACATTCCAAGGAGAAACTTCATGTGCTATAGACCTGGAATTTAGGCTCTGAACCTGTGAGACTTCGGTATTATACCGCAATGAATTTCCTGACACAGACTTATACAAGAATCCCTGTCCCGGTTTCATTGTCTCAAAATCACCAATCCATTCTCCATTAGAGAACTGTGCATATCCATTAGTCAAATTAGAGATGCAGTCACCCTCCTCGGCATCAAGATAAGCCAAAGCCTCAACCAAAGCCATCGGTTTGTCAAGAGGATAACCTAACCAGTTCCACCCCTTGTGCAATGTGATATCCGACAAAGCAGCATTAAACATGAGACCGTCAAGAGCTATTCTCACATCATCCGACACATATACCTTGACAGCATCTGTTGCCGTCACGTCAGACAAATGGCCAGTGAATCCAAGCACCTTATCACGATAAATTTCCTCCGTTTGGGAGAGAACCCTCATAACATTATCAACTTTAAACTCACTCTCCGTCATAGCGGCATCACGGTTATGGGAAATCCAGTTCCACCCCTGCACCAGTTCCAGGACAAGGTCAGTCTCAAGTTCAGCGTCAGAGTCAGCTTTCTCAATCATCTCAAAGACCACTTCCACCTGGGTGTTTTCTTCCACAACAAGTGTATAAGCACCGTCAATCTCAACCATGACACCATTGACACGATACCCGACCAAACGATAACCATCGTAAGGAGTGGCAGAAAGCACGATATTTGTGCCGTGATCATATATACCAGCAGTCATAGACGCTTCACCTTCAAAATTATCACACAGTACATTTAACGAATACTGTTTAGGCGCAAACACAGCGGACAAATCCATAGCCTTATAAACCTCAACACTGTATTGGGCATCAGTTGAAATGGTATGTCCATCGTCGTTATTCTTCCAATATTTGAATTCATAGCCCTCATTGGGTATTGCCAAAAGCGTGAGTTTCTCACCATAAGAGGTAGTGCCTGACAGAGTGCCATCCGTAACGCTTTCAGCCCGCAAGCCCAACGCAGCCTTCGGGGCTTCAACAGTGTTATCATCCGGCAGAACTTCCACGCTACCATACGACGAACTTGGCACCACATCTGCACTGTAGTGAATAAGTCCATCCTGATAGAGCATCCAGCTCACCTGTTTGCCGTCAATACCATTAAATCCTTCATTGTCGATGATTTGGTCAGTATTTACTTGCAATACATAGAATCCATTCTTGTCCAAGACATGCGTGTCAATAACAAACTCTCTCTTACTGTCGCCACCTACAGGCGCGACGGCAAGACTTGTTTCCTGAACAACGCCTTCATAGCGCACAACGATATCATCATTAGTAAATGAAGATGCGTCTATATCCTTATTGAATGTAACCGTCAAGGAATTAATCGGTGTCTCGGCAATCTCATCACCTTGAGGTAACGTTGCGATACTCTTGACCTCAAGACGCACATCCGGAGCAGGTTCAAACTCTACGATATAGTGTCGTTCACCGATTCCCTCACCATAATCCGCAAGATGCAAACGATAGTCACGCATCGGGTTAAATCCATCCTTGATGGTATAATCCGTAGTCCAACAAGCAGACTGATCAAGTTCTGACCCACTGTCTTCGTTTATTACACTGACAACATTCGAGCCCCTGCCTGCCGGATTAGCCAAAGATGTATAGAACCACTCTTTCTGTGGCAAGTTTACGGTTATCCTATAACGGTTCTGCCCCAACGACACAATACTTGCGGCATCATTCAGCACAGCCATTTCCTCGTCCGTTCCGTCAGACAGATAAATATGGTCAGGTGCATCTTGCGCATCAGGTGTGTCATTAGTTATCCATGCACGATAAGTCTTACCGCCAACATTTACATTCTGGCTATGAATCAGCTCATGTATAGTCACCCTGTCAAGAAGCGACAAGTCGGGGTTATCATAATCTGTCACATGGGTATAGCTCACGTCATAGTCAGTGAAGTGGCCCATAAGAGAGCTTGTCAAGTCCCAAGTGGCATACGAGCTGCCCCCTGCCTCAATAGTGCCAAAGAATGTAGCTATGTCATCTTCAAGAGCCATAGCCTTCTCTCCTCCATTAAGACTGGAACTGACAATGTCGAACTCTTCCAACAATCCCTTTTCATTATCCACAATTCTCGGTTTGCTTGTGAGCATCCTGAGGTTATTCACGCTGCCCCTACCCTTGTTGTGAATCAACACCGAGAACTCAGCGGGAATCACCGGTTCATTCACATCCGGAGTCAGAGGATTGTCGCCATAGACGTCGCGCTGCACAAAGTACGTGAGGTCTAATTCCGGGGTGGGTTTCACCTGAAGACTCACGGGATATAGAGAGCGGTTCTGCACCGTCTCGCCGTCATTAAAGCTCAGCATACCCCCAAAGCTATATGTGGTCAAAGTGTCGGGAGCTGCATACTTTGTAGGTATGAACAGAATGGTGGCTACACCCTTGCCGCCTTTCGGCAAACTCCACTTGCCGTCTTTCTCGCCTCCGAAGCCTTCGATGCTTTCTATTGTTATCTGCATCTCATGCGAGGTGGCTACCGCTCCAGTTGTCATATTCGTGGCATTGACATTCAGATTGATATCAGTTAATGCCGTTTCTGAGGCATTGTCGATAGTCAATGTTCCACGGAAAGCCTGTCTTGTGAATACCATCTGCTGTTTTATCTCCAGCTTGACAGTGGCACACGTTTGTTTTGACTGGTTTTCCTGGAATGTGATATAATCCTTGCGGGCACTGTTAGCAAGGTCATCCCATGTGGCACAACCTAAGTTTCTTCTCGTCGTCACACATTCGCTGCGAACGTTGAGTATTGAATCCAGACGGGCTGCATCTGGATGGTTATCGCTGTCATATCCCATCCCCTCGTCCATACGCCATTTGTTACGCAGACGTTCTACATAACTGCGCAATGAGAAGTCGGCAACATTGGCACGTCCGTTAGGCATCAGCGAAGTGAGATATGCGCCTATGCCCTCACTCTTGTCTGTCACCGAGGATATGTCGGGTATGCTTTCAAGATTGAAATTCCACAACTCTCCCTTGTTTTTGACACTGCGCATCTCTGTTTCCACTTTTTCCAAAGCCTCCACGAAGTTTGCATAGAAATCACCCTCTATCGCCAATGCCTCAGGAGCACCAGTCATCTCAACCCTATATGAATGGATAGTGCTATAATAGTTCAAGAAACAATAAAGCTTATCGTATGCAGACTGCAACAGTGCGGGAAGAGGTTCTGTTTCCTCAGCCCTGGCCAATGCTTTCCTTGAACCATCACTTGCCAATTGTTCAGCGACCCACTCTCCTGCCTTTTGTGGAATTTCCCCACTGGGTTTGCTAATTACGCTCCAAACACTTGCCAAATCACTTGTAGCAACTGAAGCATGACAGAAGAACTGAAGAATTCCAGTCCACATATAGGCACCCCAAGCGTCAGAGCCACCGGGACCTCCACTTGCGCTTCCTTCACCTCCACCAAGAAGAGGGCTTCCTAATCCTCTTTTCCCTGAGGTATCAGGATTCTGTTCTTGTGAAGGTTTGTCGTTATCGACCTTATTGCCATCAGGACATAAGACACGTGATATCACATGAGCGCCAACTTCCCATGCAGCATAAATACCTTTGGGTCCGCATGGTGACACATAATCTACGAACGAGCGTATATTGCACACGAACGAACGCCCCATAATCCTGGCAGGCACCCTTCGCTTGACACTGGCGGCAAATCCGGGATCATTATAGTCCTCTTCACACATTATCAGCACAGGGATTACATAGCTCTGCTCAGGTGCAAGTTCAAAGCCTGAACTTTCAACCAATGGCACAAACACATATCCCGGTGCCGTTGGCGCCGTGTATTTAACGTTCAATGCTGAAATAAGTCCCTTGTTCCTAAGCACCATATTCATGAGTCCAGTCTTGCCTGGCGTGACCTCGTCAAGGTTAATCTCGTCAGGTCCCGTCATAATCACTACAGGCACGGGAAGATGAGTCTCAAACGACATTTTTGACACTATCTCATACTCATCCTCTATCTCTGTCTCCTCAACAACCCAATCCACCGTAACAGCCATATAATTGATGCTTGCCGTATGTTCCGTCATTTCGCCGGGACTGACAAGTACGTTTTGGTCGTATGAGCCATGCTTGTCGGCAGAGACATGAAGATGATAATATCCTTCATTCAGATTCTCCCATGTTATGCTTCCGTCTTCCCCTGTGAGACCCGACATCACCAAGGCACCGGTATTGTAGTCGGTCAGCCTTACATTGGCGTTCTTCACATAAGGACGCTCGCCGTCCTTATTGCCATAGATAGTGTTTTCGTCCTGCACTTTCACCCGCAGCGAACCTTTCTCCTCACTTACCACCTTTACGTTGAAGAACACCTGCTTACCCTGTCCGTTTTCGCAGTTTATGGCAATGTTTCCCTTCTGGATGATGTTCACGTCATAGTCGGCAGCGTCAAACTTGAGCAACACCGTGGCACTGTCGCCCATAGCCAGCGACTGTATCTCGGAAGAAGATGCAAGACTCACAAACCTGGACAGCCCCTCTGGCATCAGCACTTTTATCTTTCCAGTCTCAGTCAGTCCATTATTGGTGATGTTAACTGGATAAAGTCTTGTCGTGCCCTTTGTCAAGGTTGTATTGATGCTCGTGGTTTCCACTTCCAGTTTTGCCTGGCGTGAATAGGTATAGTTGTATGTCTGTATGTCAAGACTTACGCCCTCGTCACATGTCACATGGAATTTAAGCACATCCCAGTCATTCGTTAACGACACTTCGGATGCCTGCATCGTATATTCTATCTCCGCAGTGGCTTTTCCCTTTAGCGTCCCGACAGTACCGAATGTTATGTCGTACGCCCCGGGATTGTCACACACCATCCTGAGATTATGCAAAGGCTGGGAACACATGTTCCTGATTTCGATTTTACCCTTATACGGTTCGTTCAAATACAGTTTGTTGACGATATAGTCGGTCTCTGTACGACATATACTATACACGCCAAAGTCACCAGTCGTTTCGTACGATTTCTCACCTGGTGTACATACACCGTAGCCAAAGTCACCTCCCATACCGGCAGGTATAGTGTATTCCGCCGTAAAATTGCCCTCTGCGTCAGTGGTGGCTTCGAGCGGAATGCGCGAACCGGCATAAACGAGATAAGGTTCAACCTTGACGTTGGAGGCTATCGAGCCATCATTGTTTGTGACGTTACCGCACAGCTTCACCCTGTCGCCGATATAATAATACTGTGAATCATTGCCAATAGCGACCGAGTAGGAATAATATGCCAAAACCTTGACGTCGGTATAAGCTATGTTGTTCAGTGTCTGCAACTCTGCGGCACCCGCACTCTCTTCAATCCTTGCGCATAACTTATAATCACCCGGAACAATGGGAGCCTTCAAATCAACGGATGCTGAATAAGTGTCGCCAATCTCAATGTCTTCATCTATCTGGATTACTGTGGAGGCATCACCAAGTTCCACTTTTACGAAACCACCCTTCGGCATAACGGCAGCTCCAATGTTCCTGACCTTAACTGTAGCCCTCAAGACAGCTCCCATCGACACCTCGGAATTACATTCAGGGGCAAGCATCTCGGCATCAGGCAGCGTGCGGTCTGACACCTTAAGCCATGCTGTTCCCTGACTAAAGCCCTCGCAGCTTGCCACTATCGTAGCCAGGAAGTCGTCACCTGTCTGGGCGTTTTTCTCTGACAGGATCACCGTGGTTACACTTTTCAGGCCTGCAGGTATTGTGACACTGTTAGCGTATTTCAATGTGCCGCCTTGCACATCCAATGTCACCTTGAGCGGGTTTGTCACGTCTGTGTTTCTCGTTATCTTCAATATTGCGCCTTGAGGGTCTCCCTCCAATATGGTTGTCTTGTCCAATGAGAGACTCAATGATGGGCCGTCATTGTCTGTAATAGTGATTTCCTCTGACACTGATGTCTGCTTGTCACCAATGGCAGAGCATCCGCAATCTGTCAGATATATCGCTGCATTAAGCTTAACCTTACGCGTGCCATCCACCACCTGGTTATCCTTAACACTGATGGGGAATGTGATTCTATCAACACCCTCATCCAATGTCACAGTGTTATTATAGTACAAGGCATCTTTTCCGTCATCGGACAACTTCAGTGTGACCTTGCTGTTCAATGCTCCATTACGCACGATAGTGGCCTGCATTGCACCATATCCGGCAGCCTCACTCACGATTGTCGGCTGAATATTCATGCTGATGGCTGGCATGTCATCATCCTTGAGTATGAACATTACAGACGCCGACTTATGGTGAGGAGCCGATACAATCAACTGTATGCCCTCCTCATTTGCGGGTTTGTTATCCTGAAGAATGGGGATTTCTATCAATGCCGATGTCGCCCCATCCTCAAAACGGTAACTTTGGGGAAGAACAAACCTCTCACCTTTTTCCACACTGAAGCTAAGGCATAACTCCTCATCCTCGATGCGGTAAGGCACACTCACCTGTAATTTGATAACATCCCCCTCGTTGTACTCTGTCTTGTCAATACTTGCCGTTAGAGGCAACAGCTCATCATCCTCAATGCCAAATGACACCTCAACGTCTTCATTGTATCCGTTGGCTGACTTTACTGTCACCGTGGCACTGCGATAAGTGTTCACCTCTGTGTTTTGGATGCAAGTGACATCAAAATTCACTACCGCCTGACCCGCACTGAAAGTCACAAGCTGAGGCACGGACACATTGTCAGGAAGAGTTGTCGTCACCTCAAATGATTCTTCCAGTGTCTTGTCGCCGCTTCTTGTGAGCGACAAACGCATAGAGGCTCCTTCCACCAAATTGTCGGCAGGTGCCGCAATGAACAGTTTCTTCTGCATTGTGGCTGTACCGCCTGTTGACTGATTGTTCATACGGTCGGTATTATATTCTCCCGTATCACTGTTAGGCTCCAGCACAACTTTTGCCATCACCTCATCCTCCATGCCTATTGCCTTGGGGATGTCAAATTGCATACTGCGTACGGTCTGGCCACCTTTCAGAAGTTTATCATACACATAGTTGTTACCAAGACGAACAGCCTCTTCTGTCACCTTGTTGACAAGATATACATTTTCCACCCATCCACTGTGCGTATCGTCGTCACCGACATTCGTCACCGTCCAAGTGACAGTGGCTTTCTCGCCAGGCACCAGCACATTTTGTCCGAAAGCCACATCCTTGACTTCGAGGTCAGGACTTGGCTGTCGCTGTACGATATAACTGCCGTTATTTGCCCCCGTGAGGATGTTGTCACCCTTACGGTTTGTAAGGATGACATTCGACAGTGTTATAGGATATGTTGTCTCCGGGTCAAGTCCCGAAGGCACCTGTATTGGGAATGTCAGCAACTGCCCGCCATTGCCTGCCAGAGGCTGGTTGCCCATGTTTACAACCACCACCGTGTAATTGTTGCCACCCAAGGAGCGCACCGATACCGTATGACCGTTCACGTTTCTGCCCATATTCAGTGTGACACTGCCTGAAGATGCCTTGGGAAATGGCAGTGCAATGTCAAACTGCACCGCCACCACCTCGTCGGTGTTGTCCATCTCCACTGGTATTGAAACAACCTTTCCTTGTCCTCCTGTCAATGCAGGAACCGTCAGGGTGTTCTGACCTATGGCCGTTATACAGACCATCCAGGCCATCAATAGGTATAAATACTTGCTAATCTTCATTGCCTGTTGATTTTATCTGTTCTTATTCAGTATCTTCTTGCCATTTTTGATATTGACACCATCTGATGGCGTATTCAGCTTGCGACCGTTCAGGTCATAGATACCATTATTATCATCCTCTTTCTCAATTCCCGAAACACCGGTTGGACGGCCTATATCGACATTGACGTATTCAGCCGACGGACTCGCCGCCACCACATTCACCACCTTGGCATCATTACGTGACAAGCGGAAGAGCTTTAGGTTTCCGCTGAGTACATCGCCCGTAGGGCTAAGGATTACGACACGCACTCCGTCAGTTGTTTCGTGCTTTATTACCTGATATTTCATTGTGCTAAGGGCAAATTTCACCTCATTGCCACTCACGCCCGAAAGAGTAATGTCAAGTGCTGCAATGTCTGTACCTGCGTCAAGCCAAAGCTCACCGTCCATAATGCCGAGTGTATTGTGTTCCTGAGATTCCGTCTCCCTTGCTCTTGCCATTGCCACACGTGTGCGTGCGAGGCTCTCTTCTGTTTCAATAAAGAGATTTACTGTAGCCACCACGTCCTGCACATTTATGTTTCCGCTCTGATAGGTGTCGGCAGCGGCGAAGTTGAAGTTGCCTTTTTGCGTACCCATTATGTAGTTGAGTGTATGCTGGGCATCGAGTACATCCACCTGCGCGTCGATATTGGCATCACCCATTTCATAATGGATTGAGGCAGGACTTGCAGTTCCTTTGGCTATGCCCGATGACACTATTAGCACAACATCTTCGTCCTGTGCAATCTGCGTGTTGGCATTTATGATGGAGAAGGTGTAAGCATCCTGCTCACTGTCATAAATGAAACTGCCGTATTTTGTCTTCAGGTCACGGCTGTATATTGCATAGTTGCACCGGACACTCCAGTCTTGGGAATCATGACTGTATGTGTCGAGTGTTGTATGCGTTATTGCCATTGTGCCCCCGATGGAAAGCCGCTGGCTTTCTTTTGAATCAAAGTCAGGCAAGTTGCTGCTATTGTATATACGATACTGATAGCCCAGATTAAGCGAGGTGATGCCCGAGGGCAGTGCCTTAGTCAGGGCATCAATCTTGTTGTAGCTGAGGTCGAAAGTCTTCAGCATCGGCATACCCTCGCCGGCTATCAGTGAGGCATCGCCTGATATGCTGTTGCGGCTCAAGTTCAGCGATGTGAGCACAGCAAACTGCGGAGCGTTGTCGGCTGTCAGCGTGCCGGCCAGTCCTCTTGCCGTCAGGTTGATGGCTGTCACGCGTCCTTCGGTGTCGAATGTCACTCCGCTCCAGTTTCCAGTCTTGATCAGCTCCGAGCTTATGTCCCACTTGGTGCCGTTCCACTCTTCGCCTCCAAAATCGGCATAGAGCTTGCGAAGGGCCGCGAGGTCTGCGGTATTCACAAAGAACGGTTTCAGGGTAACGGATTCCGACATCATGCGGTTATTATCCTCGTTCAGCTCCATCTCCTTATTTCCGTCATCAGCCACAACGAAAAGGCGCAGTGTTCCGCTGTCCTGTTCTGGTACAGTCATGACAAAGGTCACGTCGTAACTTTCGCCTGAGGCAATATTGCCGCTATGACTCACAACTGTTGCCTCCTTGGCGGCGGCAAAGTCCTCGCTGTCGGTGACATAATACAGTTTATCCTGCCATGCACCCTTGACGGTGGTTGACTCTCCGTTGTTGGCAACTGTGGCTGTAACAGTTAACGTATTCCCAGCCTCAGCGTATTCGGGCACATTGACCGCTGTCACCATGAGGTCCGGCAATCGTCTCACCGTGAATGTCATATCGCTACTGTTCACCTCGTCACAGTGTCCTATGGCTGTCACATTCCATGTATATACATTTCCAGGCTTCAGCACAAGTTCGTGTTTCGGTTCGGTCAGCTCTATTGTCTCGGAGCTGAGTGTAGCGTCGGTTTCGTCGTTCACTTCCTTCGAGGTTACGTTAAGCCTATATCCCCTGCAGTCATCCATAGGTGTCCACGACAATGTGGTCTTGGTGGGGTCAAGTGTCGCCCCCTGCTTAGGACTGATGCCACTGAATTGACGTCCTGCCATCATCGAGTGCGTATATACAAAATAGGTGTAAGCATAGAGATGTTCTCCGTCGGCATTGTCGAGCATCACGGTATATGCCAATGAGTCAAGCTTTGTGCCAGTATTGGCAATGATGCCTGGCATGAGATTGCCTGTTCCTTCCGTAACATATCCCGAGAGTATTGTCTTGTCGTGAGGAGCGGCAGTCCAGTTCACGCTGATTCCATCGGCTATGTTGCCGAAATCAACTCCAGCGGCTTCTTCTCCTGAGCAAATCTCCTCTTTGCGGTTCTTCAGCGCATTGAATTGGTATTGCTTGCCGTTGATTGTGAGTGTGATGTTCTCCAGAGTTGTGTGGGCGAAGAACTTCATTACCGTTGCGAATGTCTCAACTTCCTCATCGGCTGTTGTCACTGCTATGGTGTTAGCCGAACCTGCCGTGGCGGTGAAAGCAATCCAGTGGTTGCGCTCTTCGAGCTGGTTTGCCATGACAGTCATTTTCTCCATGGCTCCTTCTGCCGCGAGATCCATGGCATATTCAGTGTTGCTGTTTTTGGCTGTGATTGTAACCTCGCCACCAACGCCTCTGTCGGCAAAGTCAGCCATCATGTCGGCAAGACTCTGGAAGTTGCGGCTCTCGAAGTCTGTTGGAGCCGTGCTGTCCAATGTGTAGTTGCCTTCCGCATCCACCATTATCATATAACTGAGCGTGGGACTCCATCCCGCAGCACCGAAGAATCTGATACCTAACACCGCGTCACCATGGATATTCTCGTCGGTGGGTATCTCGAAGTCGTCGAGTGTCACCTCCTCGCCTCGTGTGATGGCTATCGGCGTTCCCTTGCCATATCCGGGGTCTGTTCCCCAGAAATACTCTGCACATTCTATTTCAGCGTTTTCCCTCAGTATGACCTCATGCCATGTGGTGGGGCTCCATCCTGACTCGCCTCTTGTGCGCACTCCGAGTTTGTGGTTGCCAGGGGTCAGTCCGTCTGTGGGTATGTCTTCCTCCAGGTCAATCTCCTCTCCCGGGGTGATTGCCAAAGGCGTGCCCATACCGAAGCCGGGGTCTTTGTCCCAGAAGTATTCCACATTGTTGATGAGTCCGTTCTTGCTGACAAGGACATTATTTACGAAGGTCGGTCCCCATCCGTAATCTCCCGCGGCACGTATGCCGAGCTGGTGGTAGCCGGGAGTCATACCTTCAGTGGGGATTTTCTTGCTGACAGTCACCTCGTTGCCGGCTTCATACTCCATCACTGTTCCCTTGCCTATGCCGGGGTCTTCATCCCAGAAGTATTCGATACGGTTTACTGCGAGGTCTGATGTCGGTATGACCACATCATACAGCACGGTCGGTCCCCAGCCGTAATCTCCCGCAGCACGTATTCCAAGCTTGTGATGGCCGGGAGTCATACCTTCAGTGGGGATTTTCTTGCTGACAGTCACCTCGTTGCCGGCTTCATACTCCATCACTGTTCCCTTGCCTATGCCGGGGTCTTCGTCCCAGAAGTATTCGATACGGTTTACTGCGATGTCTGATGTCGGTATCGCCACATCATAGAGCACGGTCGGACCCCATCCGTTAACTCCCGCGGCACGTATTCCGAGCTTGTGATGGCCAGGAGTCATACCTTCTGTGGGGATTTTCTTGCTGACAGTCACCTCTTCGCCCGCTTCGTATTCCATCACCGTACCCTTGCCCAAGCCGGGGTCTTCGTCCCAGAAGTATTCGATACGGTTTACCACATCGCTTATGGCTTTAATGGTAAATGAGAGAACTGTGGGTGAATAATAGCACCCGTTCTCTGTTTTTTTGTATGTACGTATTCCCACGAGATTGCTGCCGTCAGCCAACTGGCTGTCGGGGATGCTAAATCTCATGTTGCCTTCGCCATCTATCGTGGCGTTCACATGTATGGCTTTGCCAAGGCCGGGGTCGGAGCCTATGAAGTATTCGCAACCTATATCCTGCTGCGCCATCATCGGGATTCCCACCAGACCCATCAACACTGCCAACATAAGGCGGATATATTGACAAGCCTTATTCATTTTGCATCTTGGCATTAAGTTTCAGTTTGATTTTACCGTTCACTGGCTTCACGGATACCGTCACGTCGTTGATGAAGGGATGGTACAGCGGTTTTCCTCCCTCTACGTATGGGGTGGCTCCACCGTAAGGGCCGCAGTCTCCACCGTCAGCGGCAGCTCCCTTTGCAGGACTGCCTTCCTTCAGGTGGTAGGCTGCGTCGTCAGTGCCTTCGGCAAAGACGGTTGACATATCCGCAGAACCGAGCCATACGATGTTGGAGACATTGCTGTATGTGCCTTCGGCTGCGGTGACAACATTGTTGTAGAAGCTGTTGTTGTAGTCACTGGCAGAGTTGCCAAAAATGCGGTTTGGATAACTGCCATGCTTAATAATGTTGTTGTATATCTGGCTATTTGTAATGTTATTAATGACATCAGATATATAATTACTATGGCAACTTTCTGTTACCAAATAGTTATATGAAATCTCTGAATCGTGAACATTATATATAGCAGCATAAGAATCATAACGATATTGATTCCTGATTATATTGTTTTTTATTGTAGCATTTCGGAATTCTCCTTCAATAGAGCTGTAACCCGTTGAACAGTTGATATAACATTGCAATACGGTGAGTCCATATCTTGTCACGCCAGATCTCTGTATTCTATAATTTATCATACATCTCTCCAGGGTGATATTGTCATTCTCTATATAAACTATACCAGTTATTGTTACAGCGTTCATCTTCGCGCCTGCCGCCTTTATATATAAATCAGCATTTATTTTGGCGCCTACCAATCCATTTGGCAGAAAATATCCCGTTCCTATCACAGTTACTGCTTTCGTGATGGTCTGCTTTGATGACAACACGCATCCCGGGTCAAGATACAGCGTGTCTCCAGCCGCCACATCCGCACTTGCCATTGCGGCATTAATATCTTTGAAGTTGGCTTGCTTTCGGGTGTCATTGTTTATACGCCACGTCTTTGCCGACACGGTGGTGGCAGACAGTGCGAGCAGCATAATGACACATAGTGAAGCCTTTGAAAATATCCTTGTTTTCATATTATTCCCGTTTTAGATGTTTTCCAAACCTTTAACATTACTCATTTTGCATCTTGATGTTCAGCTCAACATCAACCACTCCATTTACCGACTTGCCGGCAACAATGGCTTTCTTAATATATGGATGGTAGAGAGGCAGACCGCTCTCCACGTATGGAGTGGCACCGCCATAAGGTCCGCAGTCTGCACCGCCAAAACCCGCTCCCTTGGCTGGGCTGTCTTCCTTCAGACGATATGCTGCATCGCTTATGCCCGGAGCAAATACGGACGACATGTCAGCTGAACCGAGATACACAATATCCGTGAGATTGGTATATGTGTCCTTAGCTGCGGTGATGACATTGTTGTAGATACTGTTATTATTAACAGCGTCTGAGTTGGCAAAGATGAGATTGGGATCTTTTGCGTTTCGGATAATGTTGTTGTATATCTGGCTATTTGTGACGTGATACAGTACCTCTCGATTGTATCTCGTATTATTAACTGCAAGGTAGTTGTTTGCTATCTCCGAATCATGGACATTAAAAATGGCGGTTGAATAAGTATAATTGGCATAACTACTTATTATTATATTATTCTTAATTGTTGCATTTCTGAATTGACCCTCAATTGAGTTTTCGTAGTTAGGATTGTTAATAAAGCACTGCAGTACGGTCAATCCGTATCTTGTTCCATTATAAGCATATACTCTACAATTTATTTTACATCTCTCCAAGGTTATATTGTTTGCCTCTATCCACACTTCACCATTCACATATACTCCGTTCAACTTTGTTCCTTCGGCAGTTATACGAACACGATTATTAATAGTTGCAGCCACCATACCGTTCTGCAGAAAATATCCAGTGCCAATAACCGTGACTGCCTTTGAAATCTTCTGTTCAGATGCCAACACGCTTCCCGGGTCAAGATACAAAGTGTCACCGGCTACAACTTCCTCGCTTGCCATTGCGGCATTGATATCCACGAAATTCGCTTTCTTTGTTGAATTGTTGTTCACGCGCCAAGACTTGGCACTAACTGTTTGAGTGCCGACAACAGTCAGCACTACGGCTGCAAAGGCAGCCTTGATAATCTGTTTTGCTTTCATATAACTATATTTTTTATTATTTATATTTTCTCACCGCCAAAGTTAATAATAATAAGGTGAAAACAATATAAAACCCAAGTTAAATATTACTAAATGACCCCTAAAATACTACTAAGTAGTAGAAGAATTGCGACTCTTACCCCTCCCAAATGCAAAATTTAACGTATTTTTATTATCATAAAGCACTCGACATTAGCAAAGGGAAGCAGCTATCATTACCATCATTATTATACAAAGTTTCTTTTATAATATCTATACTTGAACTATGCACCTTACTTGTTAATGCCTACTGTAGTTGGATATAAATATATAAAAACACCGCCGGGTTTCATGAGAAACTCGGCGGATTCTGTATTTCTACGCCACTGGCAGAGTAATTTCTATGCCACTGCGCAACTGATTCCCAATGCGGTACCTACGGCTGCGAGGATTGCCGATGCTAAGTTCCACAAAAATTTGATTAACCTCGACTTGTTTTCTTGAGTCATAAGTCTT
>JALFIX010000081.1 GCA_022775105.1 Prevotella sp. | reverse complement strand
ATGGGCGTGGGGGAGTTCTCGTCTTCTATCTTGACCACCCAGGCGAAGCTCAAGGAGAGCAACACCTATCAGTCGCCGCGCACTTCCACTTCCACTACTTCGCCCGATGACGGCGGCGAGACTCCGGGCGGCAGCGACAACACCGGAGGAGGCAGTGGCAATACCACCGACGAGGAACTGCCACCAGTAATCGGCGGTGACGAGACCGGTGGCAGCGGCGGCGGCGGCGGTGACGAGGTCATCGACAACGGTGACGAGATCATCGAAGACGGTGACTTGGGGTAACCCATTGAGGGGGCGGGATTTATAGCCTCCTCATATCTTAAACATCTCTAATTCAAGTTTCGGAAGTGGATTTTGTGCTATTTCCATGGGAGAAAAGTACTGTTCAAGGGGCTTGCCATTGAATCAGAACTTCTGCTCGTCGATGATATTGCCCTCTTCATCAACAGAACGCCAATGCACGATGTTGCGGGCTTCGGAGGAGATGCTCACACGGCACTTTGTCACCTTGCGTCCGTCTGACTCGTAAGGGATAGCATAGCCCTTTCTGTCTATCTGGGCGAGGGCATTATCCACGGAGTCGTCAACCTTAAGTTCGAGGACGAAGATGTCGCTCTTGGTCTTCACCAACACGTCGGCACGGCCCTTGACGCTCTTCACTTCGGTGTCCACCTTGCTGTTGAGCAGCGAGAATACCACATACATCAGGAGCTTATAAAAGTCCTCGCGCGACTTCTTCGCCATCCATTCCTTGCGGGTGATGATGTCGTAGGGAATCGAGGCTATATATGAACGTAGCTCGGTGAGGGCTGCCGACAGGTCGCCGCGCTTCATCGCGCGCGACATGGCAAGAATGGCGCTGTCGCGGTCGAGGTCGTCGGTGTCCATAAGATAATTGGTCAGACCGCTGATGATGCTCTGGCGTACCTCGTAATTGGGGAAGTGAAGCACATACACGTCATCCTCCTTGTTATAATGGTCAATAGTGAGATAACCTCTCTGATAGAGCATAGGGATGGGGGTGGCGGCATATTCACAAGGCGCGTTGAATGAATCAAGTTCCACCTCAACGCCATCAAGGTCGAGGGGATTGAATTTCGGGAAATGACGCAGATGCTCTATCAGCGAGGTTGATGTGCCCGACTCAAACCAGTAGTTCCTCGTGGCTTTGTCGTTCAGCGCATTCAGCACACTGTATGGGGTATATACGTCCTGGCTTTTCCCGGAGAAATGATAGCCGTCGTAGTTGCGCTTCAGGTCGGCGTAGGCCTCCTCCAACGTGATGTCCAATGCCTCGGCGTATTCCTCCACACAGGGTCGGAGGACGGTGTCGAGTTCCTTCTGCGTTATGCCGCAAAGACCCGAATACTCGTCGAACATCGACACCTGCTTGAGGTTGTTAAGCTCGGAAAAGATGCTCATCTGGGAGAACTTCGTCACGCCCGTGATGAAGACAAACTTCAGGTACGCCCCCTCTTTCTTTACCACTTGATAAAATCCACGCAGGAAGCTACGCATGGCTTCAAGCTCCTCCTTTTCATATAGCAAGCGCATCAGAGGGGCATCATACTCGTCAAAAATCACAACAGCTTTCTCACCCGTCTGTTTGTTGGCATTATGAATAAGGTCACTGAAACGGGCACTGACAGTTATCGATTCCGGGTCACTGCCATATATTGCCTCGTATGAGCGCAACTGCCTTTCAAGGTTTGACTTTGCCTCTGGAATACTGTAATTCTTCAGGTCGCTCATATCGAAATGAAGCACGGGACAGGCTTTCCATTCCTTCTCAAGCTCCATTATCTTCAGCCCCTCGAAGAGTTCCTTCCGCCCTTGGAAATAAGCCTTAAAGGTGTTGCAGAGCAACGACTTGCCGAAACGGCGGGGACGGGCAAAAAACACATAATTATATCTATTGACAAGGTCGAACAACAGGTCTGTCTTGTCAACATACACCAAACCTTTTTCGCGAATCATAGCGAACTGGTCGGTATCAACGGGGTATCTGAATTCACTCATACTCTCGGCATTGTATAATTATTCTGCGGCAAAGTTACGCATAATAATTGAGAACACCAAGGAAAACAATAAAAAAATCCCGAAAAGCCAAGCAATTCGGGATTATACCAAGATCACAATGTAGGCTCCACGCTCTTTATCGTTCCGTCCTCGTTGAAATACAGCCTGTCGATGCACACCTCACGGTAATAGCCGGCTGACCATCCGCGCTTCAATCCGTCGGGACGCTCAAAGCGGTGATAGACAATATACCACTCGTCGGTGCCCGGCTTGCAGATGACGGCATGATGCCCCGTGCCGTAAACCTGTTTCGAGGGGTCCTTTGCTATGACCACGTTACGGCAGAGCGGTTGGTTGAGCGTTGTGGGCGAGTCGCTCATGGTGTATCTCACGCGGTATTCGGGACTGCGGGTGTCGTTCTCCGACCATGTGAAATAGTATTTTCCCTTGCGGTAGAACACGTATGAGCCTTCATTATAGTGATAATCACGCTGCTTGGAGCGCGGAATGACATACTGCAACGTGGAGTCCTTGATAGACAGCATGTCGTCTGAGAGTTCTGCCACTGCAAGGAAGGCATTGCCCCAATAGAGGTAATACTTGCCCGACTGAGGGTCGAGGAACACGTCGGGGTCAATCAGATGTCCGCGCATCGGACCGCTTTCGGGCTGCTTAAGGAGCGGTTTGCCAAGGGCGTCGCGGAAGGGGCCTTCGGGACGGTCGGATATGGCGACACCGATACTGCCGTCTGCCACGAAATAATAATAGTACTGGTATTTCGCCTTCTTTCCCTTACCAATCTTACGCTCGATGATGCAGGGTGCCCACAGTTTCTCGTTTGCCCACGTCACGTCTGTCTGCAAGTCGAGAGCCACGCCTTCCTTCTTCCATGTCTTCATGTCGGCTGAAGAATAGACGTGCGCATCGTGGTCCTGCCTGTTCGTCGAAGATGGTTTCGGGAGCCCATGCGCATCCTATCTCCTGCCATGAGGTGAATAGCTTGTCGAAATGCACCACGTGGTGAGTCCAGTGGATGAGGTCCCTTGATTTCATCATCACGATGCCCTTGTTGTTGCCCCATCCGTAGGTCTTGCCCGGTCTTTCCCATTCAGTGTCGCGCTTGCCGTCGCGCTGTCCAAAGACGTGAAGGTCGGTCATTGCCATATAGAAGGCCCCGTCAGGACCGCGGTAGATGTGCGGGTCGCGTATGCCCTTTTGTGTGGCTATCGTGTCGCCTGCAATCACGGGATTGTCATCATTGAGAGCCTTGAACTGGCGTCCGTCCCTGCTGACGGCAAAATGCAGTCCGTGGTCCTCATCCTTATGGTAAACCATCAGGTATGCCTTCATCCGCGACTCGTCGGGCCGGGTCTTTAACCCTGCAGTGCCGTTGGCTTTTGCCTTAAAAGCCACTAACATGCAAAACGATAAGATAAAAAATGTCAGTTTCTTGTTCATAAATATCATGATGTTTGTAGTAAAAAAAGGGGAACGCCATTTGGTGTTCCCCTAATGATTCAACATTATTGTGAATTAATCTACAATCAGATTCTCACCTGTCATGTCGGCGGGCTGCTCAAGTCCCATGATGTGGAGGATTGAGGGAGCCACGTCGGCAAGGCGACCGTCCTTCACTGTTGCCGAGTTGTTGTCGGTGACATAGATGAAGGGCACGGGGTTGAGTGAGTGGGCTGTGTTGGGCGAGCCGTCCTCGTTGACCGCGTTGTCGGCATTGCCGTGGTCGGCAATGATGATTGCCTCGTAGTCGTTTGCCTTTGCTGCCTCGATGACGTCCTTCACGCAGTTGTCAACTGCCCAAACGGCCTTGGCGATGGCGTTATATACACCGGTGTGTCCCACCATATCACCATTAGCGAAATTCACCACGATGAAGTCATACTCCTGGGTGTTGATGGCACCCACGAGTTTCTCCTTCACCTCGTAAGCCGACATCTCGGGCTTGAGGTCGTAGGTGGCAACCTTAGGAGAGGGCACGAGGATGCGGTCTTCGTTCTCGTACGGAGCCTCGCGTCCGCCGTTGAAGAAGAATGTCACGTGGGCATACTTCTCGGTCTCGGCTGTGTGGAGCTGCTTGAGTCCCTTGGAGCTGATATACTCGCCAAGGGTATTGGTGACGTTCTCCTTGGGGAAGATGATGTTCACGCCCTGGAACGATGCGTCGTAGGGAGTCATGCAGTAGTACTGGAGTCCGGGGATGGTCTTCATTCCCTCCTCGGGCATATCCTGCTGGGTGAGCACCTGAGTAAGCTCCTTGGCGCGGTCATTGCGGAAGTTCATGAAGATAACAACGTCGCCCTCCTGGATTGTTCCGTCAACGGTGGAGTTGTTGATAGCCTTGATAAACTCGTCGGTGACGCCCTCTGCATAGCTTTCCTCCATGGCCTTCACCATGTCGTCGGCCTGCTTTCCCTTGCCCTCGACGAGCAGGTCGTAAGCCTCTTTTACGCGGTTCCATCGCTTGTCGCGGTCCATTGCGTAGAAGCGTCCGATGATGCTTGCGATGTTGGCGTCGTTCTTGGCGCACACGTCGGTGAGCTGCTGGATGAATCCAACGCCGCTCTTCGGGTCGGTGTCGCGTCCGTCCATGAAGCAGTGTACGAAGGTGTTCTTCAGTCCATACTCCTTGCTGATTTCGATAAACTTGAAGAAGTGGTCGAGAGAAGAGTGTACACCGCCGTCAGAAGCCAGTCCCATGAGGTGAACCTTCTTGCCGGTCTTCTGAGCGTATGAATAAGCGTTTACCACCTGCTCGTTTTTCAGGATTGAACCGTCCTTGCAGGCGCGGTTGATCTTGACGAGGTCCTGGTAAACGATGCGTCCTGCACCGATGTTGAGGTGACCTACCTCAGAGTTACCCATCTGTCCGTCAGGCAGACCGACGTTTTCGCCAGAAGCCTGCAGCTGCGAGTGGGCACTAACAGCTGTAAGATAGTCGAGGTAAGGTGTCGGCGTGTTGTAGATTACGTCACCCTTGCCCTGCTTTCCGATTCCCCATCCGTCGAGGATCATCAGTAATGCTTTTTTTGCCATAGTCTTAAATATATTAATTTAATGATTCTTCTTTCGGGGTGCAAAGTTACTGCAAATCACCGATATTTCAAAATAAAATGCACTTTTTTTGTATCTTTTCTTATTTTATAGGCAGTCTTGAGATTTTTTTTTGTACCTTTGCAGTCGAATTAAGTAATGGAGTTAAGGAAGTTAAGGGAGTTAAAGGAGTTAAAGACGTATGTTTTGACTATGAGAAACGGAAGCGAAAAGACTATTGTCTTTAACTCCTTGGACTCCTTGAACTCCTTGAACTCCCCAGAAGTTGAATATATATTATAATATAAAAAATGGAAAAAATCATTCTAACAGGAGACCGCCCCACGGGCAAGCTCCACCTTGGACACTACATCGGCTCGCTCAGGCGACGCGTTGAACTGCAGAACAAGGGCGACTTCAGCAAGATGTTCGTCTTTATGGCTGACGTGCAGGCTCTCACCGACAATGCCGACAACCCCGAGAAGATTCGCCAGAACATCA
The DNA here is from genome assembly GCA_022775105.1 of Prevotella sp. GTDB lineage: Bacteria > Bacteroidota > Bacteroidia > Bacteroidales > Bacteroidaceae > Prevotella. The sequence goes on along the minus strand of JALFIX010000081.1, from coordinate 14,049 downwards.
TCGAGGTGGCTCTCGACTATCTCGCCGCAGGTCTCGACCCCGAGAAATGCACCCTCTTCATCCAGAGCCAAATACCCGAACTGGCAGAATTGACCACTTATCTGATGAACCTCATCACTGTGAGCCGCGTGCAGCGCAACCCCACTGTGAAGACCGAGATAAAGATGCGCAACTTCGAGGCTAACATCCCCCTCGGCTTCTTCTGCTATCCCGTGAGTCAGGCTGCCGACATCACCCTCTTCAAGGCAACAACGGTGCCTGCCGGCGAGGACCAGGAACCGATGCTTGAGGTGACACGCGAACTCGTTCGCCGCTTCAACCAGACTTATGCCCCCGTGCTCGTGGAGCCGGAGATTATGCTGCCTGAGAACGCCACGGCACGCCGTCTGCCCGGAACCGACGGCAAGGAGAAGATGAGCAAGAGCCTCGGCAACTGCATCTATCTCTCTGACTCGGAGAAGGAGGTATGGAAGAAGGTGAAGAAGATGTCCAACGGTGCTCCACGCATGTCGATGGACGAGCCGGGAAACCTCGAGGGCAATGCCGTGTTCACATATCTTGAGGCATTCAGCTGCGACGACGACTTCGCCAACTACTGGCCTGAGTTCAAGAATCTCGACGAACTCAAGGAGCACTACGTCAAGGGAGGAATAGGCGACGGAACATGCAAGAAGTTCCTCAACACCATCCTCAACAACATGCTCGAACCGATGCGCCAGCGTCGCCACGAATTTGAGCAGGACATTCCCGAAATCTACAACATCCTGCGCAAGGGCACAGAGAAAGCCCGCGAGACTGCCGCCCAGACCATGGCAGAAGTGCGCGAGGCCATGCGCATCAACTACTTCGACGATGCCGAGCTAATCCGCAGTCAGGCTGAGAGATTCAAGAGCCTGTGATTTTTATTAAACACAGAGGCACGGAGTCACAGAGAGGTATTTATTAATACAGAGAAAAACTCTGCGACCTTTACAGCTGAAAAGAACGCCCTGAAAGGGCAACGAGCACATAGCCCAGGGCAGAGCGAAGCGACACCCTGGGTTTGTATGAATACGTGTGGGAACGCCCTGAAAGGGCAAAAGCGTAATTGCGGCAGTGTATAACGCTTTTGCCCCTTCAGGGCGTTCTTTCGTAATCACATCAAAAAAACCCAGGGCGTTGCCCTGGGCTATGAGCTTTTGGGCTTTCAGCCCGCCTTGTGATATTTTTGGCTTTCAGCCCGCCTTGTGATATTTTGGGGATCTCAGCCCGCCTTGTGATATTTTGGGGATCTAAGCCCGCCTTGTTGAGATTTGCATAAGAATGTTCAATATTCAAAAGGGATATCGAGCTGCGTGTCGCCAAGGAGGTTGAACGAATGGCGATGGTAGGGGGTTATGCCGTATTGCTTGATGGCCTCGCGATGTTTCTTGGTGGGATAACCCTTGTTGCCACGCCAGTCGTATTGGGGATATTCCTCGGCAAGACCATTCATATAGTCATCACGACAGGTCTTGGCAAGGATGCTGGCAGCAGCTATGGAGAGATACTTGCCATCACCCTTTACTATAGTGGCATAGGGGAGATTGTGATATGGCTTGAAGCGATTGCCATCTACGATGATTGCCTCGGGACGGACTTCCAATGAGTCGAGGGCACGGTGCATGGCGAGGATGCTGGCATTGAGAATATTTATCTTGTCGATTTCCCCGGCGGTGACTATTCCCACAGCCCAGGCGATGGCATCACGCTGGATTACCTCACGGAGGGCATAGCGTCGCTTCTCGGAGAGTTGCTTGGAGTCGTTGAGGTCGGGATTGCTGTAGTCGGGAGGAAGGATGACGGCGGCGGCATATACACTGCCGGCAAGGCAACCTCGGCCCGCCTCATCGCAGCCGGCTTCGATCAGGGAGGGGTGATAATAGGGTAGCAGGGCCATAGACATCAGAACATTTGTGAGACACGGGCAATGCCATTGGCGAGGACGTCGATCTCCTCTTTTGTGTTATATAGGGCAAAGGAGGCACGCACGGTGCCTTGTATGCCGAGACGGTCCATAAGCGGCTGGGCACAGTGATGACCTGTGCGCACGGCAATGCCGAGGCGGTCGAGCAGAGTGCCCATGTCGAGATGATGTATATCCCTGACGAGGAAGGAGGCAACGGCATCCTTATGGTCGGATGTCCCGAATAATCTCATGCCTTCTATTTCAGACAGTTTCTGCATACAATAGCGCGTAAGTTCGCGCTCATGGGCGGAGATATTGTCGAGACCGATGGACTCGATATAGTCGATAGCCTTGGCGAGACCATGTGTGGCGACATAGTCGGGAGTGCCTGCCTCAAACTTAAACGGCAGTTTCTCGAATACTGTCTTCTCGAATGTCACGCTCTCTATCATCTCTCCCCCACCCTGATAAGGCGGCAGACGGTCGAGCCATGACTCCTTGCCATAGAGCACGCCAATACCAGTGGGACCATACATCTTATGTCCACTGAATACAAAGAAATCACAGTCGATGTCCTGCACATCCACACGGAAATGGGGAGTGCTCTGCGCTCCATCCACCAATACAGGCACACCATGCTCATGGGCAATGCGCGTTATCTCCTTGACAGGATTAATCGTGCCAAGGACATTGCTTACATGGGCGATGCTCACCAACTTGGTGCGCCCGTTGAGCATACCACGGAATTCATCGAGCTTAAGTTCACCACGCTCGTCCATCGGGATGACCCGAATGGCAATGCCACGTTTTGCAGCCTGCAACTGCCATGGCACGATATTGGAGTGATGCTCCATCACTGAGATGATGACCTCGTCGCCCTCTTGCATAAACTCCTCGCAGAAGGAGGAAGCCACGAGATTGAGTCCCTCGGTAGTGCCACGGGTGAAGACAATCTCACTCACCGACTCGGCGTTAATGAAGCGTCGCACCGTCTCGCGGGCTGCCTCATGCAGGTCGGTGGCCTGCTGCGAGAGATAATGCACGCCGCGATGCACATTGGCGTTGACATTCAGATACTCCTCGCGCATGGCGTCAAGCACGCAAAGCGGTTTCTGCGTGGTGGCGGCATTATCGAGATAAACCAACGGCTTATCATACACCGTCCTCGACAAAATCGGGAAATCCTCCCGTATCTTCTGTATATCAAACATACGTCTTTTTTTTATAAGGGAGTTAAGGGAGTTAAGGGAGTTTAAAGGAGTTAAAGACAATAGTCTTTTCGCTGCCAATATATATATAGAGGCCAAAACATACGTCCTTTAACTCCCTTAACTACTTTAACTCCTTTAACTCCCCAAAAACTACTTACAAAGTTTACATCCCTCGCACTTGCTCAGTTCTCCGCGGAATCTCTTTTCAACAAGATGATGGAGACGGTCTCTCAAAGGCGCCAACTTGATTGTATCTATCACCTCATTGACAAAAGCAAATTCGAGAAGCAGCTTTGCCTCCTTCTCGGATATGCCTCGCTGCCGCATGTAGAACATGGCGGCATCGTTGAGCTGGCCGACGGTAGAACCATGACTGCACTTGACGTCGTCGGCATAGATTTCGAGCATGGGCTGGGTGAACATCCTTGCCTCACGAGTGGCGCAGATATTCTGATTGCGCATCTCAGATGACGTTTTCTGAGCACCATGTCTCACAAGCACCTTTCCGGCAAAGGCACCCGTAGCCTTCTCGTCGAGCACATATTTATATAACTGGCTACTCATGCAATGACTCACCTTATGGTCTATCACCGTATTGTTGTCAACGTGCTGCTCCTTGTCGGCAATGACGCATCCATTGAGAACACCCTCGGCACCCTCGCCACTGAGCGTGAGGTCAACACGGTTGCGGGTCACTCCATTATGCAGGGTGATGACATTATGATTAAGACGTGAGTCAGCCTCCTGGTCTATATACAGATTGCTGACACGAACGTTCTTGGCATGTGTCTCCTCAAGGCAATAGAGGTCGAGCGAGGCATTGCGCCCTACGTATGCCTCAATCACCTGAGTGGCAAGGAAGTTGCGGTCATCCGCTGCATGATCACAGAAGAGGAGCTTTACTTCCGCCCCCTCCTCAACAACAATCAGAACCCTGCGGTTAACCATAAGATCGACATCCGAACGGAGAATATTAATCACCTGTATAGCCCTATCTACAACAATATTCTTAGGTACATAGACAAAGAGTCCATCCTGAGCCAACATTGTGTTGAGGGCAGTGACGGCATCCCCGTCAGTCTTGGCGAGCTTGGAATAGTATTTAGCTATAAAATCAGGATTCTTCTCAGCCTGTTCCTTCAACGAACCGACAATAACACCCTCGGGAAGCATAGCCTTGGGTTCGTTCTTGGCATAGAAGCCATCATTGACAACAAAATAGAGCGACGTACTCAGATTAGGCACATCGCACTTGAATGCGTCGTACGGATTGACAGGAATGTCGAGGCGGTTGATATTCAGTCCATAGTTGGGTTCGAAGAGCTTCACCATGTCAGTATATTTATATCTCTCCACCTTCTTGGAGGGAAATCCCTGACTCTTGAAGTCCTCGTAAGCCTCATCACGCACGGCGTTCATGACATCCGCACTATGACTGCAAATCATCCCACGACATTCGTCGTATAATTCAGTATATTGATTATTCATTATCGCGCAGCCATTCTTCATTTTTCATTCTTCACTCTTCATTTTCTGCCTTAATCCAGTCATATCCGCGCTCCTGGATTTCCTTGGCGAGCTCAGGACCGGCGGTCTTAACGATGCGCCCTTTATAAAGCACGTGCACCACATCGGGCTTGATCATTTCAAGCAGTCGGTCGTAGTGGGTGATTACGATGCAGCTTGTCTCGGGAGTGGCGAGTTTGTTGACACCCTCGGCAACGATACGCATGGCATCAACGTCAAGACCTGAGTCGGTCTCATCGAGGATAGACAATTTCGGTTCGAGCATTGCCATCTGGAATATCTCGTTGCGCTTCTTCTCTCCACCCGAGAATCCCTCGTTCACCGAACGGTTGGCGAGTTTGGAGTCGAGTTCGACGATTGCCCTTTTCTCGCGCATCAGTTTGAGGAAATCAGCAGCGTTCATGGGGTCCTTGCCCTCATACTTGCACTTCTCGTTGATAGCGGCACGCATGAAGTTGGTCATCGACACTCCTGGAATCTCCACCGGATACTGGAATGAGAGGAACAGACCCTCATGGGCACGGTCCTCGGGTTTCATGGCAAGCAAGTCCTTGCCATTGAACACAGCCGTTCCGCCCGTAACCTCATAAAGCGGATTACCCACAAGCACGGCGCTGAGGGTAGATTTTCCGGAACCGTTAGGTCCCATAATGGCATGAGTCTCACCATCCTTGATAGTAAAATTGATGCCCTTCAATATTTCCTTGTCGCCAATTTTGGCATGTAAATCTCTAACTTCTAACATAATTCTTCATTGACTTCGTTGATGGCTGGCTACACCTCAGCATAGCTCGAGCAAGCTCGGCTCTGCGTTCGGTTTGCGCAGCCATTCTTCATTCTTCATTCTTCACTCTTCATTTACCCCACAGTCCCCTCAAGCGAAACGCTCAGCAACTTCTGCGCCTCAACTGCAAACTCCATCGGCAGTTTGTTGAGCACCTGCTTGGCATAGCCGTTGACAATCAGGCCTACAGCCTGTTCCGTCGGGATGCCGCGCTGGTTGCAATAGAAGAGCTGGTCTTCGCTAATCTTGCTCGTCGTAGCCTCATGCTCCACGATAGCCGTGTCGTTGTGGATATCCATATATGGGAAGGTATGCGCACCGCAGTCACTGCCCAAGAGCAGAGAGTCGCACGACGAATAGTTGCGGGCATTATCAGCTGAAGCAGTAGCCCTGACGAGTCCACGATAGGAGTTCTGGCTATGACCTGCAGATATTCCCTTGGATATGATGGTACTCTTGGTGTTCTTTCCGATATGTATCATCTTCGTACCGGTGTCAGCCTCCTGATAGTTGTTGGTGACTGCCACACTGTAGAACTCCGCCACGGAGTTGTCGCCACGAAGCACACACGACGGATATTTCCACGTAATGGCAGAGCCTGTCTCCACCTGTGTCCACGACAACTTACTGTTTACACCGCGCAAGTCGCCACGCTTGGTCACGAGGTTGAGCACGCCGCCCTTACCTTCCTCATCACCGGGATACCAGTTCTGCACGGTGGAATATTTCACCTCGGCATTGTCCTTAACGATAATCTCTACAATGGCTGCATGAAGCTGGTTCTCGTCGCGCATCGGAGCCGTACATCCCTCAAGATAAGAAACATACGAATCATCGTCGGCAATGATGAGAGTGCGCTCAAACTGTCCTGTATTTCGTGCATTGATACGGAAATAGCTGCTCAGCTCCATCGGACAACGCACGCCCTTGGGGATATACACGAACGACCCGTCGCTGAACACGGCACTGTTGAGGGCGGCAAAGAAATTGTCGCGATAAGGCACCACCGTTCCAAGATATTCCTTGACGAGGTCGGGATGGTCCTTGATGGCATCGCCGATGGAACAGAAGATAATACCCTTCTCGGCAAGTTTCTCCTTGAAAGTGGTCTTCACCGACACTGAGTCCATAATGGCATCCACGGCAACGCCGCTCAATGCGAGACGTTCCTCAAGGGGAATACCAAGTTTGTCGAACGTCTTCATCAGTTCGGGGTCAATCTCCTTGTTCTCCTGTTTCTTTTTCTGCGCCAACGGGTCGGCATAGTATGATATGGCCTGATAGTCTATTTCAGGCACATGGACATGTCCCCACTTCGGTTCCTCCATGGTTGTCCAGTGCCTGAAAGCCCTCAGACGGAAGTCAAGCATCCATTCCGGTTCTCCTTTTTTTTCTGATATTAGCCTGACTACATCTTCATTGAGACCTTTCTCAATTATTTCGGTATGCACGTCGGTGGTGAAGCCGTACTCATATTTCTGCTCCGCCACCTGACGTACAAATGCGTTTTTGTCGGTCATTCCTAATTCCTAATTAAATTTAGAGTTTCTGCTCCACTTCAATCTCTGTGAATGTTTCGAGAATGTCACCCTGCTGGATATCATTGTAGTTGACAAGCGAGATACCGCACTCGAAGTTGGCGGCAACCTCCTTGACATCATCCTTATATCGCTTGAGGGCATTGATGGCACCAGTGAAGACTACGATACCGTCGCGGATAAGACGGGCCTTGTCGGTGCGGTGAACCTTGCCCTCGGTGACAAATGCACCGGCAACGGTTCCCACCTTGGAGATACGATATACCTCGCGCACCTCCACCTGGGCTGTAGCCACCTCTTTCTTCACCTTCTCCAACATTCCCTCCATAGCGGAGTGTATGTCGTCGATGGCATCGTAAATCACTGAGTATGTATTGATTTCCACTCCTTCGCGCTCGGCAAGACGCTTGGCATCCGCCGACGGGCGCACCTGGAATCCCACAATCATACCGTTCTGAGCCGTGGAGGCAAGCATAACGTCGTTCTCTGAAATCTGGCCCACTGCCTTCATGATCACGTTCACCTGCACCTTCTCTGTTGACATCTTGATGAACGAATCCGAGAGTGCCTCCACCGAACCCTGGGTATCTGCCTTGACAACGAGGTTCAACTCGTGGAACTCGCCGAGAGCCACACGGTGTGCAATCTCTTCGAGTGAGAGTGTTGTGGCAGTGCGCAGGCTCTGCTCGCGCTGCAACTGGGTGCGCTTGTTGGCAATGTCCTTGGCCTCCTGCTCTGTCTCCATGATATGGAACGAGTCGCCTGCCTGAGGCGCACCGTTAAGTCCGAGGATGCTAACCGGCTCAGAGGGAGCAGCCTTCTCCACGCGCTGGTTGCGCTCGTTGAACATGGCCTTGATACGTCCCCATGCTGTACCTGCAATCACGATGTCACCCTGCTTCAGGGTTCCGTTGCTTACGAGTACTGTGGATGTATATCCGCGACCCTTGTCGAGTGATGACTCTATAACCGAGCCAGTGGCCTTGCGGTTGGGGTTTGCCTTGAGGTCGAGCATCTCAGCCTCAAGCAGCACCTTCTCCATCAGTTCGTGTACTCCAATACCCTTCTTGGCGGAGATTTCCTGGCACTGGTACTTACCGCCCCACTCCTCCACGAGGAGGTTCATGTTGGCAAGGTCCTCACGTATCTTGTCGGGATTAGCTCCCGGCTTGTCTATCTTGTTGATGGCGAACACCATCGGCACATTTGCTGCCTGGGCATGGGCGATAGCCTCCTTGGTGGTAGGCATTATCGAGTCGTCGGCAGCGATGATGATAATGGCGATGTCAGTCACCTGGGTACCGCGGGCACGCATGGCGGTGAACGCCTCGTGACCTGGGGTATCGAGGAATGTGATGCGGCGTCCGTCGCCCAACTTCACGTTGTATGCTCCGATGTGCTGGGTAATACCGCCCGCCTCACCTGCGATGACGTTGGTCTTGCGCACATAGTCGAGCAGGGAGGTCTTACCATGGTCAACATGTCCCATCACCGTAACAATCGGGGCACGGGGAACAAGGTCGTTCTCATCGTCCTCAGCCTCCTGGATTGCCTCGCTCACCTCGGCACTGACATATTCGGTCGAGAATCCGAACTCATCTGCCACAAGGTTGATCGTCTCGGCGTCGAGACGCTGGTTGATAGACACCATTATACCAACGCTCATACAAGTGCCGATGACCTTGTTTACAGGCACGTTCATCATCGTGGCAAGCTCGCTTACCGTCACGAACTCGGTGAGCTTCAGCGTCTTGCTCTCTGCTGCCAGCTCCTGCATCTCCTCGTTCAGGCGCTCCTGCACGGCCTCGCGCTTCTCACGGCGATACTTTGCTCCCTTCTTGTTCTGGTTCTTGTTGGTAAGGCGTGCCAACGTCTCCTTTACCTGACGTGCAACATCCTCCTCATTCACCTCAAGCGGCTTGGGCTGCTGACGGTTTTTCTTGTTCTTCTTTCCGCCGCCGTTGTTATTGCCGTTGTTGTTACCACCGTTATTGTTATTATTGTTGTTATTATTCTTGTTCTGGTTATTGTTGTTTCCGCCGCCCTTGTTCTTCTTCTTTTTCGAACCGCCGTTGTTTTCGTTGGCAGCAGCCTCAATATCCACACGCTCCTTGTTGATGCGCTGGCGCTTTTTCTTCTCGCCGTGCATTTGGGCAGCCTTTTCCTCACGCTCCTTCCTGCGCTCCTCCTTGGATTTCTTCTTCGGGCGAGTGCTCTGGTTGAGGGCCGAGAGGTCAATCTTTCCAAGCACGTTCACCTTCGGGGCAAGTTTCTTCTCGCTCTTGAGGGTGAAGATTTTCGGACCGTCCTCCGTCTGCGTGTTGGAAGATGCAGCAACCGTTTTCTGGGCAGGATTATTCTGCTGCACAGGCTTTTGCTGTTCAGCTTTGGGAGCGTTATTATTCTCCGCTTTCTTCTGCTCTGCCCTTACCTCAGGCTTGGGTTCAGGCTTGGGCTGGGGTTTTACCTCAGGCTTGGGAGCGGGTGCCGGCTGTGGCTTGGTATCTGCGGCAGGCTTTTGAACCGGCTTTTCAACCGGTTTTTGCTGAGTCTCTGTATGCATCTCAGCCTGAGCCACTGCCTTAGGTTCCGGTTTCTCAACAGCAGGCTTGCTTTCGGCAGACGGACTGACGGCAGCAGTCTTCTGCGCAGCTTGATTGTCCTGAGCAGCAGATTGCTTGGCGACCTGAGGCTTGCCCATAGCATCGAGTTCTATTTTCCCGACAGGCTTGAACTTCTGCACCTGTGTCACCAAGTTGTTGGCAGATGTCACTTTCTTTTCGGATTTCTTCTCCTTGCCTTTTTTGGCGAACATCTTTTCTGCCTCGTTCTTTATGTCTTTGTCGCCCTTGAACTGGGCGACGAGAGCATGATACTGCTCGTCGGAAATCTTAGTACTGAGATTGGCATCATCCCTAATCTCTCCAAGACTTCTTTTATTTTTCAGGAAATCAACTGCCGTTTGAAGTCCTATATTCAATTCAGTCAATACTTTATTTAATCTGATGCTCACGATTCTTATTATATTAAAAAATTAAAAATTAAAAAATTATAGCTTCGCTTATACTCAACTTAAGGAGTTAAAGGAGTTAACTTCCCCAAAACTCCATCGTTTTTTACTGCTCGAACTCTGCCCTCAGCACTGCGAGGACGTTGTCAACAGTCTCCTCCTCAAGGTCTGCCTTCTCTATCAGCATCTCTCGCGGAGCGTTGAGCACAGCCTTTGCCGTGTCGAGTCCGATTGCCTTGATGGCATCGATAACCCACTGGTCAATCTCGTCGGAGAACTCGTCGAGATAGATATCCTCGTCAACCTCGCCCTCGTTAACCACACGGAAGACGTCGATGGTGTATTCAGTCAGCATACTTGCCAACTTGATGTTCATACCGCCACGACCTATGGCAAGCGACACCTCCTCGGGCTGGAGATACACCTCGGCCTTGTGGTTTTCCTCGTCGAGAGTGATGCTCGTCACCTTGGCCGGACTGAGGGCGCGCTGGATGAAGAGCTGCACGTTGCTGGAGAAGTTGATAACGTCGATATTCTCATTGCAAAGCTCATGCACGATACCATGCACACGGCTTCCCTTCACGCCGACGCAGGCTCCTACGGGGTCGATGCGGTCGTCATAGCTCTCCACTGCCACCTTGGCACGGTCTCCCGGCATACGGGCCACACGGCGGATGGTAATCAGTCCGTCGGCAATCTCGGGCACTTCGGCCTCAAGCAGCCTCTCCAGGAACACCGGGGCTGTACGGCTAAGAACGATGCGGGGGTTGTTGTTCTCGTTGTCAACACGCAGGATAACGGCCTTCACGGTCTCGCCCTTGCGGTAGTTGTCACCGGGAATCTGCTCGCTCTTGGGCAGGTGAAGCTCGTTGCCCTCGTCATCCACGAGCAGCACCTCACGCTTCCACGCCTGATAAACCTCGGCACTCATCACCTGACCCACGCGGTCCTTGTACTTGTTGTACAGTGAGTCGTGCTCCAGTTCGAGTATCTTGGATGCCAATGTCTGTCGCAGATTGAGGATGGCACGGCGACCGAACTTACTGAAGTTAACCTCCTCGCTCACTTCCTCACCAATCTCGTAGTCAGGCTCAATCTTCTGGGCGTCCTTAAGCGAGATTTCCTTGTTCTCGTCCTGCACCTCACCATTTGCCACGACGATACGGTTGCGGTGAATCTCGAAGTCACCCTTGTCGGGGTTGACGATGACGTCAAAGTTCTCGTCACTGCCGAATATCTTGGCTATAACGTTGCGGAAGCTTTCCTCAAGAACGCTCACCAAGGTGGTGCGGTCGATGTTCTTGGTCTCCTTGAACTCCTGGAAGGTCTCTATCATGCTCGGACCCTGCTCTTCTTTCTTTGCCATAGTTTTTCTTTACTTGAAACTTAATAAGTATTTTGTATATTTTATATTGTCCATATTGTAGGTCTTGTCAACCTCTACGAGCTGGGGGCGTTTCTTGCCCTCGAGCTTCTGCTTCTCCTTGACAGTAACCACGAAGTCGCGTCCTTCCACCTGCTTGAGCACGCCCTGCACCTTCTTGCCCTCGGCGTCGAGCACCTCGACTTCCTTGCCCACGTGGTTGGCATACTGCTGCTCCACCTTGAAGGGCTGCCCTATTCCGGCAGAACCGACTTCCAGTTCATAGTCTCCAAGTTCCTCGCCAAGACGCTCCTGCATGAAGCGGCTCAGTTCGGCGCAATCCTCAATCCACACCCCGTCGGCATGGTCAATTTCCACTACGATACGGTCGTCGGGAGTGAATGTCACATCGACGAGAAAATAGTCGTTACCAGACAACCATTCTTCCACTACTGTCTTTACTGTGTTCCTTTCTATCATACGTCTTATTACATATTATTAAAATAAAATGAGGGACTTTCGAGAAGCCCCTCATTCCACTGAACGGGTGCAAAGTTACAAACTTTTCCGCGAACAGCCAAATATTTCTGCAATAATTTGCATAAAAATCGTATTATTTCTCTTTTGGCGACAACAAACGGGCATATTTTTCCTTGTCGAGCAGCAGCTCGATGGCTTTTTTTGCCTGGGTGTCATAGCGCAGGCCGTTCTCTATGGCTCCCGCCTGAAAGTAGTATGCCGCCACTATGTCGCCCTCGATTATCTGCTTTATCGTCTCCTTGTTATGTTCAAGGTCTCTTGCCACGTCGTGCTTGAGTTTCTTGCGCAGGGCGGCAAACTCTTCCTTGGCGTCTTCATAATATCCCTCGAACTTGGCGAGTTTCTCCAGTTCTCCAAGCGACTTCTCAGTCACCGGGTCATAATTGAAACCGCTGTCAATAACCTTCTGCTTGAACTCCTCGAAGTCGGCGTCACTCAGACGGAACTCACGTGCGGGGGCAATGGTGGGATGCTTGTCGATATATTCAACCACATAGTCGAAGAGCACCTCCATCGAGTCGAGCCTGTCGAGATACAGTGCCACGTTGGGCAATGTGTCGGGCCTCACCTCTATATCGGGCTTGATGCCGCCGCCATCCCTTACTTCGCGCCCGTTCCTTGTATAAAATACGCGCGTGAGGCTGTCGGGGATATATTCCTTGTATCCCCCTGCCGAATGTTTGTAGTTTATTGCTTGTATGCAACGCCCGCTCGGGATATAATAATGGCTTGTGGTCACCTTGAGGTTGCCATTATACGGGAGGTCTATTGGCACCTGCACCAATCCCTTGCCGTATGTTCTCGTGCCTACCACAAGTCCGCGGTCGAGGTCTTGTATCGACCCGCAGGTAATCTCGCTTGCCGATGCCGTCTCCCCGTTCACCAGCACGACGATTGGCATGATGGTGTCTATAGGCTCAAGACGTGTAGTGTATTCCTTGTTTGCCTGCTTCAGTTTTCCCTTTGTCTCCACAAGGGTGATGTTCTTGGGCACCCACATATTAATAATGTCTATTGCCTCAGCCAACGAGCCTCCCCCATTCGACCTTAAGTCGAGCAACAATGAAGTCGCGCCCTTTTCCCTCAATTCAATATATGCCCTACGCATACCCTTTGCCGATCCGTCGGTAAACTGGTTGAAGTTGATATACCCCACATTGCCTTCGAGCAAACCGTAATACGGGATGTCGGGCATCTTGATATTCTTGCGGGTAATCTTGAAGGTCATGGTTTTTCCGGTAGTGGGGCGTTTTATCTTAAGCGCGAAGGTAGTCCCCGGCTCTCCCCTGAGATGCTCGCTGACATACGACACGTTCTTGTCCGTCATAGTCGAGTCGTCAATACTCAGGATGATGTCGCCCTTCCTGAGTCCCACCTCGGCGGCAGGCATACCCTCGTAAGGCTCTTCAATCACCACTCGCTTCAGCTTCTGGTGATAGCGCACAATGGCACCTATGCCTGCATATTTTCCCGTGAGCATCATCTTCAGGTCCTTTGTCTTGTCTTCGGGATAATACTCGGTATAAGGGTCAAGGCTCTTAAGCATTGCCGTGATACCATTGCCGATAACCTCCTTTGGATTGAGGGTATCAACGTACATCAAGTCGAGGTGCTTGTATATATTATTAAATATGTCCAAGTTCTTCCCCACCTCAAAATTGTGGTTTTTCTGTTTCTGAGCCGATGCGGAAGCCAAAACAGTCATCACAACGGCGATTGTCATCAGTAATCTTCTCATTTCTCTGTTTTATGATTTACGGGTGCAAAATTACTGCATTTAGGCGATAAAACACACGATTTTCCGTGAATTTATGTTAAATACGGCAATTTTCTGAATTTTTTCCCGAAAAAGTTTGGTAGTTTCAAAAATTCGTCGTACCTTTGCATCGCAATTCAGAAATGAGGCGCAAAACACTGCTTCAGTAGCTCAGTTGGTTAGAGCACATGACTGTTAATCATGGGGTCGTTGGTTCAAGCCCATCCTGAAGCGCCAAAACATAAAGATGCGTCCTTAGCTCAGTTGGTAGAGCAATTGACTCTTAATCAATGGGTCCAGGGTTCGAGCCCCTGAGGGCGTACAAGGAAAGGGATTGAGACAATATCAAAATCCCTTTCATTTTAGGAGGGATGGTAGAGTGGTCGATTACAA
>JALFIX010000228.1 GCA_022775105.1 Prevotella sp. | reverse complement strand
AGAAAGAAAGAAATCGAAAATAATGCCGAAAAACAATAAAACAAAGTAATATGGCAGCAAAAGATTATAAAATTTGCTTAGCGTTATTCAATGCGTACATTGCTAAGGTTAGTAAGCGTAATCCTAACGTAATGCTTGAAGATAGACGCAAGATAACCGAAGGTGAAATTCTTACACTCATTGATTGGTATATGGATAAGAAATGCCAAGAAGAAGAGTTTAAAGACGGGGTTGTCTGCTTCAAATCGCGCGTGCAAGATGGAAAAATAATAGAAATGCAAATCATAGATAAACCGTAAGGCAATAGTGCCGAAAAACAATAAAATTTAAAGCAAAATGAAAAAGTACATTAGTACAAAGCAAATTGAAGCCGAACCGATGACAATGGGCGAGGCTTACGAGAAGAATCTGCTGCAAGCAGGAAGAGTGCCTAACGAGTCAGAAAAGACTAAGGCAGGTTATCACGTCAAGTATGAAGGCGGTTATGAAAGTTGGTCGCCATCCGAGCCATTCGAGAAGGCTTACAAAATCGCCGACACTCCGCTTGACAGAATGTCTATCGAAGAGGACGAACTTGCTTACCGATTGGGAAAACTGTATGCTTTTATTCATGGCGATAAGTTCAAGGAGTTGGATAGTACTACGAGAGCAATGCTTGCTGTTCAATATTCGAGCATGTCTACATACTTGTACGTACTTGGCTTACGGTTAACTAAGATGGCAAGTAAAGACGGCAGTTGTTCAGGTATATCGTTCGGTTCAGCTATTGATCTGCTAAAAAGCGGCTTCGCAATTCGCCGTTCTGGTTGGAATGGTAAGAATCTATTCGTTATTAAGCAAGTGCCTGCACATATCGAGAGTGACATCATCCCAAAGATGCAGTCGCTCCCTCAGTCCGCAAAAGACCTCATCCTTAATGGTAAGGGATATATTGACTACACGAGCCAATGCCTCATATACAACGGCAATACAGGTCGGGCCGACTCATGGGTGCCGAGTGTATCGGATGTGTTCGCTGACGATTGGGAACTTGTAGAGTAACAACCAAGAGCCGTATGTGACAGGTGCGGCTCATAAAACAATAGTTTATGGAAGAAATGTGGTTGGCAATGGATAAGAACGGCTCTTTGTATTTTCACGGAATATCAAAACCGAAAAAAGATACGGGGGAGGGTGTGTGGATAAGCGACAATTATAACCCTTATCCTATAAACCCAGAGTCATTCCCAGAAGTGCAATGGTCGGACGAAGAGCCGACGAAGGTTAAACTCGTAATTGATAAGTAATATGAAAATAAGTATTAAAATGGGTAATTATGAAGCCATATTGGATATGGACTTCGTGAAATTGGAACCTGTTAATTCTAATGTCAAGTTAGATGGTGAAGACATTCTGATAAGCATTAAGGGTCACCCAGGAAATCCGGAATCGTTCGCTGAGGTCACGACAGGTACTGTGCAGGACAAGATAAATGTACGCAAATCACAATTCATAGAACAACAGGAAAAATCATTATGAAAATATCAGAATTAATTAAAGAACTCCAAGAGTTTATGATTCGACACGGAGATATTAATGTTACAGTCAATGGAGATGGCATAGATAGTGAAAATCTCGTCTATGAAGAAGAATTTGACGAACTTGAAATATCAGAAGTATGGTAATATCCGAAGTAATCAATAAACTCCAAGATATACAAGACTCATTTGGTGACTTGGATGTGTACTATTATGACACAGAACTTGGAGTGGAAGAACTCGTAACTTCTATCAATGTTAACTCAAACTATAACGCAATAATTTTTAGTTGAATGTATAAGACAGACAAACGAACAAAGAACCTGACGCTGCGTGACATTCACGTAGGTGATTGGGTGCAGGTATGGAGCGAAATGACAGAACGTTACTCGCCTCCAATGAAGATAATTCAAATCTTCGATGATGGAACTATCTACCTCGTGGCAAGTGACGAGGAACGACTGACACCGTGGGTAGAGGACATCAAGAACGCGGATGCGCTGCCGATAGATGAAGACTTGCTCAGGGGATTTGGATTTGATGTGAGAGGCAAATGTACCGACACATTTGGCACGTATCAGAGTGTCTATTATCAAGGAGATTACTTAGGGCAGTTGCGTTATGCAATTAATGATAAAACTTATCTATGTGTTTGTGGTTTTGGGTGTGATTATATGGACGAATTAACCAAGTGTATGTGGAGAAACCATATAGACATCAAACTTGAATGGAAAGGAGTCAAGAAATGATTTATTATATAACGAAACTCAATATTCCAGAGGTAAAAATCCTGCATGGGAGAAAATTCCACAATGGATGTTTATTACAATAGACCATCATTACAACGATAATAACAAACGTAAGAAAGGAAAGAAGAAATGAAAATCGAAGAACAAGTATTGAGTATTGAACAGATGAAGCACCTGCAAGAGTTGGGTGTTGATACGTCTGATGCAAGTATGGCATACTACAATATATCGAAAGAGTACGAACCTGACGAATGGATTTTGGGTATCGCCAATACTGTGATTACCAACTATATACTATACAGTGGCTTTAGTGGAATTCAGCCGGCATACACCATTGGAGACCTTATAGAGAAGCTGCCGAAGAATATAGACAAGAAGAGATTTACAATGAGTTATCTCATCGCGCCGTCAGTCGGATATTCTCTGTCAAAGCACGTAATGATTCCTTCTCAACAAAATGGATTGGTTGACGCATTGTATAGCCTTCTGTGTTGGGTCGCAGAAAATCATAAAGAACTAATGGATGTGAAGAAATGAGTAAGACAATATACTGCGGCAAGTGCAAGAAATTTCTACACGAGGACATAAACGGCTATGGTATCTGCGAAAAAAACAAAGAGGTATGTTTCTGCGGCGACAAGTGTCACTTGATAAATGGTAAGCCATGAATCATTACGACTTTGACCTCTGCTGCAACGAGCAATGCCCAAAACGGTTTAGTTGCAAAAGGTATATTACATACAAGAATGGTGGGTGGAACTACTGCTATATAATGCACGGCTGCATAGGTTACGCAATGTTAAAGGAATAAGATATGACAGAAACAGAAAAAACATCTCTAATTGAAGAGATAAAAAGCTATAGAAAATGGATGGAGGATTCTTCCGGGTACGAAGAAACCAAAATCGACATTAGTGAACAGGCAGAGTACGATATTGATTATGATATATGTGAGATTTTTGTAACTCTCCATCTGATTAACGGTGAACAAATCGCTCTTCGTAATCACTGCTACGAGTCGTTCACAACAAAACGCTATTGTGGTGACAAAATTGAATATTGGGACACACTACTACATGACGTTGTAGAGGTGTATTATCATGATGAAGATGATAAATATCATCAGTGTAGAGTCCCGGTATCGTCTATCTGTTACATAAATGCGTATGCTGTTCCACTGAATTGGTCTAACTTATATGAATATGTATGGAAGAAAGAAAATGGAAGATAGAGCTGACGGAGCATCAGTTGCGACTAATAGCCAACTGCGTGGAGGATTGCCACAGGTTTATCGCAGGTCAGATGGATTTAAGTAATTCCACTGCTTGCCTCAAGCATTATCGAGAACTTATCGAGGAACTTGACAAGTTACAACCGCTTGTCACTCCCGAACTCGGACGTGGAGCATCTTATGGATGGAATGGCGGTTCTTGTCATGATGACAACCAGCGCAAGTTTATCGCTGAAACCTACTATCTGTATCGTGAGATATACCACCAAATGACCCTTGAAGAGGCAAATCGCAAGTATATGGGGTGGAATGTGTATATCGGCGGGACGTTGACTTGTTCCGATAGCGGCGAACCTATTAAAGTGGAAAGGATTGGATAATGAACAGAAAAGACGAAAACTTAGCCAGATGGAGAGAATTATTCTCTTCTTCGGACGGGAATAAAATAAAAGAAACTTTATTCAACTCTCAGTCTCATACATACACGAATATGCGACAAGTTATGGAAGAATGCTTTAATAAAAACGAAACAGAAACAGACACTGTTTTAGAATGCGAAAAACCTTATGCAAGTGGAGATTTCCTCCCTAAAGTAACATACAAAGAGTACACCTCTGCCGATGGCTGGAGGTTTCACAAAAAGAACAAACGTAAATCGATGAAGAAGAAATGACAAGACAAATAAAACCATTGTTTGCAAAATACGCAGGCAGGCTTGATGATAAACTAACTATAAAACTCAGCGAAGAAGAAATAAAGGAACAAGAGCAGGAGTTTGAAAGGATTAAAATCCTTTTAACAAATCGTGATATATCATGGTTGCCTCACGTATTGTTTAACCAAACGGAATCGAATAATGGAACTGACAAAGCAAGACAAGAAGCAATTGAGAAGCAAGTTCGGAAGTTGTCGTTTCGTACAATAGATGAAGCTAAAGAGTATCAGAAACTCTACGGGAAAACGTTATACGAGTGGCTTAAAAAGATGTACGAGAAGAAAATAGAGACGATTGACGCGTTTATAGAACTATCAAAAATTAGCGAACCATGAGACTCAGACAAGCAAAGAAAATAATGGGATGGTCTAAAGGTGAAGGAAACTATCGTTCTAAAGACCATCGAAAGAGTTTTTGGAGAAAATGCAATAAACTTCGCCCTGGCTATTATGACGAGAGATGGATATGGGTTCAGCCGTCATGCCACGACATCGACATCATCCGTCGGGCACATACAAGACTCTTCCGATGGATAAGAAAAGGCGAAAAACATAAAAGAAAGTTAAACAATGACCAGCAAAGAATTTAAGCACCTTCCACCCCTACCCTCTTCATGGTCCTCCCTTACCTGGCAGGATCTATGCCGTGTGTGGACCGTAAAGGTGCGGTATGGCGGTCAACCCGACATTGCCATTTGTGCCGCCTTGCTCGACCTCTGCGGACTGACTGTATCGGGACGTGGCAAGGCAGATGAACATTCGGGTGAGGAGGTATATCTGTTGACCGGCAAGCAAGGCCGACAATGGCGCACCACTCCCCGTGAACTCGCCCATGCTGCCCGGCAAGCTATTCCTTGGTTCGAATATCCGTATGGAGACCCCGGACAGGACGAGAAGAAAGACGACAAGGGTAAGGTGATACAGGAGCGACGTGAGGCACACCCCGGCTATGTCGGTCCGTTACGCGACGCACTCATGTTGCGGGATGAAACCATCATCGTATCGGGCGGCAAGGTGAGCACGCAACACGACCGCAAACGGCTCACCCTACACCTCGGACAGACGAGAGTCTTTTCCCTTCCGCAGGTGGCGTGCAACAACCTCACATGGTCGCAGTATCGCGCCTTGCAGCCCATCGCCTCACAGCTATGGCAGGACGGCATCACGGACGAACAGGCATTAGACTTACAAGCGCAGTTCATGGCGCAGATACTTGTGCCCCGTTCGCTGGCTTTGCTCGACACCAGTGGAGACACCATCCGTCTGCGACCCCACTTCACGTACAGATATAGCAGCGAGCAGGCCGACAGCCTCGTGGGGTATTGGAAGAAGAAACTAAGCAAGGGGAACATGGAGATTACGACGCTCTTTCACATCTGTCACCAAGTATGGCAGACCGCCCTTGTGTATTACTCCAAGGCTTACCCCATGCTCTTTGATGGCGGTGGTAAGCACGGACCCATGAACGATGCCCTGCAGGGCGAGGTGGGCACCGTGAACACCATCATGAAATACTCCGGATACAGCGAACAGCAACAAGTCTATGACTCCAACCTCCCCTTTGTCCTCGACATCCTGAACACCATGACAAAGGAGGCCAAGGAGATAGAAGAAATGAACGCAAAGATAAAACATAAATAACCCATTAACAAACATAACAACTATGCAAAATTACAGTATTAAAATCGACCTTCAGAAATTGAAGAATGCCTTTCTGAGGAAGTTTACAGGCAGGACTGCCACAAAAACATGTATCTGCATCCCCATCGAGGACAACCCCTCGCTGTTTCTCGGCGAGAAAGGTTGTTATCTCAGCCTCGTTGCCAACGCACAGGAAAACTCGCAGTACGGCAACAGCCACTTTGTGCGTGGTGACATCCCCCGTGAGCTGTACGACCAAATGACGGAGGAGCAGCGTAAGTCGTTCGCTATCCTCGGCAATATGAAGCCTATCCTGCCGAAGCAGCAGCAGGTGAATGCCACCACCAGCATGGACACTCCAGAAGACCAACCGCAGGACGACCTGCCTTTTTAAAATCGTTGAGCCATGAACAAAGCACCAACCTTTGAAGAGTTCTGGAACGCCTACGGGCTGAAGCGTGACCGCATAGCAGCCGAGCGTGCCTGGAACAAGCTCAACGCCAAGGACAAGCGGGCGGCCATCGCAGGCATCGCTTCCTATACCAACGACTGCAAGCAAAGGGGTATAAGCCGTATGTACGGACAGGGTTATCTCAACCACCGCAGATGGGAGGACGACTTCTGTGCTCCAGAAGCAATGGCAAGCCATACTCCCCCTCGTCCGCAGGGTTCAGTAGGAAGCGACCGTGCCGCTGTAACAACCCCGTCACCCACTCCATCGTCCTGCAAAATCAAAGAATGGTAACAATCAAAAACGAAATAGTCATGAAATCAACAGTAAAAAACATCATCATCTGCGTGCTCATCTTAGCCGCCATTATCGCGATCGTGTGGCTTCTCCCGCCGAGACCCTTGTTTGCAATTCTCCTTATCTTGCAGATCATCACGCTCCTTGCCATTGGTGGTACGAATCTCAACATCAGTAACAACGGCAACCGTGCCGACGTTAAGGGCAATGGCAACGAAATCAATCATACAGAACATGGGAATGAAGAAAAGAAAGCATCCTACACCGGAGAAGAAGAAGCGTAAGGACTTGCAGCCGTGGGTAGATTACTTTGAGATGCTCCGTGTCAACGTGGAGTCTGGTTTCCTGCAGATGAGCGTAGCCAAGCATGAAGCCTTTGTCACGCAATCCGGCATCCATGCCATGAGTGAAGGCGACGACCCGGCAAAACAGATTGAGGACGGTAGCATCATCAATACCGCCCACCGCATCTTTACCTATGCCGCATGGTTGTCGGGCGAGGGCAACGGCTACTGCCATAAACCCTTTGCCGTTCACGTGGTGAAACCCGACGAGCCGCACGACATGATGTACACCGTCCTCTTTACGAGGGTATTTAGATTTTGGAAATGGAAAGAGAAAGTAGAAATAATCAACTATCCAAGCAAGTGAGGAAGCGACATCCCGACATCCTTTACGATGATAGCTCCTACGACCCGTCGCGCCCCATCATCCGCAGGACGAACGTCTCCACCGATAATCCAAACGTGATTATCCAAGGACCGTTCTACCACGTCGGCAAGGATATGAGCCGTGTGCCACTCGGTGACTACATGGACCACGGATATGAAAGCCGCAAGGAGTTTCGTGAGGCCATCGAGGAACTGATTGACAGATGGGGCGGACGTGATGGTGAGTGTATCGAGGAGCGGACGTATCACGGTAAGGAAGGCGAGGCTATTGACGAACGCCACATCCAGCTTCACCTCCGTTTCCCCGATACCCCCGGAGCACGCCCCGACCAGGCATGGCTTCCACGATACCTGCTCACACCTATCCCTACCCCCGAACAATTCAAGTGGCACGAGAAGTCTGCAAAGGAGTTGGCGGAAGAGGAACTGCACAAAGCGATTTGGGGATTTTGATTTGAACTTTTTACAATCTAAAAGAGAAAAGCGGACGTTAAGAAGTGTCCGCTTTTTTTTAGCCGTATTTTAGCCTGTTTTCAATAAGGAAGCTAACAAGCTCTGCTATCCTTCCAATCCTAACGTCACGGTGAAATCGACATGAGCCATCTGTTGTTTTGTCTTGTCGTAGATGTTCACGCTCTTCTTGGCAGGAGTGATTATAACGGGAATATACTTGTCGCCCATTCGCATCCAGCGTCGCTTACTCATCAGGAACTCACTCGTCCACCATTGTGCCCACTCTCTGTTAACGTAGCCGCTCGACATATCCCAAGACCTGCGGTCACCACTTGTGATGGCCATCAACGAACGGCTCGGACTGAATGTTGGACGTTCCACCCGGTTATAGCTCGTTGTCTCGATGCTGATGTCCATCGACTCCTTTACCATTGCGCTGCACGTCTCCACGGCTCCACGTCGGTTGACAAATAGGAAGTCCTGGTAGTCTATGCTGTCACGCAAGACGATGGGTGCGTGCTGCGCCGAAGCGTCTGCGGATGCTGGTGCTGCCGCAGGGAAGAAAGTACTCGTAGTTCCGCTGACGCTCACATCCGTCCATGACGTAATGCTCGACCGCCCCACCCTCTCAGGCGAACTCGTCGGCTTGGTCGATGCGTCGCCGTTGCGCAGGTTGCTGCCCTCCCAATGCGAGGCGTCGGCATCCTCCTTGGTGGCGATGTTGTAGCGCTCCCATTCGGTCAGCCGACCAATCATGCACTGGCCACCTGTCACAGCGTCGCTCTCGGTGGTGGTAAACTCGTTATCGGTGGAGTTAATATACTCCGTAGAGAGTTTGAGCGAGTATGGGCGATAAGCTCTCAATGTGCTTTGTGCCGCTATGCTCGTTGCCACGGCCGCATTGTTGGCCGCGCTTACCTCGTTGGCAAAGTCGTAGTCGGCCCATAGTGCCCTCAGTGCCGACTCGATGTTGAACGAGATTGCAGTCTGACCGCCCGTGTCGGCATGGAAATCGCCGATAATGTTGTCAGAGCCGTCGAGGACCTTGATTTTTACGATGTTGAACGGACTGCTTCCGCTCCATTCCAAACCCGATATGTCGATGATTACTGGTGAGCCGGAGAAGTAAGTCTTCCCCGTTCCGAACATTCCTGATATTATTGCCATAATAATAATGTGTGTTAGATATACATAATCTCCATGGTCACGTTGCCGAGACCCGACTGGTTGTTGACCGTGAACTCCATCTTCTTGATGAAGCCGATGATGTCGCCCACACGCACGCGCTTGGTCTTGTCGATGGCAAGGAACTGTGCCAGTGTCATGCGTACCGTGCGCTTGATGATGCGTGCGTTGCGCACCCAGTAGCTGTATTCCTTGTAGAACTGGTCGCATAGCCCACGACCACGCAGTTGCTCGTTGGTGATGGTGAGGTATTGGTTTTTCTCTTCTTCCTTCGTGCTGCCTTTCTTGTAGTATGGGTTTGGCTTCTCAGCTCGCAGCTTCAGCGAGATGCGGCCGTCAGTGTCGCCAACGCCACCAGCGGTACCGTTGTAGTCCCACAGGTTGCCGTAGTTATCGCAGGTGTCTGGATGTACTGTAGATGTGCTGCCAGGCATCACGTCCCACGTGTCGTTTCCTTCATCGTCGTTGGGGTCGGCGGAGTAGTTAACGTAGGAGTCGCTGCCGCTGCCACGCATGATGCAGAGTGTCAATCCCCAATCGTGAGCCTCAATCGGGCAGATACCGTCGTCGTTTGGCTCGAAGTTGTCTTGCAGATAAAGACGGTATCCCTCGTTGATGTGGCCGGTAATTTTGACATTCTTGATAGTAAATGATTTTCCGTAAAACTCATTGGGCGTACCAAAAACACTGCCCACTATAGCGTCTTTGAATTTTAACTCAGGGAATACAGCTTCTACAGACATATCTGAAGAGATTGAAAAAAGTCCCGGCTGCACCACTCCATCGCTCACCATTTTCGTGTCAGATCCGTTTGGACCGTGCTTGGCATAGAGCTTGTCAACGCTATACACTGCATTGGAATCGTCGTAGCTCTTCACATCAGGCTGGCCGGACAAGTCTAAGAGGTTGGGACGACGTGGACGCATGGTCTCGTCAACAAAGAGGGCAAAACGTTGATTAAGAGGAAAGAGGGCAGAGAGTTGATCAAAGAAGGTGACATATTCGCGCTCGTTTTCAAAGTTCACATCGTTCATAATAGCTGGAGCGAAGCCCACGTTTACTGTCTCAATGGTCTCATCCTCGCCTGTGCAGTCACCGTCCTCGGCGTCCATGTAACCCGCATATTCGAATAGCGACGGGTAGAGCTCGTCGTATTTCTTTGCTTTCTTGTCCACTTTGATACCATAGGAGTTGCCGTTATTTGGCGTAACATAACAAGTAGTGTCGAAAGCGGAAATATTATTCAACAACGTTGCATATACTGTATTCAGTCGCCACTTTGAGTAGTCGTGCTTGTCGCTCTTGTCTATCCACAGTTCATTTTTGTGGGGCAGCATGTCGCTGAAGCCCTTATAATAAAAAGTGGTGTCGTCGTTTTTTCCGTATGTCATCCTGAAGCCACGGATGCAGTTCTCCATTTTGGTTTCCTCGATGATGTCGCAGTTGATGGTTTGTACATCCTTGTTGCGGAAGATATTGCGCAACAGCACCACACGCACCCGTTTGTAGTTGTCGTCGAACAACAGACGTACACCGAAGCCATTCTTCAGTGCGTCAATCACCTTAGAAATATCCACATTGGGGAAGCACTCACTCGACGCCATCGCTTTATGGAGCAGCAGATTGCGCTGTATCGAACGGTTGCTTCCATAACTATCCTTGCCTTCATAACCATCGTAGAAGGCACGCATGGAGGAACTCATACCTGACACTGATTTCGCCTTTATCGTAATACGTAAGATTTGGTCGAATTTGGAGAATATTTCTCCGTCGCCTTCCGTAAATTCCTCGCATTTGAACCCGCATTCCTCAATCTTTGCAATGGTTTTGGGTCCGTTCCATCGCTTTATATTTTTGTCGTACTTCTCATCCACGAGGTCGCCCATGTATTCTGATATAAGTGGGCCTTTATCGTCGAATTGATACCTGCCGTAGGTGAGGTCGGCTTCGTTCGGGTTGCGGAGATGCTGTATCTCTTTGTAGGAGCAGTTAGTATTGACAAAAAACAGCCGACGCAGGTCTTCTACATCCATCATCTGATTTTCCTCGATGTGGATGCCGAGGTGCTTCATCAGTGACTTCAGCCAATAGATTACGTAGAAGTTTGGTGCTGAGTTCACACGGTTGGCGGGCATTACTTCATAGCCACGTTCTGCCGACGGAGAGGAAGAATAGTCATTGTGGGTATATTTATTGCCATTCTCTTCCGTAGTCACGGTGTAGCCGTATTTTTGGTAACAGAGAGCCATGTTGCAGTAGGGATGGTTATCGTCGTATGGCGAATCGGTGTTGATGCAGTCGATGGTCTCGTCTTTTCCTGTTATAGTGTTGTAGAACGTTCCCTTGGGGAATACCATACGCGGATAGGGCTGCACCGATGTGCCGTCGGATTCTCCGTCGGTGATGAAATAGGTGAGTCGTGGGTCCTCGTCGCCAATCACTGAAAGGTGTACGTCGTGGGTAAGGCTGGCTTGGGCATTCACACGATCTAAAATGCTGGTGTTTTCTGACCCTAACACGGCGGTAGCCTCCAGCTCCACCTGTGCGCACGTCCATCTCTTCCTCCACAGTGCCATGCCAATCTGCACGTCGCTCATCATCGGTACCTGGTTGGCCTTTCCGCCCTCGATAAGTTCCTCAAATGTCTTCTGACCGCTCTCGAACGTCACATCCACATTGCCGTCCTCGTCCACGTCCACCTCGTCGTCGAGTTTCAGATAGCCGAGATAGAGGGGCAGGCCATCCACCCATATACGCGCCCTACGACCGTTGAGCTGCTCATGCAACCTACTTCCGTGAATGTCGCCACTCGTACCGAAGATGTCGGAATTGGCTTCTACGTTCAGCGTGAACGCATGGCTCCACACGTCTCCGCTGGCGAAAATCTCACTCGTGTCGGTAATGGTGATGCTGGTGTCTTCGGGCAGGTTGGCATATTTGCTGCCGTTGCCCGCTAAATCGAATATTTCAAGTGAAAGATGCTCCATAATTTTATTGTTTTCTATTACAAAGTTAGACTCTTGTTACTGCATTTTCAAGGGCAATGCCCTTGATTTCATTGGCTGATTGTGTTAACTTTCAGACAAAAAAAGTAAAATCGCAATGGAACGTACCTCTCCATCTCACTATATAGCGCCCGGAGCAATCTCTGTAACGCCTAATGCCAACGGTTCGGCAAATGACCTTGCCGTGTACGTGGTTAAGGGTGCCAAGATACTTGTGTACAGCATGGGTATCACTGCTTTAGGATGGAACGACTCAGCCTACCGGCAATGGACGTTGACAGGTCGCAACCGACGGTTGGCTGATGATACTAAGCCATACACCATCTATGCCCGACTGTCGAAAAACAACTCGTCGGACGGTTATCTTATTTTTGCCCAAAAGGTGGCGGACGGGGACAACTGGATCGACAAGTACGCCTATGTCACCATCAAGGGACTGGCTACTGGTACGGCCAACCAGAATAACAGCAACTATTGGTATGTGAAGCTCGGAGAGGTGGGCTTACCTGTTGATGGCAAGCGTACCGTGACGCTCGACACGGGTATCCTCGGTACAGACCAGTTTAACTCTGAGTGGAACCTCGACCCCGACGATATGCCACTGCGGGTGGAACTGACCTCTGCCATCGAAGGAGTGGATGCAGGAGACAAGCCATACGTGAAGTGGGGTAAGGAACTTATATTGTCAGCCAAACTATTGGAGGGCTGGACAAATGCCGACGTGGAGCGCTTCCATCACTGGACAATCCAACGCAACACCGGCAACGCTTCCGCAGATGCCGCATGGAATTTCCCCACGGACAACAGTTATGCCGAGCATCCTTCTACTGGACGTGAAGTGCCAAACGGAAATATCGCGCTCAGTCACGCACGCGGAGAGGGCGATATGTTCGGTGGTGCCGTATCGTCGCTGTGGACGGTCATCGCATGGGGGTTGAAAGAGGGAGATTCTTCGTCTTCTTCTGAAAATTCGAGCGCATCATCGTCTTCAAGTGCGTCAACTTCATCAAGCGTATCTTCAAGTGCATCCAGTTCCTCGCCACTTCCTGAATATGTGGAAAAGTACGAGGTGTTGGCGCAAGGCACGATAAACATTCTTGCCGAGACCGCAGAGCAGTATGCTTTGGAGTTGTCGGTCAACATGGTCAACTACGACCCGACAACCGACACCTATAACCCGTCGGAAGGTATTGACGTGATGGTACGTGCCATCGACCAAAAAGGTGAGGTGTTCAAGCTAACCAAGGCGCAGTTATCCACAGCGTCGTTGGCCGTGCAGTTCAGCGTGGCTGCGCTCGACCAATGGAATACGTGTGTGTTCGACGGTGCCGACGAAGCCGTGGCAAAAGCCAACATCCCCATCGAGGCATTTCACTTGCAGAAACCAGTCAACGTGCGCATCGTAAAGGTGGCTACGTCTGATTCTTCATCGGGCAGTTCATCAGCCAAGACCACTACCTACACAGAACTTTACCGTACCCCAATCGCCTTTGTGCGCAACGGCGAGGACTCCAAGGATCGTGAGTGGATTTTTATGCGCAGTCAGTCGGCTGTCTCATTTTCTTCCGACGCTTCAGATGCCACCAAACCACTCGCCCCCTCGATCATCGCCAAGGGTGAGGTGAATCCGGAGGAAGCCGCAGGTGGTGTTGACAGTAATAAGAATCAGGACGGCTGGGTGCCGGAAGGTTGGTGGGATGAAGCTCAGGGTACCAACAATACCTACCACTACGAATATTCCGCCTATCGCGATTATATAAAAGAGACTACCGTTGACTCTTCATCATCGGGCAACTCTTCCTCTTCCGCTGATGTCGTCCGTCGTGGCGGTCATTGGGGCGACTTTTCCATGCCGCGCATCTGGAGCTACTATGCCGAGGATGCCGTCAGCTACCGTTGTCGCTGGACATTGGCAGGCGTAGAGGTATATCAGTTGAAGTGTTCATATACGGGTGCCTTCAGGGGTACTCTCCCACTTGTTGCCACATTGATGAAGCGCGTTGGCAACGGTCAGGAGCAGGAAGTGACTGGTAAAGCTGTCATTGTATTGTCATGCGACGGTATCGACTTCTCTAAGACGTTCAATGCCGACAATCCTACTTTTTCCGTCGATGCCGGCAATGCCGACACAAAAGACTTCATCCAGTATCTCAACAACGTAGCCCTCAACGGTCTCTCCGCTGTCTTTACGGTCAATGGAGAGGCTCACACTTTCTCTATTCCCGTTATCCGTGAGGCCGACGAGGACAGCGTGAAGGACACATTGGATAAGTATGGCAGTGATAAGTTTCTTTCCAAGATCAATGATGACACGGCGAAAGGCCTCATAACATTCCTTTCAGGCCTTATATCAAGGGCTATTGCCACATTCTCCAATGGTGCCAAATTCGGCAACAACTTCGTCGCTGGCATCACTGGTGAGGGAGGAATGATTGACGGCAAGGGAAACGCATGGTTGAGGAACCTTGACTTGTCGGAGTCGCTGACCGTTCCGAAGTTGTCGTACAATATAGTTGAGATATGCCCGGGTGTACAGTGGCAATCGGCAGGTGGAGGCACCATCAAGTCGGTGGAGATAGAGAAGGATGCGGAAGGTAATGCGACGATGAACGGCATCGTGACGCTCGACCTCAAGGAAGGTGAGATAGGGCAGGTGAAGGAAGGCGACCTCTGCCTTGGTATCTTCCATTCCACGCTGGCAGAGGTGAACGAGACGGAGGACAAGGAGACGGAGACAGGCATCATCACGAGGGCAGGCTTCTACACCTGCTATTTCCGTGTGACGGACATTATGGAAGGGGAGTTCAATTCCAAGTTCCGATATGTGATGCGCAGCGATGACGAATGGTCAAAGTCGGTGCATCCGTCTCCGCAGATGACCTTCGTCGTGTTCG
This sequence comes from Prevotella sp., assembly GCA_022775105.1. Taxonomy (GTDB): domain Bacteria; phylum Bacteroidota; class Bacteroidia; order Bacteroidales; family Bacteroidaceae; genus Prevotella. The sequence continues at coordinate 14,770 of JALFIX010000228.1, read as the reverse complement.
GAAACCCGACATACGAGGACAGGCAAAAATCCTGCTACAGGGCTACTAACTACACACGTTATCTTGCTGGAGTGACCACGTGGAAGATGGGCGTGAACAATATCGCCTGCCAGATAGGAGACCTTTCCAATCTGAACAAGATACAGGGCTACGAGTTCCTACGGGACTACAGTGGATTCTTCAACAACATCTACATCACGGGGCATGTGGAGGAGATAGAGGACATGCGTTCCGAGGTCGTCATGAGCGGAATCGAGGACAACCGTATCGAGGTAGGCGGCAGCAGGACACTGACGTTCAGCCTGCGGTTCCAGAACAAGACCATCAATGATGCAAAGTGGAAGATGGTGAGGGAGTCTGGACTGGCAGAGGCCGACGCGGAGTGGAACGCAGCACATACAGACGTATCATCTCCGATGGTGCTCACGTCCGATGATATGGGTGACGGAGCATACCTCCAGGGCGTAATGTTCACTCTGACAGGAAGCGGAGAGTACAGGTATTTGACTGGCAAGACCGTTGCCGTGGAGGCATCGAAATCCATGATAATAACCCTGCTGTCAAGGGATGAGCTATGGATTGATTTCGTACCCGTCGAGGGCAAGTCGTTTGTCGTGAAGGCATCCAACGTTAACACCATCGTGGAGGCGAGGCTTATGTACGGCAACACCGACATTACCGATGCCATCCTGCTCCGCTCCTCATCCGTGATGGAATGGACGAGGGACAGTGGCATCAAAGAGGAGGACAATGCGTGGGTTGCCACCGTAGGAGACACGCCCAACATTATCCATATCATAGACCGGGCGAACGAACGTCATGACTGCGGATCGTACTGGATGCAGAAACTGAAGGTGTCGTTCACGTTCACGTGCAAGGTCATCTTCGCCGCAGAACCAGTCACGCTGACAGGTACGCTCGGCATAGGTAACCAATAAGAGAATATCACAATATTTTTAATGTCAAACAAAAAAAATAAACAGCATTATGATTTACGTATTATTAGACCAAAAACTGTGCGAAGAGAAGAGAATCTTCAAAGAAAACGAGCGACTGCCAGAGCCTGACGGACGTGTCATCATCACCCTCAACGAGGTGAACTTTGTCCGCTTCTCGCTCGGCAAGCAGGAGTTGATTAACCACACCGATCTAAACGACCTCAAGGCAAGGCTTTCGGTATCTGATTCCGGTGAAGAAAACGAGTAAAACAACAACTTATTAACGAATAATAATAATCATGCAAAGAGTAATCAATAACACCTTCACGCTGACCGCCTATGTCGGCAGCAAGACGTATGTCACCTACCTTACACTTGACAAAGGTATGCTCCACCAGTTCTACGACAGGGACGGCAACGGAGGCGCAGGTTCGGTAAGCCCAGACTGGAGTGTCGCCTCAAACCAGCCGAAGTTCCATGCTGAGTGCTACACTACAGACGGGGAAAAGGTAAAAATCGAGAAGAACGAGAATCTCAAGCTGTACTACAACAACGCGGTCGTCGAGTTTAACACCGATACAAAGATGTCGACAGGTACCTTTGCTGGCATGTTCAAGTACGAGGATGTGCAAGAGAAAGAAGGGGAAGTGAGGTACTACTCCATCATCAAGAACGTTGCATCGGCAGGAAATATGGATAACGACTATATACGTATCGAGGGACAGATTTTGACCGAAGGCAACAACGTGGAGAATATCCAGTCCCCCACGGCCACGATACAGATTATCCCTGTCACGAGCGGAGGAACGGCATATATTATGCAGATTGATGCACCTGCCATCAAGAATGGCGAAAAAAGCACCACGCTTGCCGCCAAGATTTTTGAGAGCAACGGTAACAAAGAGGTAGAATCGAACAACTATTCGTGGAAACGCCTCGACGGCGACGTGTACAACAGCGTAGGTACTACAGGAAAGACTCTGACCGTCAACGCAAGTGACGTGTCAGGATTCGAACTCTACACCTGCACGGCCACCATAGGCACCATCACTGTCACGGCAGCATGCACCGTGTTCGACTATAACGACAACATCAATTTTGAGTTCCAGATAACAGGTGTAGGCAACCCAAACGACATAAGGAGAGGTGAGACAGCCGAAGTCAAGGCCATCGTTGTTGACAAGAGCGGAAACGAGGTCAACCTTTCCAACACTGCTTTCAGCGGCATGGAAATCCAGTTCGCGCTGCTCAACAGGGCTGGCGAATTTGTGAAGACAGACAGAACCAACCCAATCAGAATCACGTACAATGAAATCATCGACACTTACGGTGGAAGGTTAGCAGGTTATGCTACCCTTGAACAAAGTAGAAACTAAAAGCATCTATCATGGTTAAGAGAACACAATTACAGACCATCCGTTCTTTCACCGAGGCCTCCAACATCAGGTACTACCTGAAAATTACTCACAATGGGAAAGAGAACAACGGAAAGCAGATTTACGACAATTCGGACGGAAGCTACCTGCCCGACCGAAAAGTGAAGCCTCTTGTCTTCCAGCCTGTCATCAGACTGGAAGACCCGAATATCCTCACGTCTGACGGGAAGGCCACCGTCGGCAACGCAAGGATAACCAGCGTTATGTGGTATACGTCTGACGGGAAGTATGACACGAGCGGCAAACCCATCCTCACCGAGATTTCGAAGGTGCCAGGAAAGACAGAGATTACGGAGAACAGAGACACTGGCGTATTCCAGCTGAAATACTACCTCAACACCCATCCGAGCGATAGCGGAAGGAAGATTTTCTGCAAGGTGAACTACACCGACCCGAACAGTTCTTCATCACAGAGTATCATGATGGAGGAGACGCTGACCACCACCGTGTCAGCCAGTATCTCCCTCTCGCTGTGTAGTGAGCCTGACCTTTCGTCAACGTCAAAGCTGTACGTGTGTGACGGATATGAACTCAATCCCATGGCATGTCCGAGGGTTGACGAAAATGGTGACGAGCTGGAAGACTCGTGGAAACGCTATCTGCGCTGTCAGCTTCGCAACGGCTCGTTGGCGGTAAAAGATGCACATGCGGACAGTGACGATTACGAGAGTGACCGCACTGGCAACGCCTTCTATTTCTGGTACCAGGTTGTCGACGGACAGGAACACCTCATTACCGATGATGTGGAGTGGTTCGATGGTACCTTCTTCGCTGACGGAACGGCATCGAAGGAATGCTGCGTTGACCTCGGCAAGATACAGACCGTCCATCTGAGATGCTACGCAGGCTATATCCCCTACGGAGAGCTGGACGATTTCGTGGATGAGAGCGGCATGATTGTGCCGAGCAAATGCAAGTACGGCTATCTATATCAGGACTTCCGTCTGAACGTGAGAATGCAGCCGATAGACAGTTCCAAGATTATCGACCTTACGCCGACCATCATTTACAAGAGAGAGACGAACAGGAAAGATGTTCCCGTGAAGAAGAGGCTCATCATCAACTCACGTGGAATGACGCTGAATGACATGGCCATCGTGGAAGCACCATCCACACTCACGCTCGTGGAGCGTCTTTTCAATATCACATGGGAGTTGGCCGTGAAGAACGAAAACGGCAATGTGACCGATTGGACTGTCATCAGCAACAGGGAGTTTCTGAAGACCACCACGAAGGATCTCGGCATGACCGCCACCAGTGAGCCTCAGTTAAGGGTAAGCGTCGAGCCTCGTTATCCGTCCCTCTACGGCAACAACTATGTCGTCGGGTATAATGACAATTCGCTTGATGTCATCCCTATGGAGATGCACGGCAACAAGGAATGGTTGCGCCAGTATGACTTCGTGCTGTGTGACATGTCGCAGACCTACGAGAAGACCTCTTCCGGTGCCACCTATCTTGCCCAGAAGAGTATTCGACTCAGACGCGACAACCTGCTCAGGAACACAGGCGGAGATTACGCTCCTGTCGTTGTCATCAGCGACGAGCAGTACGGTGATTCGCTGCTCGCCCTCTACACGAAGAACGGCAGCACCTATACGCCATACTGCTCCGCAGGCTCGTATGATGCCGAGCGGTATGTGGATGAGATGCTACGTCCGTTCTACGCAGGCAGCAAGACCATTGATGCCATCAAACTCTACAAGAAGAACACCGACGGCACCTACAGCGAAGCACATGCCCTGCTTCCATGGGAGACCACCGATGACCGATGGAGTGTGTTCCTCGATGCCTTCGGCCGTGATGTCTATTTCCTCGACAATGTGGTAGGTGAGAGCGGCACCTGCTGGCGAGGCATCTTCTCAGACCTGTCGAACGTGGAGGACGGAAAATGGGACGGCATCGACATTTCCAAGTACCTTGTTCGCCGCACTGGTATCTCACCAGGCCCAGTTGCCACGGTCACATACGGCGGAAAGACCGTTACCAGAAACATGTTCTACTTGAAGCAGGGAATGCAGAACTGCCAAGGAGGAGCAGGAGCAAACAACTGTACCTACATGTTGAAGGAGTCTGACAGAACCTACCCAAGAGTGAGCGACATGCAGGCGTTGAACCTTGCCACATGGTCACGGAACAACAACCCCGATGACACCAAGCCCTATCCCTGTGCGGAGGGCGGCTACAACAACATGTCGCAGTATATCACCGCACTGGAGATGATACACGGCTCCAAGGCCTTGTACGGTGCGAATATGTACGGCAGCGGCATATCATCCAACGAGTCATGCAACAGCGAGGCCACGTTCCTGCTCAGTGGCGGCACCCGTATGCGCAAGTCACCGTCAGATGCCTTCCAGTACAGGAAATGGTCTGACAATGCCCCGTTCAAGCCGTCAAGCACCGCATCGGCTACTCACATGACTGGTACGCTCAATGGTGAATATCCAAAGGAGCAGTGTATGGAAAGCCAGATAGTGCTCAGCTTCGCAAAGGAGTTTGGTATCGCTGCTGGTACATGGTTTGAGGTGTACGGCGGCTCATACAAATATGTCACACCAAGTGGCTGCAAGGGGCTGGCCGATGGCTACATGAACGCCCGTGTGTACAAGGATGTCGGAGGTACCGTGAACGGCTACAACACATCCACAGGCGCGGCTGAGACGTGGAATGTAGAGGCTATGCTCAGGATGTCCGTATGCGGTGGTCTCAATCTCTGCGGTGACATCTTTAGTTATTGGCCTGGTGGAGCCGATGTCATCATCACCATACTTAACGACCCCAACGTGAGCAAAGTTGGCAACAGGGCTGAGTCATACTCAGAACTCGACCAGTTGAAATGGGTTAGGGACACCACCACCAAACTACCACTCGCCACGAATTTCGAGAGTCAGAAATACTACACCAAGCGTGCGGATATATCCACGTTCAACAACTGGATAAAGAAACGTGCATCCTATGCGCCTATCGGACTTGCGGCTGGAGGAAATGTTGGCAGCGGAGAATGCTGTTACACACACCTTAATAATGACGGATATGGCAGTGACCTTACTGTGCACCAAAGAGCGGCTCTCCGTTTTCGGTACGACGCGCTCTACTCGGTTTGTGCGCCGCGTTCTATGCATGCGAACTCTCCGGCTTCGCATGCGTACGTCTTCTATGGTGGGTCTGCCCAAGTTCTCCTGTGAAGAAGGTGCAACAGGGTGCAACCCAACGCAGTGCGATGCAATCGCACATCCAAATCCGCCTCCAAGGTAATCCCGGTCGGCCTTTTCGCAGGCCGACCCCTGCCTTGAAGGTAGTTTGAAAAAATCCATGTGCAACGGACAAGTCCTCCATCGGGAGAGTGACCTCTGAATCCGCCATGAGCATGGTTGAAACACAGGCTTGGAGAAGCGGCTCTCCGTTTTCGGTACAACGCGAACAACTCGAATTGTGCGCCGCGTTCTATGAATGCGAACAATCCGGCTACGAATGCGAACGTCAACAATGGTGGGTCTGCCCAAAATCGGACAAACAAAAAAACAAGATAAAGCATCCGAGTCTGCGCCCAGGAGTGGCGAATACGTGAGACCACGGCTGGAGCATAGCCAAAAGACTATGTGGGGTTATTCAGTCTATGCCCGAACTTGCTTCGGGATGAACAAAATAAGTGATTAATTAACAAAATGTATAACAATGGTTACAGAGCAGAACGTACGTGACGCTTTCTTTAAGGCAAGCGAAGGCAGGAAGAAGAAGGCCGCTGTCGTTGAGTTCGAAAACAATCTCAATAACAACTGCAAGCTCATTGCCGACATTATCAATAGCGGCAAGACAGGCGAGTATTTGAAATACATACAGCTCAAGCGGAAGAACACCAACGGAAAGTGGCGTGATATTGATGCACCTACATTCTTCACGCTCGTGATGCAGCATGTGTGGATAATGCTCGTAAAGCCTCTTTATATGGCAAAGGAAACAGGTATCGCCCGAAATTGCATAGAGGGAAGAGGAATATGCTCCGAGGACATCGACAAGGGACTTCTCAGACCCATGCTCCGCCTTTTCTACGACATGAGGCAATACTCACATCTTGTCTGTATCGACGAGCGTAAATGCTACGAGCACACCACCGTCAAGGCATACCGCAAGGGAATGAAAGCCATCGGTGCGAGACGAGAGCTTATTGACTTCGGCGAGTCTGTCGGCTTCGTCCGTGGAATACTGCCCATAGGTACGCCAACCTCACCGCTCATGCACCATATAGCCGTATATCCATTCGACGTTTGGCTAAATGGCAACTATCCGCACGCCTTACGCTATGCCGATAATGTCTTTGTGCCTGTTTTGAGCCTTGAAGAAGGACATCAGGTTATGTGGCGCATCAAGATGAACTGGTGGTATGAACTCTGTGTCCGCTCCAAGTCCACGGAGCAGAGAGTTGTTGCGATAAACGACAAGCCCGTTGACATCTGTGGCTTCCGCATTTGCCGTTTCAAGCCACGAAAGGACAACCATGGCAAAGGTCTGACGAGAATACGCAAGAGCATCTGGCATAATGCCATCCATGCCGAGACAAAAGAGTCATGGGCAAGTTATTTCGGAATCCTCTCCCATGCCGACTGCTACCGTAGCCTTGTAAAAAAGTGTAAAGAAATGAAACTTGAAGAGCTTACGTCCAGGTGTAAATTGAAGAGGACAATGGACGCGATAGAATACGACCCAAGGGAAGTTCTCGAAATCGGGTCTTTCGACATTATCGACTATGAGATACTGAAAGACAAGAAAACTCACGAGGACAACTGGATAAACCTTTTCTGCGGAAGGAAGAGAGATGGTACAAACAAACTGAAAGCATTTGCATTCCATGGCAATATGAAGTGTATCTACATGTGGATACGTATGCTTGAGGAGGAGTTTGGAGGCAAGTCATTCCTGCCAATCGAGGATGTCCGTCTTATCAAGCGTCGTGGCTATCTGCTTGACGGCACTGCCGAAATCATCGAAGAGATAGACCCCGATGAATATTACCGTAACCAGCAAACCGAAAACGACAAGGATATATGAAGATAGTCAGCAACGTATTCCATTTACTTGCCGCTGAAGAGGCTGCTCCGACAAGGGAGAACCTTCTTTATTGCACGCTGTTCCAGCAGAACCGCATCAGTAGATGGTCGAGTATGGGAAACCCATACACCTCCTACACCGGCATACAGACAGGGGATAATGGCATCGACGGATATAATGCCTTCCAGATGCGCTCCCTTGAAAGCCTGACCACCGTAAACAGGTCAGCAGACCTTATTCAGAAACTTTACAGCGGAAGCACATCATTCATGAAGCCGTCCACATGGTACACGCTTTCGTTCCGCTCGATGGGAAACCTTCGTGACTCGTACAACAATGTAGTGTCAAACTCGGCCAAGATGATAGTGCTCATCCAGTCGTGCATTGACACAAGCGAGGACATGATTGTCGACGGGACACACGTGGCGGCTCTCTCTACAGGTTACGTGGAGATACCCTTGACGTGGGAGCCGAAAGTACATACCATCACCTTCAAGACATTATCCGTATTCTCCAATGTCACCTCGCAGGCATTGCGATTCCGTTCAGCAGGAAAGGGAAACTCCGTCTATCCATCCATCTCATCAGGCGGTACGCCCCTGTTCCGTGTGGCATGTGTGAAACTCGAGGAGGGAAACAGTGCTACGGCATACGTTCCGCACACCACGGAGACACTTCAACCCATCAGTGTCACAGCATATACAAGAAGCAACTCATCGTCGGTATCTGCACCTACTGGCGGCACCTACAGCAACCCTGTGCCATCCACGAGCGGATGGTCGTTGTCCGTACCTTCGGGCAGTGCCATGCTGTGGGCATCGACGGCCGTGTTCTACCCCGAGGCAACATCGTCGCCCACATGGAGTACCCCGTCACCAATGACCGATACATCAACGCTTGACGTAGAGTTCAGCCCCGACGAGTCCAAACCTTCCGCACCGACGGCAAGCACGCTTGCACCGAGCGGCCAGTCGGAAATCGTGAAGGGATATTGGTACGACACCGTTCGCAACCCGAAGGCCGACTTCACTAAGATGGTGTGGAGAGCGGAGAGGATATGCACCAACGGAACATGGAGCGATTGGGCTATCAACAAATTCAACGGACAGGATGCCAGCCCAACGACCATATACACCATCGAGCCGCTGAAGAGCCAGTGCAAGTTTGACAAGAACAACCTTGTAAAGGTCAGTATAGCATTCAAGGTAAAGAGAAACGTTGGAGAAAGGGTATCGTATGTCAAATACAACGAGTCGGCCTATACGATAGAGCTGAAGCCAAACAACCTGTCAGACAAGCATTGGTGTTCGGCAGGTGATGACGGAGCGGAAACATTCGATGATGACGACCTGTACGGTCAGATATACGGCTATGGCATGAATTTGACCTTCGATGACGTGTGCAAAGACCCAGACGACAACAGCGTAAACGTAGGTGAGCCTACAGGCATCATCATCAGGGCAAGGATGGGTACAACAATCCTTTGTACACATACCGTACCTTTCATCCGTGACGGCCAGGACGGCATCAGCGCAGACCCGGCATCGGTGTACGACATATCCTGCAACACTCAGAGCCTACCGTGCGACAAGGACAGCGTTCTGAAAAGAGCCATTACCATCAGTGTGACAGGAAGAGAAAGGGATGCCAACGGTAATTTCTCCCCAATGACAGACCTCAAATGCTCCTTTGTTCACAACTATACATTGTCTGGGGTAACGAGGTCATCGACGGTAACCGTTACGGCTTCGAACGGCGTTGCATCAAGTACCATATCCCCAAGTTCAACGTCGATAAAGAATATCGAAAACTATGTATGGATAAAGTGCTACAAGGTGAAGGGTGACGGCTCGGAACTGCTCATCAAGGACTTCTACATCTACCCACTTTGTGACGGAAACGAAGGACAGCCGGGCGATACAGGCAAGGCTCTGACCATACATGCCACACGTCCCACCATCGGATGCACGCTGGCCAACGTGACATACGGAAGCGTGAACTCCAACGAGACTGGTAACGTGAGCCTCGTGTCCGTGGAGTACGGTGACGAGACGAGTGATGGCAGCAGCTATCAGATATGCAAAGATGATGGAACATGGGTAGACAGCGTGAAAGGAACCATATCCACCATGTACTACCTCGGTTGGGAGATACATCATACGGTCATGAACGGGAAGATGACCGTGCTCGTATCAGGTGTGCTCAGCAGCAGACCAATCTATGACAGCAACGGCAACCCGAACAACAACATCACCATCTGCATACCTGTAAGAGGCAAACACCCGAGCGTCAGCGGCAAGTGGATAGAGATGAACATCACCGTCTTTGCCGTAGTACGAGGATTGACAGGAGCAGTGGGACGCAGCTACAGGCCGAACATCATCGGCGTATGGGATGCACAGGAGAATTACGTGTGGAACGATGCACAGAGGGACGGTGTTATCTGGAAGAAGAAGGGCAGCACAACCGACTACTGCTATTATTTCGTTTCCGAGTACGGAAGGTCGTTTTCCGGTGCAGACAAGGAGCCTGGCGTGGAGACTGGAGGATATTGGGAGACTGGTACAGAGTACAAACTCATTCTCTCCAACCTTATCGTATCTGAAAACGCAGTTATAGGAGGGTTCACGATGACAGGCGGACTGTTTGAGAGCGTAAGGAAGATAAATGGCACGTCTTTGCTGAAAATCGACGGCAACAACGCGAGAATCACACTCAAAAAAGGCAATGCAGGAATCGAGATTGGTCTGGGCAAAGACGACGACGATATGCCGTATCTCCGTGGACTGAACAGCAACGGCGATGTCATCTGGAATCTCGGTCAGAAGGCCTCCATCAATTTCAACTCGGATGTAATACTGACTATCACGTCAGTTGAAGCCGAGTTCTATGAGAACTCAGGCCTGTACTATGCAAAGGTCAAAGTGTCCGTGAAGAACAACACCAACGGCATACTGACGTTCACTGGAAGCGTGAATACAGGGGTATCAGTTGACATCTTCAATCCCGTGGGCAAGAGCAGCAAGTACCTTTCGATGTCGAGCAGTGACAGTATCACGCTCGCTGTCGGAGACATTAGAAATATGACGTTCACTGCATCGTATACACAAAAATATGCTCTCCCTGGGGAAGGGACGCTGATACCAGTGAGAGCATATTATATAGGCGAGATGAAAGATACCGCAAATGGAAGTCTTGTGGTTACATGATTACAAAACAAACAAATTTAACAACAAAAATCATTAAAAAATATGGAAGTATTAAAACTAATTTTACAAGCCGCTCCTTCTACATCAGATGTAGTTGGAGTGGCAAAGGGCATAAGCGACTTTGGCATGATGGCTATTGCCGCAGCCTTCTTTATAGTTCTGGCAGCCGCTCTTATGTGGTCGTGCTTCGCCTGGTTTAAGACACTCATCAACGGAATGATTGACGCTCAGAAGAAATCAATGCAAGACCTTCTTGCCGAGACAAGGGCACAGAACGCAGCCTTGACCGACATTGCCGAGGGATTGCGACCCGAGACACAACTGCGAATCCGTAACCTCACTGGCTTTGCCTTTGACTTGGCGATTGAAAAAGTTTGCCGCCTTATCAAGAAGGTCAGAACGGAGAACCACATCACCGACCACGAGGCAACGAGCATTAAGATACGCAAGTCACTGAGGGTTATCCATGATGATAGGAACAGCAAGTTTGACACCTTTACATATAAAGGCAAACAACTGTCCTCGTATTGCTCCGAGGACTGGATTGAGCAGGTTGCGAATGTCGTAGAATCAGAGATTTACCACGTTGATGGAGAGAACAATTCAAGAGCCTTCTCCAACGTATCTTTGGCTTACGACAACATCAAGACCGAGTTTTATGCCAAGATGAAGGACTGATAATGAATGACTTGCGGTTTGCTCACGTCATTAATGCCGTGAGCAAGTGAAAACGTTAATAACAAAAAAAATTACAGAATGAGAGCATCGGAAACACTTATCCATAAAATCAAGGAATTTGAGGGACTTCGGCTGGAGTCCTACAAATGCCCGGCAGGGGTGTGGACTATAGGCATCGGGCATACCAAGGGAGTGAAGAAGGGTCAGCGGATAACGGAGGCGCAGGCATGGACGCTGCTCAGGGGTGATTTGCTGCCATGCGAGCAGTATGTGGAGCGGCTCGGGATGTGCAGGACGCAGGGCGAGTTTGACAGCCTCGTGGACTTCGCCTTCAATCTCGGGACGGGGAAACTGGCTTCTTCCACGCTTCTGCGGAAGATTAGGGAAGGCGCAAGCGAGACCGTCGTCCGCAAAGAGTTTTCGCGTTGGGTCTACTCCAACGGTGTGAAGCTCGACGGACTCGTCAAGAGGAGAGCATGGGAGGCAGACAGGTTTTTTGGCAAATCCTAATACGTGAAGGTATGAAGAGATACATGATTATTTCCGTCTTGATGATGGTGGCGGCTATTGTCATCTTCGTGGGATGCCGTACCAAGCAGGCATCCGTGACATCCATAACCGACATCAGCGACAATCGGGTCAGTGAGGATTCTATGGTGTCGGCATCATTGAGGTCTGTCATCGACTCCATTGTCAGCGTTGAGTTTGTTACGCAACGTGACTGCGTGGTTATCGTAGTGGACGAGCAGGGGAACACCTTGGCCACCAGCCGATGGCAACTGAGGGACAGGAACAAGACAAACGAGCACTATGGGATGGTGAGGGACAGCAACGACGTTTCCCACTCGAAGGTGCAAAGGAGGGAGAGGAAGGAAGGGAACTATTTCAACGGTGAGACCTACAAGCCTCCCGAGACACTCAGTATATGCCAGAAAGTAAAGATTACGCTTGGTTCCATGCTGGTGACAACCATCATACTCGTTATCGCCTACATTGCATGGTACAAGCGGCGCAAGGACAGGCAGGACGAATAGAAATGTGCGTTTTTTTTCATAGTTTTTTTAGTTTTTGGTTATAAGTCTCCTCCCTTCCGTCCGTGAGGATATGAGGGAGGTTGAAAGAAATACTATGAGGACACTGAACATGTCAAACAAAAAAACGCAACATCATGAATATCAAGGACAGATTGTTGAGCAGCATCATCAATATCGTTGTAGATGGCTGCAAGAGTCAGATGTGGGACGATTCCGACATTACCAAGGAGAATGTGCTCGGGCATAGCAAGAACGAGAATGTATGTCTCGCGAGGGCGATACTTGTGGGTGTGCTCATTGATGCAGGGTACACCAAAACGAGCATAGCAGGGATATTGAAGCGGACAACCAAGGGTGTGGGCTATCTCCTGAAGAGCAACTATCTCCTGCTGAAAACGTCAAGATTATACAGGATTGTCAAGGAGGATATTTCTGTCAAGTGCCGAAGCATCATCCTGTGATAACAAGAGGAAGAAAAAGGAAAGTTATTCCCCTGCCGAACGGAAAGAAATTGCTGTTCGGCAAGGGAATAATTGTATATCTTTGCACCAAGTTCCGATATTGGAGCGAAACGACACAAACACAAAGAATATGCAAATCAAAGGTATGAACGGAGAGAACTACTCCGTAACAGGAATGGGACAGGGAAACCTGAACACTGTTTTGGGAGCAATCGGCACGGCAGGCGCACTCGGCAACGGCAACGGGCTGCTCGGTGGTCTGTTTGGTGTCAACTGTAACAGGAACCAGCCCGTAGAGGTTATCACCAGTGACGACAAACCCATCACCCGGAACGAGGCGAAGATGATGCAGGAACTCAGTGCCAAGGACTCTGAGATTTCGCTTCTCAAAGCCGACAAGTACACCGACCAGAAGATTGTGGAGAGTACCGCCTATCTCATGAACAAGATTGACGAGGTGAAGGCGCAGGTACAGGCAAACAAGGATGCCCAGACCGCCGTGAACATGGAGCAGGCCGTGTACAACGGCACCAACACCGCCACCATCGGCTGTCTGAAACAGCAGATTGCACAACTCCAGAGCCTGTCGGAGGTTGTGGTGCCCCAGAGAAAAGTGTGCGACACATGCTGCAACTGTTAACCATTGACCGCCCATGCAGTACACGAACGCGCAAATCCTGGCGGCTGTCCTCGCTAAATGGGGACAGCCTGCCATCGAGCAGCTGACAAGCGGCAAGCTCGACAACCTTCCGTGGATGCAAGCGGTATCGAACAAGGTGAGGTCGATGGGATGGGTGTCTCCGAATTGGTCGCTCGGCAAGGAGTTGTCGCCGCTGATGTCATCCATCACAGAGGCGTTGATAGTACCTGTTATCGAGCGTTACCTACAAGGTATGCCCGATTCCTCACTCCCTTCCATTGCCCACAGCCTTGTGGATGCCGCACTTGTCAACGGAAGTCTGTCACTCTTTGAAGGAAACGTTGTTTTCGAGAAAGAGGACTTGGAAGAATTGAAGAATTATCTTAATTGGAATCTGCCTCTTGGCGAGTCGCCCGTCTATGAGGTGAAAACGAGTGGCGACAACGAATAAAATTATACAGATATGATACAACTAACACCGATTGCTATCGCTGCGACGAGTCAGCAATATGCGGCTCGAATCGTGGAGAACCTTTGTTCAGCCTTCTGCCTCACGGATGCAATACAGCCGACGGGCAACGTTACATACAGTGTATCGTCAATCAAGGTCGCTAACGGCACGGCATTTGTCACAATTGCCGCAAACGGAAGCGTACAGTATGTGCCAAAGGGCTGTAACCCGTGCAAGGTCAGGACGAGAATGTTCAATGAGGAATTTGTGCTCGCTTTCGTGGGCACTGGAACCCCTACAGTCACAATAACGCAAGGAAGCGAAGTACAGGCAGCTGATAATGTCAAGTGCTGTAACCGTGCATACGGATGGAGCATAACGACCGATTTGGCTGTCGCCGCCACGTTTCCAGCAGCCTAATCAGCTAAGGAGGACTGCCTATGAAGTACTCGGAAATGATACAGGAAGCCAAGTCCAAGGGGCTGACTACCGAGGCGATGATGTGGGACTCAGTGGAGGACGTGGAGATGATGCTGTGCAAGATGAAGGAGGAACACCCCAAGGAGTATTGGGCGTTCTTGCGCAAGCAGCACGGCAGGCTCTACAAGAACCACTACACGGAGGATTTCGCAGAGCACGACGTAAACAAGCTGGTGTGGACGGACAAGGAAGGAAAACGTCACGAAGGAGGTCACTGGACTCGTGAGCAGGTCAAGGAAGCCACCAAGACGATGACATTCCCACAAGGCACGAACGACTGCGACAAGTACGTTGCTTTCAATGCCACGTTCTCAGACCTTTGCAAGGTCGTGGATGACGAGCGGACAATTCTGAAAATTGCTCATCAGTTCTGGTTTGCCGACGAGGATGCGCC
>JALFIX010000219.1 GCA_022775105.1 Prevotella sp. | reverse complement strand
TGCCCCGCTCGTTGGGTTCCAGTCCGTTCATGAATAGGCGCGAGAGCACATGGAATCCGCATATCTGATATATGGGTTTCGGCGATGCCATCCATTGGTAAGCCTTGTCGGCGGCATAGGGCAGGTGCTGGTAGAGATTGAACGATGCCATCTCCGCCATTTCCACGGATGTGGTCTGTTCCATCCATATATCCGCAATCTCGGGCAGCATCTCCTCGGCGGGCATGACCATAGTGGCAAGAATCTTACATTCCCTGACATCCTCTTTCCACAGGGCGATGGCAAGGTCGCGGTTCTTGCCTATCTCCTTGGCCTTTGCCTTGAGCATAGGCACCGATGCTCCCCAGTTGACGTGATAGTCGAGTCCCTTGTCGCGCATCGACTGTGCCGCCACCCCGTTCATCATCAGTCTGAACGACCGCTTAATCTCCTTCAGTTGTTCCAAACATTCTTCATTCTTCATTCTTCATTCTTCATTTAAATCAGCGTTGCATATTGCTGGCTGTATCTCATCATCTGCTCATCATAACCTTCCGAATAGTCGAGGGTGATGTCGATAACCTCGCCATTGGCATTGAATACGGGCAGCATACGCGGATTGAGGAATCCCTTGTATGGAGCGATGTTGAGATGGCGGTATCTGTCGAGCACCTCGTTATGGATTTCAGGGTCGATGTTCACCGCGTATTTCTCCACCAACATACGTCCAGCCTCATAGTCGCCCTCGCTCTTTATGCGCTGCACTTCTGCAAGCAGTGTGGCAAACTGTCGGCGCAGCTCCTCGTAGTCGTTGATGCGCACGTAGGTCTTGCCGTCGCGCTTTTCCAGTGTGATGGCATTGCCGTTTTCCAGACACCAACGGGCTATGAGAGCTCGGTTGCGCATGTGTGCTTCTTCAATCTTGTTGCCTGGGGTGATGCGCACGAGCTGAGTGAGCAATCCGTTCATAATATAACTGTAGTACTGCGACTTATAAGCATTTTCGTCAGGTGTCAGTTTAAGTTCCGTCAACTTCTTGTCGGCAATATAATAGAGTCCGAAGAGGTCAGCCCTCGCCTCCTCTATCGTGTTGCCGTAAGCCTTCAGTGCGTCGGGATTAACCCCTGGCAGCAGTTGTCCGCTTCCATGTCCGAGACACTCGTGCAGGTCGGTATGCAGGTCGTCGCACACGTCGCCATACTTTCGTATCATATCTACAGTCTCCCGGTCGATTGCAAACTCCTCCAGGAATCCGTTGCCCTTGGCAGCCTTGTTGTATGCGTCGGTGAGATTGCCGATGGTTACGCTCTTGCTTCCGTGCTGCGCCCTTATCCAGTCGGCATTCGGCAGGTTGATGCCGATGGCAGTGGATGGATATTCGTCGCCCCCGAGCATTGCGGCGCAGATAACGTTGGCGGTGACACCCTTGACCACCGGTTTGCGGAATCGGGGGTCAACAGGCGAATGGTCTTCAAACCATTGGGCATTGTCACTGATGGTGCGTGTGCGCTTTGTGGCCTCCAGGTCGGTGTATTCCACGATGCCCTCCCACGAAGCCTTCAGTCCGAGCGGGTCGCCATAAACCTCGATGAAACCATTGATAAAATCGACCCTTCCTTCGAGACACTCCACCCACTTGATGCTGTATTCGTCGAAGGTGCGCAGGTCTCCCGTGCGGTAATATTCCACCAATGTCGAGATGACATCCCGTTGCTTGTCGTTTTCGGCGAATTCGCGTGCCTTCTCCAGCCAATGTATGATATGTCTTATGGCATTGGCATAGAGGGCATCGGCACTATAGACTTCTTCCGTCAGTTTCCCGTTGCGCTTCACCAGTCGTGAGTTGAGTCCGAACGAAGGCGCGTTCTCTCCCGCCTTATCCTTCAGGGCGTTATAGTAGTCCTCAGCCTCCTGCTGTGTGACTCCCTCATAGTAATTGCAGGCGGAAGTCATCACGAGATCCTCACCGTCAGCCTTGTTCACACGTTTTGGCAGATAGTCGGCATCAAAGATTATCCTGACCAACTTGTCAGCCAGTTCATCGACGGTTTCACCGTTTTCGAGGGGCAATCGCCGTGCGTCCACCTTATTTAATATATTACGGAAGAACGACTCTGAGAAATCCGGCTTGAATTTCTCGCATCCGTAATGATGGTAAATGCCGTTGGAGAACCACACCCTCTTGAGATACACCTCAAGTTTCTGAAATTCCTCTTCATTGCGCTCGTCCGGAGTGAGGTCAGAGACAATAGTCTCCAATGTTTTCCTGATGATAAGGTTATAGCGTCCGAACTGGTCGAACGTGATGTCCCGACCGAAAAGAGTGGCCTTGGCGAGACAGTAAATGTAGCGTTTCTGTGAAAGCGACAATTGCTCAAACCCGTTAAGACGGTATCTGAGCAATTGTATATCGGCGAAACGCTCGCCCGTGTAGCTAAAATCAGCTTCTGTCATCAAGTTGGATAATTATTTTGTAGATTTCTTTTTTGCGAGAGTGGGATGCTGCTTAAGATGCTGCAGGCGGTACTCTCTTGGTGTCATGTTCATGAGCTTGTAGAATGACGCATAGAACGACTGGCGGTTGGCGAAACCTACCATATCGCTCACCTCCTCCATCTTCAGGTCCTGGTATCTCTTGTCAACGAGTATCGTCATAGCCTCCTCGATGCGGAACTTATTGACGAACGACGTGTAGTTCATGTGGAATCTCACATTAACAACGGCAGAGATATAGCGAGTGTTAGTACCCAAGTCCTCCGCCAATTTCTTGGCTGAGTAGTCCTTGTCCTTGTACTTCTTCTGCATAACGATGATATTAAGGATTTTCTCCTTCATCTCGTCCATCAACTTGGGGCTAACCAATGTGCGGTATGCAGCCTCCTTTTCTTTCTTTTCTGTAATGTTATACTTTGCCATAACTCTCGATTTTATTTAGTTGTATTTATTTTTAAGTGCAAAAATACAGTTTTTTTTCCAACTTTCCTAATTTTCGTTCGTTTTTTTTCTAAAAAAATCATAACTTTGCACCAAATTAAGGAATTATGGACATAAAAGAGGCTCTAAAACGATATTTTGGATATAAAAGCTTCCGCAAGAATCAGGAAGAAATCATAACAACGGCTATGGGCGGAAGAGACACATTGGTGCTCATGCCCACGGGCGGGGGAAAGAGTTTGTGCTATCAGATACCGGCTATCGTCATGGACGGCACGTGCGTGGTGGTGTCGCCGCTCATCAGCCTGATGAAAGACCAGGTGGAGGCACTCAGGGCTAACGGCATCCCGGCGGAGGCCCTGAACAGCACCAACGACTTCAATGCCGAGACCGTGATACGCCGCCGGTGCCTCGCGGGAGACATCAAGCTGCTGTATATCTCACCCGAGCGACTGCTGGTGGAGATACCTTGTTTATTAAAGAGCATGAGGATATCCCTCTTCGCCATCGACGAGGCGCATTGCATCAGTCAGTGGGGGCATGACTTCCGTCCCGAATACACCCAGCTGACCGCCATCCGCGAGGAGTTTCCCACTGTGCCCATCATGGCCCTCACAGCCACTGCCGACAAGATAACACGCAGCGACATACTGCGCCAACTGTCTCTGATAGAGCCTGTAGAGTTTGTGTCCAGTTTCGACCGTCCGAACCTCAGCCTCACCGTCAAGCGCAACTACACCACCAAGGAGAAGCTCAACTTCATCCTGAATTTCGTCAAGGCGCGTCCGCTTGATGCGGGGATAGTGTATTGCCTAAG
>JALFIX010000182.1 GCA_022775105.1 Prevotella sp. | reverse complement strand
TTCCTCTTGGGAGCAGGCAACGGACTCATCAATGCCAATCTCGACCAGTCGGGACGCTTCCTCGCCAACTCAATGCAGATCTTCGGCGGGCGCACCTCCAAGGCATACAAAGGCCTGAAAGAGGGCAGGGGTATCACGCTCAACGAGCGCGATGTGGATATGACTGCCAAGACCTTCGCCGAAAACACGGAGGCTGTAGGTTCGATACTCTCGCAGTATGGAGTGAACATCTCGCTCGGCGATAACTATATCTCGGCTCAGAACCTCAGCGGTGTATATCCCTCAGAGGCTGCCATCAACAAGCGAGAGATAGTTGCAGGACGCTTCATCAACGACATAGACATGAAAGAACGCCGCAAGGTGATTGCCTTGTGGCAAGCGCAAGCCAAGGAACTCGCCAAAGACTATCTCTCTCTCGTCGGACGCGACGTAAAGGTGGGTGACTTGATGTTCAAGGTGATAGGTATAGTGAAGGATGACAAGCAGCGTCAGAACAATGAGGCTTTCATCCCCTATACCACCTTGAAAACCATCTATGCCAAGGGCGATGAGGCGGGAGATATACAGTTTGAGATTAAGGGACTCATTACCGAGGCTCAGAACAAGGACTTTGAGCGCAACTATCGTGCCCATCTGAACAACCAGCATGACGCTGCACCCGATGACGAGTCGGCTGTGTATATCTGGAACAGATACTTGGACAACATACAGATGGCTCAGGGTATCAGTATCATACGTACTGCCCTATGGGTAATAGGACTCTTTACCCTCTTGAGCGGTATTGTGGGCGTGTCGAACATCATGCTCATCACCGTAAAGGAGCGCACACGCGAGTTTGGCGTGCGCAAGGCGATAGGGGCAAAGCCGTGGCAGATACTCAAGCTCATCATCACCGAGAGTGTCATCACGACAGCCATCTTCGGATATTTCGGAATGATATGCGGCATTGCCGCCAACGAGTATATGGACGCGACGATAGGTCATGAGGTGGTGGATACAGGACTCTTCCAGGCGACGATGTTCCTCAATCCCACAGTAGGGCTTGATGTCTGCATTCAGGCAACCCTTGTGATAATCATCGCCGGAACGATAGCAGGGCTCATTCCAGCCTTGAAGGCAGCAAGAGTAAGGCCGATAGAAGCATTGAGGGCGGAGTAAATGCCTCACCCCCGAAAGCCTCACCCCCGGCCCCTCTCCAAGAGAGAGGGGAGATAAAATGATTTCAAGGACAGGGCTTGGCACTTTGACTCTTAGATTATTGATTTGAATATAAATGTATGAATTAAAATAGATAGTGATGAAAAAGAAAGAATCACATACGGGAAAAAGCATATTATCTCCCCTCTCTCTTGGAGAGGGGTCGGGGGTGAGGCTTCATTTTGACATAGATTCCTACCGCGAGATTATCGACACTATCACCCGCAACAAGAGCCGCAGTTTCCTTACGGGCTTCGGAGTGTTCTGGGGAGTGTTCATGCTCATCGTCCTTATTGGCGGTGGACAGGGACTCAAGGAGATGCTGCAGAAGAACTTCTCGGGTTTTGCCACCAACTCGGCGATGATTTGGACGCAGAACACCACCAAGGCATACAAGGGATTCCGTAAGGGACGATATGTGTCGATGGTAGAGAAGGACATGACACGTCTGCGCCAGCAGGTGCCTGAGCTTGACATCATCACTCCGGTGATGTTCGGCGGCAAGAAGAATGCCGTGAAAGGCGAGCACTCGTTTTCGGCAAACGTGTCGGGAGTGAGCTACGACTATGCCGATGTCACTTCGCCCCTCATGTACTACGGTCGCTTCCTCAATGAGATGGACATACGCGAGGCTCGCAAGGTGTGCGTCATCGGTAAGGAGGTTTATAAGAAACTGTTCCCCGGGGGCGGCGACCCATGCGGACAGCGTATTCGTCTCGACTCTACATATTATCAAGTTGTGGGAGTGGATTACAAGGTGAGCGGCATCAACATCAACGGACGCAACGACCAAATCGTCTCCATTCCATATACCGTGTTCCGCAAGGCTTACAACTCCGGCGACCAGATACACAGTCTTGCCGTGACAGGAAAGCCAGGGGTGGTGATGAGTTCAATCACCGACCGTATGCGCACGGTGATAGCAAGGGCGCACACCGTTGATCCCACCGACGAGAAGGCGATAACGGTGTTCAACACTGAGATTATGTTTGCCATGCTCGACAACCTCTTCAATGGTGTCAACTTCCTGATATGGCTTGTGGGTATTGGTACGTTGCTTGCCGGAGCCATCGGAGTGTCGAACATCATGATGGTGACGGTGAAGGAACGCACCACCGAGATAGGCATCCGACGTGCCATTGGGGCAACGCCAAAGATGATTCTCTCGCAGATTATTTCGGAGAGTATGTTGCTGACGGCAGTGGCGGGAATGAGCGGTATCCTCTTTGGTGTCTGCATCTTGCAGATGATAGAGATGGCGAACACCACGGATGGCATTGTTGGCGCACATTTCCAGGTTGGATTCTGGACAGCTATAGCCGCTGCTCTTCTATTGAGTTGCCTCGGCGGACTTGCGGGATTGGCTCCAGCATGGAGGGCAATGAGCATCAAGCCGGTGGATGCGATGAGGGACGAGTGATTTTTTAAATGAAGAGTGAAGAATGAAGAGTGAAGAATGAAAAATTAAAATATAGCAAGATATGAAAAAGTACAGAAAACTGATTGTTGCGGTTATTGTTGCCGTGATTTTTATCGGAACATTTGTGTTCCTCTATCAGAAGTCGCAACCGACTCCTGTCGTTTACAGTGAATTCACTCCTGAGGTGAAGGACATCCAGAAGACTACCGTTATCACCGGTAAGATTGAACCTCGCAACGAGATTACGGTGAAGCCTCAGATTAGCGGTATCATCACCGAACTATACAAAGAGGCTGGCGATATGGTGCAGGAGGGCGAGGTTATTGCCAAGGTGAAGGTTATCCCTGACATGGGACAGCTTTCGTCAGCCGAGGCTCGCGTGCGCCTTGCCGACATCAACCTCAAGCAGGCTCAGGTGGATTTCTCCCGCGAGGAGGCTTTGTATAATCAGAAGTTGGTGAGTGCCGACGAGTTTGACAAGATCAAGCAGACTCTTAAGCAGGCCAAGGAGGAGGTTGTGGCAGCTCAGGATGCCCTCGATGTAGTGAAGAATGGTGTGTCGAAGAGCAATGCCAGTGCCAGTTCAACGCTCATCCGCTCCACTATCACCGGTCTTATTCTCGATGTACCAGTGAAGGTGGGTAATACGGTTGTGCTCAGCAATACTTTTAATGATGGTACCACCATTGCTACCGTAGCCAATATGAACGACCTTATCTTCCGTGGAAATATCGACGAGACCGAGGTGGGACGATTGGTTGAGGGTATGCCGATGAAGATTACCATCGGTGCATTGCAGGATCTCTCGTTTGAGGCAAACTTGGAGTATGTGTCTCCTAAGGCTGTCGAGAGCAATGGTGCCAATCAGTTTGAGGTGAAGGCTGCCGTTCATGTTGTCAAGGAGGGTAAGATCCGCTCTGGCTACAGTGCCAATGCCGAGATTGTCCTTGCCAAGGCTAATAAGGTGCTGTCCATTCCCGAGAGCGCCATCGAGTTCAGTGGCGACTCCACCTTTGTATATATAGTAAAAGGTGAGGGAGAGAAGAAGACCTACGACCGTCGTGCCGTCACCACCGGACTTAGCGACGGTGTGAACATCGAGATCAAGAAGGGTATTACAGCCAAAGACAAGGTGCGCGGTCCGCAGCAAGTGGCTGACACCAATGAGAAACCCTCTAATCATAGGTAATAAGTAACTATAGTTTTCGTATGTAAGTTAAAAAAACACAAAGACACAAAGGAACAAAGGATTATTCTTGATACAAAGGTGACAAGCGACTTAAAAGTCGCCACAAAGCCTGCGGATGAAAAACTTTGTGAGCTTTGTTTAAAGCAGCTTTGCTGCTCTCTGTATCTTCCGTCAGCGATAAAGAACTTTGTATCTTTGTGTCTTTGTGTTTAATATAATACTTGAGAAACTTAAACAAGTAATTTGCATAATTATGAAAAAGTCAATATATATTATATCCGCCTTTCTGCTTGCTGCATCTTCGGTGTTTGCCCAGGATGCAAGGCAGTGGACTCTGCAGGAGTGCATACAGTATGCCCTCGATCATAACATCCAGGTGAAGCAGCAGGTGAACACCACTCGCCAGCAGAAGATTCAACTTGATGACAACAAGGGCAATCATCTTCCCACGGTGGATGCCTCAGTAGGTCAGAACTTCTCGTTCGGTCGTGGTCTTACTGCCCAAAACACCTACGAGAACACCAATACCTCCAGCACCTCCTTCCAGTTGGGAGCCTCTGTCCCCCTGTTTATGGGAGGCAAGATAGTCAATGCCGTCAAGCTCTCTCAGCTCAACCTCGACGCATCGCTTGCCGACCTCGAAAGGGCGCAGGATGACATCCGCACACAGGTGGCTAAGGCATACGTTCAGATTCTGTATGACATGGAGGTGAGTGATGTCTCCAAGCGACAGATTTCCATCGACTCGATGCAGGTGTATCGACTTGAGAGAATGATGGAGGCAGGAAAGGCAAGTCAGGCTGAGGTGTCGCAACAGAAGGCCACCCTCGCACAGAGCCGACTCACTGCCACTAATGCCGACAACAACTATCGTCTCTCGCTTCTCGCCCTCTCCCAACTGCTCGAACTGCCCACTCCCGAGGGATTCTCAATAGAGAAGCCTAATGTGGAGACCCTGAAGATATCGGGTGCAAATGGTGGCGGTATAGTCTCTCCTGATGTCATCTATTCCGAGGCTCTTGGAGTGAAGCCCCAGATAAAGGCGGAGCAACTGCGTCTGCAGGCCACCGACTTCAATATCAAGATAGCCCGTGCCGACTATATGCCGTCGCTATCTTTCTCGGCAGGACTGGGTACCAACTACTACAAGACCTCCGGCTTTGAAGCCGACGGATTTGGCAAGCAGTTGAAGAACAACTTCAGTCAGTATCTCGGATTCAATCTCTCCATCCCCGTCTTCAATCATTTCTCCACGCGCAACAAGATACGCACTGCGAAGATTGACCGCGAAAACCAGGTGCTGAAGCTTGAGGACACCAAGAAGACTCTCTATAAGGAGATTCAGCAGGTATATTACAATGCCGTGGCTTCTGAGGCGAAATACACTTCCAGTCAGCAGGCGGTGATGAGCAACTTGGATGCCTTTGCCCTTATGAAGGCGAAATACGAGAACGGCAAGGCCAACATCACCGAATTCAATGAGCAGAAGAACAACCTGCTCAAATCAGAGAGCGACATGGTGCAGGCCAAGTATGAATACCTCTACAATTCCGCCCTCATAGATTTCTATCGTGGCAGGCCACTAAGCTTCTGACGCAACGACTAATGTTTTTGTGCTATATATTATATATTTACGAGACTGTGCCCTCCTATGAGGAAACACAGTCTCGTTCTTGTGTTTAGAGGTTTTAAAACGAATTGATTACATCTATTACCGTAGGAGTGAGAATGGCGGTAAGTATGCCGTTGAGGGTAAGACCAAGGCTGGCGTATGCACCTACAAACTGGTCGCGGTCCATGGCAGCAGATGTTCCGAGAGCATGCGAGGCGGCTCCCATGGACAGACCGAGAGCCATGGGATTATGGACATGACCAACAGAAAGCGTCTTGAAACCAATGATGGCACCAATGAGACCCGTAATCACCACAATGGCAGCAGTGAGCGATGGTATTCCACCTAACGCCTGTGTCACTTCCATGGCAATCGGAGTGGTGACCGACTTACTGGCGAGCGACATGATAACAGTGTCACTTGAACCAAGCATCTTGGCTATTATCACAACACTCACTATTCCCGCTATACATCCCATCATCTGTGAAGCCAATATTGGCAAAAACTGGCGCTTGATAGATGAGAGCTGCAAATAGAGAGGCACTCCAAGGGCCACGACAGCGGGTTTAAGCCAGAACTCTATCAACTTCGCCCCATCATGATAAGTCTCGTAGGGTATATCCATCACGAGAAGAAAGGCTATGATGATAGCTATGGCTACAAGTATAGGATTGAAAAGCACCCAACCAAGGCGTCGTTGTATGGTTTTGGATGCATAATACACGCCGAAGGTGAGGGCGAGCATAAAATATTCGTTGCTGATGATTTCTTTCATAATGTCACTTTTGTTTCTTTATATGTATTTTCTCACGCACTTTGTTTTCTCCCATGCTCACGGCTTGATGAGTCTGACCAGTGATAATCAGCACGATGATGGTGCTCAATAATGTAGCCAAGGCGATAGGTAATATTTCCGCCTTTATCAAGTCGAAATAGAGCATGAGCGCCACGCCTGGCGGCACAAAGAAAAAACCGAGATTGGCTATGAGAAAATCCGTAAGGCCACGCACCCATTCCAGTTTGATGACCTTCAGTTTCAACAAGAGCGTAAGAATAAGCATGCCGATGATACTCGCCGGCAGTTTCACCCCAGTCAACCTTACTATCAGTTCGCCCAAAGTTAGGCAACCGAATAGAATAAAACATTGTCTTACCATAATTATCCTGAATACTGTGTCTATATTGATGGGTGCAAAGGTATGGAATCTTTCGCAAACAATACAATATTCAAGTTTTTTTTTATCTCGACAGTGCCCATTTCTTGATTTGTGCAAAGAAAACATATCACTCAATTTCTCAAGTTTGTGAAGTAAAAACTGTGCGGATGCCTCTGGGAGCGTGGGCGTCTCGCCCGCGCTCCCAGAGGCATCCGCATTTAAAATGGGTTCTGGCAGGCTCATCCCGTATCTGCATCTGTGTTCATCGTATATAGGCATCGACAGTTTGTTGTTAGCCTCTGAGGCAACTGACTCCGCTTTCAATATTATCCGTGCTTCAAGTGTTCACGAAAGGAATAATGATGATCTTGTATATGTGTTGTATTATTATTCCATGATCAACAATAAGTTGAGTGGGTGGAGGAGTTGTGATGACTAATTAATTCTGTTCTGTCTCCACCTTGTCGAGATGCAGCAGGTCGTAGCCTTTTATCTGGGCGATGACGAGATGCAGCTCGGTGTTGCCAATCATCTGGCGCACCACCTCACCCTTGGCATATCCGCGTATCTGTTCCACTGCTTCGTTCCATTGCTTCTCTGCATCGGCTTCGGTGGCTGTCATCGGAAGATATTTCAGTTCGATGATGTAGGAATGGCGGATGTCGGGGAATCGG
>JALFIX010000159.1 GCA_022775105.1 Prevotella sp. | reverse complement strand
TTTTAGTTATTTTGGTATAGAATGTGGATTTTGTAAAATACAAAGACACAAAGAAACGAAGATTTTTAATAAATTTGGCTGCACTCGGCACTGCATTTCAAGCAAGCTTGATGCTCTGCGCTCGTTTGCACAAATTTTCTTTAGATACAAAGGTAACAAGCGACTTAAAAGTCGCCACAAAGCCTTACGGCGGACGGGGAAAAACTTTGTGGGCTTTGTAAGCAGCTTTGCTGCTCTCTGTATCTTCATTTGGCGAAAAAAACTTTGTTTCTTCGTGTCTTTGTGTTAAAAATAAAAAACTTATTGTTTAGAAACAAAAACTCTGTCTCTCCGTGTCTCTGTGTTCAATATATAATACAAAAAAAATCGGTTGCCTCACGGCGACCGATCTCCAAAAAACAAACTACTTAAAAACTAATCTACTAAAACAAATCAAAAAAATATCTTCGTATTCCTCACGGAATCATGCATCAAATATATAACAGTATAATTACCTATATACAGAATTTGGTTGCAAAATTAGTGATTAATCCGCTAATCACCAAACATTTCCTAAAGAAAATGATTAAAAAGTGTAAAATTGACACGGGGACTGCCTAATTTTATTCAGGCAGCCCCCGCTTTTGCTATATCGACTTTACAATTACATCATTCCACCCATGCCCGGTGCACC
This sequence comes from Prevotella sp., assembly GCA_022775105.1. Taxonomy (GTDB): domain Bacteria; phylum Bacteroidota; class Bacteroidia; order Bacteroidales; family Bacteroidaceae; genus Prevotella. The sequence goes on along the minus strand of JALFIX010000159.1, from coordinate 6,140 downwards.
TCCCATGGGAGCGGGATTCTCCTCGGGCTTGTCAACGATGAGGCACTCGGTGGTGAGGAACATACCTGCGATTGAAGCTGCATTCTCAAGAGCAACGCGAGCCACCTTGGCAGGGTCAATCACACCAGCCTTGCGCAAGTCCTCGAAGACGTCTGTGCGGGCATTGTAACCGAAGTCGCCTTCGCCCTCGCGCACCTTCTGCACTACCACTGCACCCTCGCCACCGGCGTTGGCAACAATCTGGCGCAGAGGCTCCTCGATGGCGCGAACCACGATGTTGATACCTGTCTGCTCGTCGGCATTCTCACCCTTCACGTCCTTCAGGGCATCGAGGGCACGGATATATGTTGTGCCACCACCGGCAACAACACCTTCCTCAACGGCAGCGCGTGTGGCGCAGAGAGCGTCGTCAACACGGTCCTTCTTCTCCTTCATCTCAACTTCACTGTTGGCACCCACGTAGAGCACTGCCACGCCGCCTGCCATCTTGGCGAGACGCTCCTGCAGCTTCTCCTTGTCGTAAGAGCTTGTGGTGTTGGCAATCTCGTTCTTGATCATTGCCACACGGTCAGCGATTGCCTGCTTGTCGCCGGCACCGTTCACGATGGTGGTGTTGTCCTTGCTTACGGTCACCTTCTCGCATGAGCCAAGCATGTCGAGAGTGGCCTGCTCAAGCTTCAAGCCCTTCTCCTCGCTGATGACCACGCCGCCTGTAAGTGTGGCGATGTCCTCGAGCATAGCCTTGCGGCGGTCGCCGAAGCCGGGAGCCTTGACAGCGCAAATCTTCAATCCGCCACGCAGACGGTTGACAACGAGTGTCGTCAGTGCCTCAGAGTCAACATCCTCGGCGATTACGAGCATCGGGCGTCCGCTCTCGGCAGCAGGCTGCAGAATAGGCAGGAAGTCCTTGATGTTGCTGATCTTCTTGTCATAGAGAAGGATGTAGGGGCTGTCCATCGTACACTCCATCTTGTCGGCGTCAGTCACGAAGTAGCCGCTCAGATAACCGCGGTCGAACTGCATACCCTCTACAACATTTGTATATGTGTCGCGGCTCTTGCTCTCCTCGATGGTGATAACTCCGTCCTTGCTCACCTTGCGCATGGCGTCGGCGATGAGCTTACCGATTTCAGGGTCGTTGTTGGCAGATACGGTAGCCACCTGCTCAATCTTGTCGTAGTTGTCGCCCACCTGCTCTGCATGGTCCTTGATATACTCAACAACGGCTGCAACAGCCTTGTCGATACCACGCTTGAGGTCCATAGGATTGGCACCTGCGGTTACGTTCTTCAGACCCACGTTCACGATGCTCTGTGTGAGGATTGTGGCGGTGGTTGTTCCGTCTCCTGCGTCATCACCGGTCTTGCTGGCAACGCTCTTCACGAGCTTTGCGCCAGTGTTCTCGAAGTGGTCCTCAAGCTCAACCTCCTTGGCTACGGTAACACCGTCCTTGGTAATCTGGGGAGCACCAAACTTCTTCTCGATGATAACGTTGCGGCCCTTAGGACCGAGAGTAACCTTGACTGCATTAGCCAACTGGTCAACGCCCCTTTTCAGTAGTTCGCGGGCGTCAGTATCGAATTTTATTTCCTTTGCCATAATACTTTAATTTTTTAATTTTTTAATTCTTTAATTTCTTGCCTTAAGCAAGACTTAAGCAAGAACCGCGAGCACGTCGCTCTGTCTCATCATGAGATACTTGGTGCCCTCGTATTCGAGTTCAGTGCCGGCATACTTGCCATAGAGCACTGTGTCGCCTTCCTTTAGTATCATCTCCTCGTCCTTGGTGCCGTTGCCTGCTGCAACTACCTTGCCGCGGAGTGGTTTTTCCTTTGCTGTGTCGGGGATGATGATGCCGCCGACTTTCTCTTCTGCTGGTGCAGGGAGTATGAGAACTCTGTCTGCCAATGGTTTGATGTTCATAATCTTTTTATATTTTTAATGTTATACTTTAATGTTATATTCTCGCCGCCGATGCACCTTTGGTGCTAAAACGGTTCATCCTCCCAATGGCGAAAACCGTGCCAAAGGGAGGATGAAGTGACAAACTTGTCAATCGACTGACAAATTGTCATTAAGTGTTATATGCACATACACATTATTATAATATAACGATATGTTGGATGCAGACTTGTATTGGTTATTTTAAACCACATGGATAAAGAGAAAAAGAGATTTTATAATATTCTCAATCGGGGAAGATATATGTTTTCTCGACAAGCCGCGGGCGAGACGCCTGCGCTCCCGGAGGCATGCGCATCGTTTTTTTTCGTAACACTGCACTTTTTGAGGCTAAGTAGCTGGATTGTAGGTGGTTGGGGAACATATAGACTGCACTAACACTGCACTGACACTACATATAGACTACATATATGTTGGAGGATATATCTGTAAATAATATTCTTGAAGATTATGGCATCTGGGGATGTGCAGTGTTAGTGCTGTGTTTATGTAGTGTTGTTTCAGAATAAGGTATTGGATTACAGGTTGGTAGGAGGAATAATGCAGTGTTTTGGAAAATAATAAGGTATAGAAGTGGATGAAATTCTTTATTTCTTAAAATAACTAAAGAATTGAGGGCAAAAAGGGATGTTTTAGTTAATATATGTATTTAAAATCGGGCGAATTTGTTTATTTTTCAGTAAAATGATGGGTCGTGAGTCCGTAGTTCCTCCGTTGTTCCTTCGTTCATCCTCCGTTGTTGGTTCGCTTTTTCATAATAAACGTTAAGGAGAATGATGCTTGGAAGGGCGAAGGGATAGCGGAGGATGGTATATGGGTGGCTATGATATTCTGTAAATATATTTTATGATATGTATGGGAGGGGTATTGGAAACGCTCTAAGAGTGTCGGGAGTAGGGGCTGCGCAGTGAAAGCCCATGGTGATGTCCGACTATATGGTTGTTTCAGACAGATAAGTAATTCAAGTTTTTATGAGCAGCAAAGCAGCTTACAAAGCCCACAAAGACTCTATCCGCAAGGCATAGTGGCGACTTTTAAGTCGCTTGTTGTCTTTGTATCCGAATAAATCCTTTGTTTCTTTGTGTTTAAAAACAAAAACTCTGTGCCTCCGTGTTCCAATAAAAACTATCCGAATTGTCCGTAAATCCGTGGTTTATAGACAAAAAATGCAAAAAAATGAGAGTTTATTTGGTAGTGTCAGGGAAAAGTGGTATCTTTGCGCATTAAATGTGTAATATGCGGAATATTATGTAAAAATCAAAATAATAAAGACTATGGAAATATTGAAAAATGACAAGCTCACCGTTGAGGTTTCTTCTCACGGAGCTGAACTGCAGAGCATCAAGAATGCTGAGGGACATGAATATCTGTGGCAGGGCGACGAGAAATACTGGCCGCGCCGCTCACCGCTGCTTTTCCCGATCGTTTGCGGATTGTGGAAGGACGAATACCGTGTGGATGGAAAGACATACAGCCTGCCGAGACACGGATTCGCAAGGGACATGGACTTCGAGGTGCTCGACAAGACCGAGACAAGCGTGACATACGGACTGGACGCCAACGAGGAGACGCTGAAGGTGTATCCTTACGAGTTCCATCTTAACGTGAGATATGTGCTCAAGGAGGATACCGTCAACGTGTTCTGGATTGTGAAGAACATGGGCAAGGAGGAGATGCACTTCCAGGTGGGCGGTCATCCGGCGTTCAACCTGCCCGACGTGGCGGAGGGCGACAAGATGCACGGCACAATCCTGTTTGACAACGACGCGCCGCTCACCCGCATCATCGGTAACACCGGCGGATGTATCAAGCCCGAGAGATTTGAGGTGAAGACCGAGCGCAGCGCATGGAAGTTCGACGAGGAGTCGTTTGCCGACGACGCTGTCATTCTCGACAAGTCGCAGGTGGGCATGACTATTCTTCTCGACGACAAGGGAGACCCGAAGGTAGGTCTGTCGTTCGACGCTCCTTGTGTGGGAATATGGAGTCCCTATGGCAAGAATGCCCCGTTTGTGTGCATAGAGCCGTGGTTTGGAATCCACGACTGGGCTGAATACGACGGCGAGTTCAAGGACAAGTATCTGATGAACCACCTGCAGCCGGGAGCCGTGTTCTTGGGAAACTATGAGATAAAGATATTTTAGGATTTAAACACAGAGACACGGAGGTACGGAGTTTTTATTTAAACACAAAGGAACAAAGAAACTTCCGTCAGCGAAAAAAGACTTTGTTTCTTCGTGTCTTAGTGTTTGAAATTATATATGCTGAATGATTCTTAAAATACGAATAATGATATAATTTAAACGATAAAATGAATATAAAGAAGAATTTGGGATGGATAATTCCCGTGGGAATCATTGTCATACTGGTTATTTGGGCTATTAGCGGATATAACGGTATGGTGAAGATGGACGAACAGGTGCAGAACAAGTGGGCTAACGTTGAGACACAGTATCAGCGCAGGGCCGACCTCATACCAAACCTTGTGAGCACAGTGAAAGGATATGCCAAGCATGAGCAGCAGACACTTGAAGACGTGGTGAAGGCACGCAGCGAGGCCACACAGGTGAAGGTGGATGCCGAGAACCTCACTCCCGAGAAGCTCGCCGCCTTCCAGAAGGCCCAGAGCGGAGTGTCGTCGGCACTTGGCAGACTCTTGGCTGTGGCAGAGAACTATCCCGACCTCAAGGCCAACCAGAACTTCCTCGAACTGCAGTCGCAGTTGGAGGGCACCGAGAACCGCATCACCGTGGCGCGCAAGGACTTCAACGATGCCGCCAAGTCGTACAACCAGTCGATTCGCCAGTTCCCGAAGAATATCCTCGCCGGAATGTTCGGTTTCGAGAAGAAGTCGTACTTCGAGGCTGAGGCAGGAAGCGAGAAGGCGCCGAAAGTGGAGTTTTGACTGAACACAGAGGCACAGAGATACAGAGGATTATTTAAAGAAAACTCTGTGTATTCGTGTCTCTGTGTTTATAATAAATAAAATTGTTGTAGTAAATTGAAAGAATTGAAGTCTAAGAGTATATACATCGTTGTTCTGATGATGGTGGTGGCCTCATTTCCGCTGAGGTCATTAGCCAAGGAATATACGGTGAAGGACGTTCCGAACGTTCTGCTGCAGGACGAGCGCCAGAGGGTGAGCGACCCTGAGGGGCTGCTTTCTCCCGCCGCCCGCGACTCCGTCAACAGGATGCTGTTGGCACTGTATAAGGACAATGGGGCGCAGGTGGCGGTGGTGATGCTGCCGTCGATAGGAGAGGCTGACCTCTTCGACTTCGCCCATGAGCTGTTTCGCACATGGGGCATCGGCGGCAAGCAGAGCAATCGTGGACTGCTGCTGCTCTATGTGGCTGACATCCGAAGGGTGAGGTTCACGGTGGGCGATGGTCTTGAAGGCACGATGACCGACGCCGCCTGCAAGCGCATCATCGAGAAGACCATGATACCTTGCTTCAAGAAGGGCGACACCGACGCGGGAGTGGTGAGCGGCATTGCCGAGGCCAGCAAGCGTATCAGAAACTCAGGTGAGACTGAGGAGGCTGCCTCGGAAGAGGAAGACGAGTTTGGCATTCTTGCCGCGATATTGTTTGTAGGAGGCGCAGTGGTGTTCTTCTTCCTCCTAGTGACATTAGTGAACAGGGCGACACGCAAGTGCAAGTACTGCGGCAAGGTGGCTCTGAGACTTGTGAACACCGATACATACAGGAAGAACGGCCGCAAATACAAGCGCGAGACGCTGATATGCGGCAACTGCGGAAAATTGACTACGCGCATAAAGGATATCACCGATGACGGCAGTGGCGCTGCTGCTGCGGGATTCATTGCCGGCTCAATGATGGGCGGCAGACGAGGCGGCGGCTTCGGCGGTGGAGGAGGTTTCTCCGGCGGCAGTTGGGGAGGCGGAACCACGAGCGGAGGCGGAGCCTCGGGGGGATGGTGAGGTAAATGAAGAAAGAAGAATGAAGAATGGCTGCGCGAACCGAAGGCAGAGCCGAGCTTGCTCGGGCTATGCTGAGGTGGAGCCAGCTATCTACGGAGTTAATTAAGGACTCAAGTTTCGGAAGTAACATATCTGTCTGTATATTAGAATGCCTGCTGGCAATTATTCTTGGGTTATCAATGCGCAGCCTCTGGGAGCGTGGGCGTCTCGCCCGCGGCCTGCGTAGAGAGTAATC
>JALFIX010000141.1 GCA_022775105.1 Prevotella sp. | reverse complement strand
AAGCACGGGATATTCCGTCCAGTCCTTCTCCACGGTTTCGATAAAGAGTCCCTTGAACAGGTCCTTTCTTCCCTCGAAATAAGCCTGAAGCGTAGATACAAGCAACGACTTGCCGAACCGCCTCGGGCGGCTCAGGAAGATGTAGTTGCTGAGGTGTGTCATGTTCCAGATATACTCAGTCTTGTCGATATAAAGCATATCGTTCTCTCTGATTTTCTCAAAGGTCTGTATGCCCACGGGCAGTCGCTTCAGTTGCTTTTTTTCCATATCTCAAAAATGTTATGTATCACAATCATTATGAATAACGTCTGCAAAGATACGAAATAATATACATACAACCAAACATTTTCACCTTTTTTATATAAAGTCCACAAAGTGTTCCCGCTGCAAGTCTTTGTGGCGACTTTTATTGGTGGCGTTATTTGCGGCAGACAGTCTTAAACAAGGTAAGACCCTACTGCGTTATCGTATTGTCATTATGCCCTGTTGTTGGGAGTTGTGAACAGGGCAACTACTAAGTTTATGGATAGCTGTTGACAAACCATAAGAACCTCGGTGGAGATATTATGTAAATCAGCTATCATAATATGAACAAAAGCCTTTGTATGTCCGTCCGTAAGCTTTGAACGGAGATTCAAAGACTTTGGACGGACATACAAAGGCTTCGAACGGAAACCCCAAACAGTGGACTTCATCACTTTCTTCCGCCAAGTGCTTTGACTATAAGTTGGGCGGCATTCTCGGGAGCTACTGACGTGCCAAGGCGGCGGGAAACTTCCTCGTAACCTTGCAACATGCGGGAACGGGCGGGACCGCCGGGGAGGATGGCTTCAAGCTCAAGGCGGATGTTGTCCACGGTGAATGTGTCAGCCACTAACTCGCGCACCACCTCGGCATCGGCAATGAGATTAACCAAGGAAACGTATTTCACCTTTAATAATAAACGGCGAAGAACTGCCACCAACTTCGGGAATATCATGCGATAACACACCACCTGGGGCACTCCGAAAAGACAGGTTTCGAGAGTGGCAGTGCCGCTCGTCACTAATGCCGCCACGGCGTGACTCAACAGTGGATAGGTCTTGCCATAAACTATGCTCACGTGTGTTCCTTTAACAAATGAATCATAATAAGAAGGTGAAACACCGGGGGCACCCGCGAGTACCATCTGGTATTTATCCCGAAGATGGGCAGTAGCCTCAATCATTGATGGCAGGTTGTCCTTAATCTCCTGCAACCGGCTGCCAGCAAGCAGGGCTATCACGGGTTTGCCATTGTCATGAGGGATGTCGAGACTGCCGTCGTATGAGGCACGGAACTGGCGCACCTCATCCGCCGTGGGATTGCCCACATAATGAATGGGATAGCCATGTTTCTGCTCATAGAACGGCACCTCGAAGGGAAGTATGGAATACATCTCGTCGATGTCGCGCTTGATGGCCTTGATGCGGTGCTCCTTCCATGCCCAAATCTTCGGTGAGATATAGTAATACACGGGTATGGAGGTGTGACGCTTCAGGTATTTCGCCACCTTGAGGTTGAAGCCGGGATAGTCAACAAGTATTACCACGTCGGGATTCCATGAGACGATATCCTGTTGGCACCGCTTCATGTTCTTCAGAATGGTGTTGAGATGCAGCAACACGGGGATAAAACCCATATAAGCAAGTTCCTTGTAGTGTTTGAGTCGCACTCCGCGCTTGCCCGCAGCCTCAGTCATCATGTCGCCGCCGAAGAAGCGGAACTCGGCCTCGGGGTCGCGACTTATGATAGAAGTGATTAGGTGGGAGGCGTGAAGGTCGCCACTCGCCTCCCCCACTATGAGATAGTATTTCATTCGGTGATAAATCCTAATTTTTCAAATGAGTCGTATGCCGTCACGTCCATCCTTGTGGGAGTGATGGCAGCATAGCCGTGGGTGAGTGCCCAGTTGTCGGTGTCGGTAGCCTCAGGCTCCTCGTTGGTGTATTCGCCCACCATCCAATAATAGTCGTAATCACGTGGATGTCGGCATTTTACTATTTCATTGTTCCAACAACCCATTGCCATGCGGCATATCCTTACGCCCTTGACCCCATCGGGCACCACGGGATAGTTGACATTGAGGCACACTCCACGCGGCAAGCCGTGGTCAAGCACCTTGCGTGTAATGTCTTTTACAAGACCGGCCATCGGTTCGAAGTCGGCATCGTCGCGATGGTCGCAGAGCGAGAAAGCCACCGAGGGTATGTTCTTCAAGCAGCCCTCCATGGTGACGCCCATAGTGCCGGAATAGTGGGTGTTCACCGAGGCATTGTCACCATGGTTGATTCCACCGATGACCATGTCAGGCTTTCGTCCGCCGCACAGTTCGCTCAGGGCAATCTTGACACAATCGACAGGAGTGCCGCTGCACGACCACACCTCATAGTTGTCGCCCTTGCGCCTGAGTTTGAGGCGCAGCGGAGTGGTGGCGGAGAAGGCACACGAGAACCCGCTTCGTGCGGATTCGGGGGCGCAGACGAGCAGGTAAGCCATGCCCGAAAGCATCTCAATGAGACAGCCCAAACCCTTGGAATGATAGCCGTCATCATTGGAAATTAGTATTAAAGGTTTCTTATTTTCCATAAAAAAGTATTCTTTCGGGTGCAAAATTACTAAAATTCCTCCAATTTTCATTGGTTTTTCATATAAATTATGTACCTTTGCACCATATTTTAATTTCTTTGAAAGAAAAATGGGAAAAATAATCGCATTAGCAAACCAAAAAGGTGGTGTGGGCAAAACCACGACAACCATCAACCTGGCGGCCTCGCTCGCCACACTGGAGAAGTCGGTACTCGTAGTGGATGCTGACCCTCAGGCCAACGCGTCCAGCGGTCTCGGTGTAGATATCAAGGAAGTAGATTGCTCGCTCTACGAGTGTATCATCAACAATGCCGACGTAAGGGATGCCATCTATACGACTGACATTGACGGACTCGACATCATCCCCAGTCATATCGACCTTGTGGGAGCTGAAATTGAAATGCTCAACATCAACAACCGCGAGAAGGTGATCAAAAACCTGCTCACCCCTATCAAGAATGATTACGACTACATCCTCATCGACTGCAGTCCGTCGCTCGGGCTCATCACCGTCAACTCGCTGACCGCAGCCGACTCGGTTATCATACCCGTGCAGTGCGAATACTTCGCTCTCGAAGGTATCAGCAAACTGCTTAACACCATCAAGATTATCAAGAGCAAGCTCAACACCAAGTTGGAGATTGAGGGATTCCTGCTCACCATGTATGACTCACGTCTCCGCCTTGCCAACCAGATATACGACGAGGTAAAGCGCCACTTCCAGGAGTTGGTGTTCAAGACTGTCATCCAGCGCAACGTGAAACTGAGCGAAAGCCCAAGCCACGGCCTGCCCGTCATCCTCTATGATGCCGACTCGACAGGAAGCAAGAACCACTTGGCCTTGGCGAAGGAAATCATTAACAAGAATTAGGAGTTAGGAGTTTAGGAATTAAACACAGAGACACAGAGGTACAGAGTTATATTTTAAACACAAAGTCACAAAGGAACAAAGATTTTTTTGATACAAAGGTGACAAGCGACTTAAAAGTCGCCACAAAGCCTTGCGGGTGATTAATAATTAAACACAGAGGCACAGAGATACAAAGAAAAAACTTTGTGGACTTTGTTAAAAAGCAGCTTTGCTGCTCTCTGTTTCTTCCTTCGGCGGGAAAAGAGATCTTTGTATCTTTGTGTCTTTGTGTTCAAAAAACAAAAACTCTGTTACTCCGTGACTCTGTGTTTTATATAAAAAAAATAAAAAATTAAAGTTCTTTATGGCAGTACATAAGAAATATGACAGGAATGTCCTCGGAAGGGGACTCGACGATATCGGCAATGGACGGGGACTCGACGCGCTGATTGACACCGGCGAGGTGAGAACTCAGGGGTCGTCAAACCTCAGCGAGATTGCCCTCGACCAGATATCACCCAATCCCAACCAGCCCCGACGCGAATTCGACGAGGAGGCTATGCAGGAATTGGCTAACAGCATACGCGAGATTGGTATCATACAGCCCGTGACCCTCAGACAGATGGAAGACGGCAAATACCAGATAATTGCGGGCGAACGCCGATGGAGAGCCGCACAGATGGCAGGTCTCGACAGTATTCCGGCTTATATCCGCACCGTTAAGGACGAGACGGTGATGGAGATGGCTCTTGTGGAAAACATACAGCGCGAGGACCTCAACGCCATCGAGATTGCTCTTGCTTACGAGCATCTCGTGGAGACTACGGGCATGACGCAGGAGAAGGTCTCGGAGCGTGTGGGCAAGAGCCGCACCGCAGTCACCAACTACATGCGTCTGCTGAAGTTGCCCGCACAGGTGCAGATGGCACTGAAGAACAAGGAGATAGACATGGGACACGCCCGTGCGCTCCTGTCCATCGACAGTCCGAGCGTACAGATCAAGCTGTTCAAGGAGATACAGAAGAACGGCTATTCAGTGCGCAAGGTGGAAGAGTTGGTGCATATTCTCAAGAGCGGCGAGGACGTTCAGACGGCAAAGAAAAAGATTCAGTCGGGCAATCAACTTCCCGAGGAATTCAACATCCTGAAAGAGCGACTTGCCTCTTTCTTCCAGACAAAGGTACAGATGACCTGCTCGCCTAAGGGCAAGGGAAAGATAAGCATCCCGTTTGCCAATGAGGAAGAGCTGGAGCGAATAATGAATGCGCTGGATAAGTTATCTTAGGGAGTTAAAGGAGTTAAAAGGAGTTAGAAGGAGTTAAAGACAAATGTTCTTTAGATTGATTATAGCTTTTATTTTTCTTGTGACGGGCATTCTGACGGCATCGGCACAGAAGGACAGTATTGAGGCTGCATTGCCTGAAAAGGCGGTGGAGACACTGCCTGACAGGGCGGTGGAGACACTGATTGACAGTGTGTCGAAGATACTGCCCAAGGCTGACTCCGTGGCTGCCGTGGATATCAGGAAGATTGAAAAGCGAGACTGGACAACGTGGACACCCAACCCCAACCGCGCCCTGTGGTTGGCATTGGTAATCCCCGGAGGTGGACAGATATACAACCGCAAATACTGGAAACTGCCTATTATCTACGGCGGAATGATGGGATGTATTTACGCGCTGACATGGAACAACATGATGTACCGCGACTACTCGCAGGCATATCTCGACATCATGGACAGCGACCCTACCACGCAGAGCTACAACAAGTTCCTGCATTTGGGGGCAACCATCACAGCGGCGAATGAGGAGAGATACAAGACACTGTTTAAAAGCCGTAAGGACAAGTACCGCCGTTGGCGCGACATGAGCATGTTCTGCCTCATCGGTGTATATGCCCTGTCGGTAATCGACGCATACGTGGATGCAGAACTATCGGAGTTTGACATTTCCAAGGACCTAAGTCTGAAGGTGGCTCCAACCGTAATACCGGGAGGCAGCACTTTCAGCTCCGGCTCGCTTGAGAACTCAGCTGTGGGAGTGAACTTGGGACTGAGGTTTTAAAATGAAGAATGAAGAATGAAGAATGAAGAATAAAAAGAGATACAGAGTTTAATTATTTAAACACAAAGTCACAAAGGAACAAAGGATTTCTTTTGGATACAAAGGTGACAAGCGACTTAAAAGTCGCCACAAAGCCTTGCGGGTGTTTAATAATAAAACACAGAGGCACAAAAAACTTTGTGGACTTTGTATAAAGCAGCTTTGCTGCTCTCTGTATCTTCCTTCAGCGAAAAAGAGAACTTAGTGTCTTTGTGTTGAAAAAAACAAAAACTCTGTAACTCCGTGACTCTGTGTTTTAAAAATTAGGAATTAGGAATTAGGAATTAGGAATTAAGAATTAGATATGAAGAAATTTTTATTATCAGTAGCCCTGTTGCTGGCAAGCAATGTTGCCATACAGGCACAGATTGAAGAAGACTATGAAGATGACGAGGATGAAATCACCGTTACCGATGAAGAAGGTAAGGAAGAGGTGATCGAATTCCCCGAAGCGATGACGTTTGAACTCGACAGTCTCCTGAACCTCTACATGTCGAAGACATATCTCGACGAGGACAACGACTGCCGCATGAAGGACGTTAACCCTGTATTCGAAAAGGAAGTGTATATAGACAGGCTCAGACGTATGCCTACCATCATTGAGATGCCTTACAACGAGGTGGTACAGAAATTCATCGACCGCTATAGCGGACGTCTGCGCCACTCCGTTAGTTACATGCTCGGAGCGTCAAACTTCTATATGCCTATCTTTGAGGAAGCTCTCGAAACTTACGGATTGCCACTCGAACTGAAATACCTGCCGGTGATTGAATCGGCTCTCAACCCCACGGCGGTGTCACGCGTGGGAGCTACAGGACTGTGGCAGTTTATGCTCGCCACGGGTAAGAGATACGGACTGGAGGTAAACTCACTTGTGGATGACCGCCGTGACCCTATCAAGTCGTCATATGCTGCAGCCAACTACCTCAAGGACTTATATAAGGTGTTTGGCGACTGGAATCTCGTGATTGCCGCATACAACTGCGGACCCGACCAGATAAACAAGGCAATACACCGCGCCAAGGGCAGCAAGGACTACTGGCAGATTTATCCCTATCTGCCCAAGGAAACACGAGGATACGTTCCGGCATTCATTGCCGCCAACTATATCATGACATACTACTGCGAGCATAATATCTGTCCGATGACCACACGTCTGCCTGCCAAGAGCGACACGGTGATGGTGGATTGCAACGTGCATCTCGAACAGATTGCTGCAGTATGCAACATCGACATTGAACAATTGCGCACGCTCAACCCCTCATACCGCAGGGACATAGCACCAGGAGCCACCAAGCTGTCTGCCATCCGACTGCCCCAAACCGAAGTGGGCAAGTTCATCGACATGCAGGACTCCATCTATGCCTACAACGCCGAGGCTCTCTTCACCAAACGTGCCACTGTGGAAGTGAACGACGATGCGCCCACCTACAAGCGCAGCACATCGTCACGCAGCAGGAGCAAGTCGAAGAAGAGAACAAGCAGCAGAGGCAAGACCGTAACTATCAAGAGCGGACAAACCCTCTCGGAGATAGCCAAGAAGAACGGCACCACCGTAGCCAAGCTGAAAAAGCTCAACGGACTGAAGGGCACGAACATCAGAGCGGGCAAGAAACTGAGAGTGAGGTGAAGTCTTTAATTTTGCAATTAAAGAAATTAAAAGATTAAAGAATTAAAATATTAAAGGAGTTATGGACGAAGAGCAGAAAAGGATTGAGGAGCAGGACGAACTGCTTATCAACGGTGCTTATGAGCACTTGATAGACACTTACAGCAAGTCACGTCATCGCCAGAAGATTGACCTGATAACCAAGGCTTTCAACTTCGCAAAGCAAGCTCACAAGGGAGTCAGGCGACTGTCGGGCGAACCGTATATCATGCACCCTATCGCCGTGGCACAGATTGCTTGCCAGGAGGTGGGATTAGGTTCAACGAGTATATGCGCCGCACTGTTGCACGACGTGGTGGAGGACACTGACTACACTGTGGAGGACATCGAGAACATCTTCGGTGCCAAGGTGGCGCAGATTGTCGATGGACTGACCAAAATCAGTGGAGGTATCTTCGGAGAACAGGCTTCGGCACAGGCTGAGAACTTCAAGAAGCTACTGCTCACCATGAGCGACGACATACGCGTAATCCTTATTAAGATATGCGACCGCCTGCACAACATGCGCACATTGGAAAGCCAACCTGCCAACAAGCAATACAAGATTGCGGGTGAGACGCTCTACATCTATGCACCATTGGCCAACCGTCTCGGTCTTAACAAGATAAAGACCGAACTGGAGGACCTTAGCTTCAAATACGAGCATCCCGACCAGTATGCCTCTATTGAAAGCAAGCTGCAATCCACACAAAGCTCACGCCACGAACTCTTCGACCAGTTTACACAGCCCATCAAGGAGGCTCTCGACAAGATGGGTATCAAATACACACTGAAGGAAAGGGTGAAAAGCCCCTATTCCATCTGGAACAAGATGCAGAACAAGCATGTCTCCTTCGAGGAGATATACGACATACTTGCCGTGCGCATCATATTCACTCCCAAAGAGCGCGAGGAGGAAATCAGGGAATGTTTCAACATTTACGTCGCCATCAGTCAGATATACAAGTCGCATCCCGACCGACTGCGCGACTGGCTCAACCATCCTAAAGCCAACGGCTACCAGGCCCTGCACGTCACCCTTATGTCGAAGCAGGGACGATGGATTGAGGTGCAGATACGCTCCGACCGTATGGACGAGATTGCCGAACAGGGATTCGCCGCCCACTGGAAGTACAAGGAGGGTGGCGACATTGAGTTCACCGAGGACGAGGGCGAACTCAATGAGTGGCTGCACACCATCAAGGAAATCCTCGACGACCCGCAGCCCGACGCAATGGACTTCCTCGACGCCATCAAGCTCAACCTCTTTGCATCAGAGATATTCGTGTTCACACCGAAAGGTGAAATTAAGACCATGCCGGCAGGATGCACTGCCCTCGACTTCGCCTTCTCGATACACACCTTCCTCGGCAGCCACTGTATTGGTGCCAAGGTTAACCACAAGCTCGTGCCTCTGAGCCATAAGCTGCAGAGCGGCGACCAGGTGGAAATCCTAACCTCCAAGTCGCAGCACGTGCAGGACTCATGGATAAACTTCGTGAGCACGGCAAAGGCAAAGGCAAAGATTCAGGCGATACTTAGACGCAAGGACAGGGACAAGCAGCGTGTGGGCGAAGAGGAGTTCAAGACATTCCTCACCAACCACGGCATTGAATACACGGCGGAGATAGCCGACCAGCTTGCACAGTTCCACGACATCGACAAGCGCGATGATTTCTTCCAAGCCATTGGTGAGAAAACACTGCTTCTATCCGACAAGGACATCGACGAGCTACGCGGCAACGCAAAGAACGAGAAGACATCCAAGGGATGGAGAAAATTCGTGCCATTCCTAGGCAACAAGAAGAAGACTGAGGACGCGCAAACCTTAGCTGAACAACATACACTCTTCACCGTGCCTGAAAAGTTCAACCGCAAGAAGCCTATCTTCATCACCGACGAGAACATCAACCAGTATAAGTTCATGCACTGCTGCCATCCCATCCCCGGCGACGACGTTTTGGGATTCATCGACAGCAAGAAGCAGATTGAGATACATAAGCGCAGCTGTCCCGTGGCAGCCAAACTGAAGACGAGCTACGGCAACCGTATTCTCGACGCCAAATGGAATATGGGACGCACCTTGTTCTTCGACGCTACGATACAGATGCAGGGCATCGACCATATCGGTCTTCTCAACGAGGTTACCCAGGTTATCTCACGCGAGATGAACGTCAACATCCATCGTGTGTTCATCAACTGCGACGATGACATCTTCAGCGGAAAGTTTGAACTGCGTGTTCACGACCGCGATGACATCAAGAAGATCATGGACAACCTCAAGAAGATTGAGGGACTGCAGGAAGTGACGCAGCTGATGTAAATGAAGAATATAAACACAGAGGCACAGAGATACAAAGAAAAAACTTTGTGGACTTTGTAAGCAGCTTTGCTGCTCTCTGTATCTTCCCTCAGCGAAAAAGAAATCTTTGTTTCTTTGTATCTTTGTGTTGAAAAATAAAAAAACTCTGTTACTCCGTGACTCTGTGTTTAATAAAAATAAATTAAGAATTAAAAATTTAGAATTATGCGAAGCAAACTACTTATCTTGGCGGCAATGATGGCCGCAGGCGTGTCGGCTGCCAACAAATATGACAATCCCGACACATTGTTCGTGGCACGCGACGGCACGGCGGAGTTCCGTAACGTTGACGATGCCATAGAGGTATGCCGTGCCTTTATGGACTACCACAAGGTTATATATATTAAAAAAGGTATATATAAGGAGAAACTGATTATTCCCTCATGGCTCACCAACATCGAGCTGTGTGGAGAGGATGCGGAAAATACCATCATCACCTACGATGACCATGCCAATATCCGCACGGCGAAAAGACCGAACGGAATGGGCACCTTCCGCACATACACCCTGAAAATCGAAGGCTCTGACATAACCCTGAAGAACATCACCATAGAGAACAACTCCGCACGACTCGGACAGGCAGTGGCACTGCATACCGAAGGCGACCGTTTGACATTCATCGGATGCCGGTTCTTAGGACATCAGGACACGGTATATACCGGTGTGGGCGGTTCCCGCCAACTGTTCCGCAACTGCTATATCGAGGGAACTACCGACTTCATCTTCGGTCCCGGTACGGCATGGTTCGAGAACTGTGAGATACGCAGCAAGGCCAATTCATATATCACAGCTGCCTCAACACCCAAGGACCAGGCATACGGATATGTGTTCAACAACTGCCGACTGACTGCCGACCCGAGTATCAACAAGGTGTATCTTGGTCGCCCGTGGCGCGACTATGGCTACACGCTCTTCATGAACTGCGAGTTCGGTGCGCACATCCGTCCCGAGGGATGGCATCACTGGCAGAAGGAGCGCGAGCAAACCGCCCGCTATCTCGAATACAACAACAGCGGAGCGGGAGCCGACACCAAGTCAAGAGTCCCCTGGTCAAAACAACTGACCAAGAAGGAGGCGCAGAAAATCACGATTGAAAGTGTTTTAGCCGATTTTTAATTAAACACAGAGACACGGAGACACAGAGGTGTATATTTTTAAGTTTTTTGAAGATACAGAGAATAAACTCTGTTACTCCGTGACTCTGTGTTAGATATAAATATTTAAATAACAAACTACATAAGAATATGAAAAAAACTATTAATCTATTGTTTGCGGCGGCACTCACTTGCTCGCCACTCATGTCAATGGCACAAGAATCAGCGACATGGAATCCTAATCTTCCGGGAGGCAAATACCGCAATCCGGTTATCAATGCCGACTATTCCGACCCTGACGTGTGTCGTGCCGGTGAAGACTATTATATGACTTCGTCAAGCTTCGCCTGCTTCCCCGGACTGCAGATCCTGCACAGCACCGACCTCGTAAACTGGAAAATCATCGGAGCTGCCCTGCAAGACGACTATCCCGTGTTGCCCGAATACCGCGGCACCGAACTCGACTGGCGCAAGCGTATTCAGCATGGCAACTACGTGTGGGCACCTGCCATCCGCTATCACGACGGTTGGTTCTATATCTATTGGGGCGACCCCGACCAGGGTCTCTTTATGACCAAGACCCAAGACCCAGCAGGCACTTGGTCAACTCCAGTATGCGTAAAAGCCGGTAAGGGAATGATTGACTGCTGCCCGCTGTGGGATGAGGACGGCAAGGCTTATCTCTCCCACGGATGCGCAGGTTCGAGAGCGGGAGTGAAGTCGGTGCTTTTCGTGGCACCCATGTCAGCCGACGGAACCACTGTCACAGGTCCTTCGCGCATAGTATATGACGGACACGAGGACCAGCCCACCATCGAGGGCACCAAGTTCTACAAGCGCAACGGTTATTATTATATAATGTCTCCTGCAGGAGGTGTGAAATACGGTTGGCAGGTCATCCTCCGCTCACGCAATCCCTTCGGTCCTTACGACGAGTATGTCGGTATGGCTCAGGGCAAGTCCAAGGTCAACGGCCCTCATCAGGGAGCGTGGGTTGACACGCCGTCAGGTGAGGACTGGTTCCTGCATTTCCAGGACAAGCATGCCTACGGGCGTGTGGTTCATCTGCAACCCGCACGTTGGGTGGACGACTGGCTCGTGATTGGCGATGACAAGGACGGCGATGGATGTGGCGATCCCGTGGATCAATGGAAGAAACCGAATCTGAAGTCATCTGCTAATGTGCAACCCCAGGAGGACGATGACTTCAACGACATAGCCTTGGGATTGCAGTGGCAGTTTGAGGGACCATACAGCCATTATTGGTATTTCTGCGACGCCAAGAAATCCAAGCTCCGTCTTTATGGCATCCAGCAACCTGAGGGCTACAAGAACCTCGCTGACATGCAGAACACACTGATGCAGAAGTTCCCTGCCGAGAACTTCACCGTAACCTCCAAGCTGAAGTTCATCCCCAACCCGGGCAACAAGAACAAGGGTGAGGAAGCGGGATTCATCATCAAGGGTCTCGACTATGCCGCCATCAAGTTTGTCACCACCAAGGAGGGTTGCTTCATGCGTTACGTCAACTGCAAGAATGCAATGAAGGGAGGCAAGGAGGAAGTGCTTCATGAAATGCCCATTACTCTCACTGAGTTGGAGAAGCCCTATACCCAAAAGTATGCCGTGGATGACATTCCCCAGCCCCGCCATGCCACTCAGGACATCTATGTGCGTGCAGTGGTGAAGAGTGCGGGTATTGGCAACGGCATCACCTCGTCGGCACAGTTCTACTATAGTCTCGACGGCAAGAAATACGTGAAGCTCGGACAACCCTTCAAAGTGAAGGAAGGCAAGTGGATAGGAGCGAAGGTCGGATATTTCAACTGCCGCTCGACGGTGAGCAACGATGCCGCCTTCTTGGACGTTGATTGGATTAAGTTTACGAAATAATATAACACCCAATGAAAAAAAAATTCTTTGGAATTTCATCACTGCTTTTATTAGCAGCCTTGAATGTCTATGGTGCAAACCCCGTGACGCCGAATGGTGTCACGGGGTTTGCCACGTACAATGCCTTGGGCAACTGTGGTGTCACAGGAGGCGGAACGGGCAAGGTGGTACACGTAAACACGCGTGCCGAACTCGAGCGATATGCCTCAAGTACAGAACCTTACGTCATCATCATCGACAGTGACATCACGGGAGGTGGAGTCAACGACCTGCAGGACGAGTTATTCATCAACTCCGACAAGACCATCATCGGAGCGGGTGGCGGCAAGGCTATCAACGGTATTGCACTTATAGCCAACGACAAGCGGAATATCATCATACGCAACATATCACTCTCGCGAGGACGTATCGACGGGGTGGCTTTCCACAACTGCCATCATATTTGGATTGACCATTGCGACTTCAGCAACTCCTACGACGGACTGCTCGACATCACCAACGGCTCTGACTTCGCCACTGTATCATGGGTAAAACTGCACGACCACAACAAGGTGAGCATTACCAACTCCGGAACATGCCATTATGAGGACTACAACAAGGAGCGGGTCACTTTCGCCCACTGTATGTTCAGCAACAACACCCAGCGCAACCCGCGCATTGGCTACGGCAAGATGCACATATACAACACCTACTGGGAGAACATCAAGTCATATTGCATCGGTTTCCACTCGCAGGCTCAGGTGCTGTCGGAGAACAACTACTTCTCCGCAACTGCCAAAAAACCATTCTGCAACCAATACACCAACCTCCTGCCCTATCGTGGATACCTTACCGACAAGGGTTCATTCTTTGCAAAGGGTGACCCGGGAAGGAATACCAACCATCCCTTTACCGACATCACCTATTCCCCACTCGACTATTACGAGTACAACTTCGACCTTGACGTTGCCGAGGATGTGGCTAGCAACACTCCCAACGGCGTAGGTCCTCAGGAGGGCATTCAGTATGAACCTATCCTCAATCCTGGCAACGGGGCGATTGACATCCCTCTCTCACAGCGGCTCTCATGGGGAACGGTGGATGGCGCGTCTTCGACAAAGATGTATTTCGGTACGTCGCCCGAGAATCTCCAGCTTACACGTCCCGAAGAAGTAAAGCTAAAGCACTCCACACGTTATTACTGGCAAGTGGTGGCTATAGTGGATGGTAAGGAGCACATGTCGCCGCTCTATACCTTCACCACGGCATCCGAGAAAGCCACAAAGCCATATCCCGAATCGGGTGCAATGGCTCCATGGCTGCGTTATCCCACATCGGGCACCGGTTTCTGCACGGATATGCCACTCAGTTGGTGTCGTGCTGCCGATGCAGTGAAGTATAGGGTATATCTCTCCGACAAGCAATCCAACCTCAACAGGAATCTTATTGGCGAAACATCCTCCCTTTCGCTCACTCCCGCTTCGCTTTCCACAGGCATCAAGTATTACTGGCGGGTAGATGCAGTTAAGGCCGACGGTTCCGTGGTGAAAGGCGATGTATGGTCGTTTGGCACTCCAGAAAAGAGATGGCAAGAGGGAAGAAACGAGGCTGAAGATATGTTTATCTCTGGCATCGCCTTCTTCGAAAAGAATGAATCAGCGTCCAACAGCGCAGTCGTTGTGGGCGACCAAGGCCCTGGTGCCATCTGTGGCACATGGCAAGGCAAGTCGGGGCGATATGCCATCGAGACTGCCGTATTCAACCAGAAAAGCGGTGCCAACTATATTGGGGTCACTGTCAACGGCAAACTCATTGACGAATGGTTGACTTCTTCCGACAATGATGAACATTGTATCAGGAAAACGCGCAACACAGTAACGCTGCGAAACGGTGATGAAATACGCATCGACTTCGTGGCAGGTCTTGTTGAGGGAAAGATTAACCAAAGTCGCTCACGCATCGACTATGTAAATATCGTGCCGGTTAAGGATAAGTATATAGAGGTTACACGACCCTCGGGTATTCATCATTCTCCTGTCCTCACCACTGGATATGATTGTGAGTATCTGCTTTTGGAGGATATTGTCTTCACTGACACGCTCGGCACTATTGGCGACAAGGGAGATATTCAGGTAAGAGACAAACACAGCTCTTGGGTGACAAAGACCGAAGCGGGATATAACATATATGTAAAGCAGACGGATATTGTAAAGCTCGTATATAGGAATAAAGACGGCAAGGAAACTGAGATTGTCAAGGATTTGGACAAGGCTATCAACAACAAGGTGGATATACCCGGTTCAACTGCCGACGGAAGTCTCTATGCAATACGCCTATACAAGAATCCGCCTGTAAAGACAATATACAGGCAACCCAAAGCTGAGGGCGGCAAGAACTACGAATTGATATGGTCGCCGGATGTGATATTTGTGGATAGCACTGGCATTAAGGGCAATCCGGGAAAGACTCAGATGCGTGATGGTTATGACGAGTGGATAAAGTATGTCAACCCCAAGGCCAACGAGGTGCTTGCCAAAAAGAATGTCAAGGCATTCATTGACCCTGAAACTGACAACGAATGTGCGGGTGCACTTCCAAGATTAGCGGGAAATTCATCATACGTCGTAGGCACAGACAAGACTGTCACTTATTGCCTTCAGGGCTGCAGCCGCATAAAGTTCTACTACACTGGTTCCGGAGGTTCATCCACAAGTGTGAAGGTGAAAACCGTCAACCTCTCTACAGGAGAAGAACAAATCATCGAAGGTGCTACAGCCCGAGGCAAGAATGTGGCATCCAACACAGCTGAAGTAAATCTCGACCCGCAATGCAGATATGACGTAACCATATCTGGCACAACAGGCGACATGGTTATTTATGCCGTGAAACTACTCAAGTTTCGGAAGTAATTTTGAACCACAGAGTTTAAGAGATTAAGAGTATTTATATTAGGAAAGAGACTGAATAAACAAAAATCTCTTTTCCTCTTTATCTCTGTGGTTTAAATAAAACCCTTATACATTGGGAATTATCACTTCAGAAAGTTGAGTATTTATATTTTTATTACGGGCGTAAACATCCTAATGGAATAACAAGGACTCCATCTTCTCTTCTATAGGCAAATTGCCCACCAGTCACCACCATTAAGAAAGATGGAGAGCCTATTCTAGTCGTGTCAACCCTTTCTGCAATTTGTAACAAATGTTTAGCACCATCATCTATTTCTCTACTTCCGAGTTTCACTTCAACAGCCGCCCATTTCCCATCTTGAAGTCTTATAATCAAATCAGCCTCTAAACCTGTCTTGTCATGATAATGAAATTTGCTACAAAGATACTGTTTTACAATAATATACACAAGTGTTTTACAATACTTAACCATCATACTAACGAACTTAGCTTATTTTTACCAACGAACTTGACTTATTTTTACCAACGAACTTGGCAAGTTTTTACTAACGAATCTGGCATGGTAAGAGGTGGAGGAGGTAACGTGAGCAACGATGGAGCCTTTTTGGAAGTTATATGTCAGGAGCGTTGAAATCAACACGGAACAGACAGAAAAAAGCTCCGGCATATTCGTATGCCGAAGCTTTAATATTATGATATAACGTAGGTTCTGAGAACCTGATTATATTACTTCAACTGTGCACCAGTTACAGAGAACTCTGCGCCATTCTTAACAATGACAACACGGTTGTTCTTGATGAACTTACCATTGTTGGCAACCTTGTTCTCGCCGTTAACAGCGTTGATGCCAGTACCCTTAACAGGAGTAATCTTGATAGAAGAAATCAGGATGTTACCTGTACCAGAGAACTTCTGGAATGTGTGGATACCTTCACCAAGAGAGAACTTAATCTCGTTGGTAGGAAGTGTCTCAACATTTCCTTCTGCATCTGTAATATCGTATGTACCGGTAAGCATATCTTCGCAACCATAATTTGTACCGTCAACATTCACCTTGCACTGGCGATCCTTAGCTTCCTCTGCCTCAAGGTTCTTGCAAGCGTTCTTAGAGCATACAACGTGTACATTTACAGTCTCGCCCTCAGCAACCAAGAATGAGATGTTAGTAGCGTTCATCTTGATGTAAGCCTCCTGACCTTCAGGAACCTGATACTGAGCGGCAGCTGTACCATTTGCAATAGCACCAAACTCGAGGTTCTTTACGAAGAAGTCCATCTTGTCAGCAGTAATAGCTCCATCCTCAATCTTGTAGATTTTACCTGTGGTAGATGTAGCTGTAGCCTCCTCGTCTTCAACAGCTGTACCAGAAACAGTGATAATCTTCTCCTCTGAAATTGGGTTGAGAACATAAACATCCTTAGATGTAGAAGCAGTCTCGAATGTAGCGTAAGAACCGTTAACAATCTTAGACATTGCAGTTACAGTAGCTGATTCACTCAAAGTTAATGAGCTGCCCTCTGCGTAATCAGCCTCACCATACTTGTAGAAGTTCTGGGCACCCTCATATTCAGAAGTGATAGTTACATTGCCACCTTCAGCGGAAATTGTAGGAGCGTTGAAAGAGAATGATACGATACCCTCGTTCTCTGCACCGGGACACTCTTCGTCAGCACTACCAACACCATAATAGTCAATGAAAGCCTGGAATTTCACAGTCTGCTCTTTGTAGCACTTGATAGGCTCTGTATATTTAGGACTATCAGCTGTAGGTGTTGAACCATCTGTTGTGTATGTAACAACGGTAGGCAGTATTGTTCCCATCAATTCGTATGTATTAGGCTTACATGTTACCTCACGATACCAAAGACCATTCTCGAATATCTGGTTACCAACCTTTACAGAAGGAGTACCAGCAGCCTCGTTAGCCTCAACGATGATGTAACCAACGAACATATCACCATTGTAAGAACCAATGTAGATTGTATAATCATCCTGAGCTGTCCACTCATAGAGGAAACCTGCAGGAACAGCGGGGAAATCTGTACCAGGTTTTTCATTCAAAGGTTTTGTAAGTTTTGCATCAGTAGCAATACAGGGGATACGAGCAGAAGTTCCAGACTTGTTGTTACCTTGAATAAGGAAAATCAGCTTAGAACCTGCCGTAACCTTCATTGCGATAACATCCTGAGCGTTCTTCAGACGAAGGCTATTGTAGTGAGCGCCATACTCACCATACTTCTTGGCAAAAGCCTCGCCATAGCGATACTCGCCAGTTTCAACACCTGCATCATCCTTGAGAATTTCAGCAGGATTTGACTGACCCTTATTTGTAGCTACAGAACCACCTGTTACATCAAGGAAGAATCCATCTCCAAAGAGATTACCCTTGCCAGGACGAACAGTACCATTGTTTGTCCATTCATCAGCTACCAATACATAGCTGTGCTTACAAACCTTCACATCGTCGATTGTCGCAGCATTGACAGATGATGTCAAGCCGACGAGCGCGCAGATTAAAGTAAATAATTTTTTCATAATGTTTAATGTTTAATTAATAAAAAGGTGTATTAAATAATTTCTTTTTAGTAATCCCGATAGTGCAGATTGACTCTGCACTACGGGATAACTTTTAAATGTTTGTTTACTTTTGTCCTTTCACGAGATATGTCTGAACAGGTGTGTCGCCAAAATGTGAGATGGTTACAATATCGCGACCTTCAGAAACAGCCACTCCTGTGAACACCGTCACCTTAGATACCTTGCCACTGTCATCCTTCACCAACTTTAGGATACTGAAATTACCCGTATTCGGCGAATAGGTGTATTCGTACTGGGGTACTGCCTCGGTGTTGGAGTCATCGAGCCATGTAGCGGTGTTCTTGATGGAAGCCGGGATGACACCCTCACTCATCTTAACCACAACGTATGTCTCATCCACAAAGTCAAGACTCTCAACATATCCCTGAATCTCCTCACCGTATGAGTTGAACTTCATACCAGTGCCACGCACCCAATATGTGTTAGCCATCGACTCGGGGTGAGTGATTTTAATGGAGTCGTTATATTTTCCTGCCCATGCCGGATTGCTGGTGTTGGCATCCTCAAACTCGTTGGCATCTTCACAAGCCGCAAAGCAGAAGCCAAACACTAGGGCGGCAACGGCAAAACATGATTTCTTAAATGCTTTCATAATTGTCTTTTTTCTGATTTCTTGAAAGTTTTACTTATTGCGCCATCTTGCAGCACCCACATTGTTGCGCACGATATCATTGTCGGTGCTCTTGTAGAAGAGGTTGACATTGTACTTAGATGCTGTTCCGTCGAGAGCGTCAGCACGGTGCATGTGCTGGTCGTTGGCTGTAGCTGCCTTGTGAGGAGGACACGGACTTATGAACAGTTCCGTTGACGACACATCTGCCACTTCCACTTCGAGCGAACCGTTGAGTATGGCGAGGTTGTTCTTAACCAACTTACCGAATGCGTTGCTGGTGGAGTTCCATGGGTTACCACTGAATATCGAACCATTGGTGAGGTTGTCGTTGGTTGACCAGTTGTTATGGAAGTTCAGGGTTACAACGCCCATCACGCCTTCTGAGTTGGCCTGTGTGTCGCGGATGTCGCATCCCCAGAATCCGAGCACACGCTGGTCGCCTTCCTGCTTGGTCAATACGAAGAGGTTGTTCTCTACATTATATACAGAACCATTGGGCAGGTTACGCATCTTGAAGATAGAACCGTTGGCACGTGTGTTGAAGTTTACGAGAGTGTTGTTGGAGAACGTGATGTTCCATGGTCCTGCAGTCCATCCCGACTGTCCTGACTCCTCGCTGAAGAATGCGGGGAATGGGCTGTCGTAGAATGTGTTCTCGATAATCTTCATATCCTTGTAGAGGTTTGAAGCGGGATTGTTACCCGAACCGGCTATCCAGCAATAACCACCAGCACCCTGGTTGTAGTAACCACAGTCGAAGAACTGGTTGTTCTTCACGAGCACATGGTTCCAAACCTTATAGTTGGCACCCTGCTCACGGATGAATCCACGCACAAGACGCTTGAACGTACAGTTCTCGATAACAAGACTGTCGAGTGTCACTGCCATACCGTTGGAATACATGTTGAAGAAGTAGTTACCAGAGGCAGTTCCTGCTCCGGCGGCATTGTCGCCGTAGTTGAATGCCTTCGGGTTGTCGAAGTCAATGTCATAGAAAGCGAGCTTCTTCATGTAGATCTCACCACCCTCACCGGCCTCTGGCTGACGACCGAACATAAACATTGTGTAAGAGCCTTGCCACTGCTCACCATTTGTAGCGGAGTAGAAGGAGTTCTTGCCAATACCGCTAATCACCTTTGCACGGAGTCCGTTAGCCACGTCCTCAGGACGGGTGGCGAGAGTGAATCCCTTACATGTGATATCGTTTCCATCGAGGTAGTATGTCTTTCCACCCTCAAGATAGAAAGTCTGTCCCTCTGCATAGTTGGTGTTGGAGATGAAGTCGAGCAGTGTAGGACTGATAGGAGCGGCATTAAACTCTGTTGCCAAAGCGAATGTGTCGGCACGGCTTGTACCATACTTTGCCATCAATTCAGAGTGACTCAGCAGGATAGGCTCGCCCGGTTTACCGTCAGAACGTGAAGTGCAGGTGTTGTACTTGGCGTCAACAGCAACCTTCACATTGGGGTCAATAAGGTCAATCACATACACTGAGTTGGGCGACAGACCGTCGATATCCACATATCCTCTCTCACGGTCCTGTGCAGTAAGCTCATAATTCTTCC
Source organism: Prevotella sp. (assembly GCA_022775105.1). Lineage (GTDB taxonomy): Bacteria > Bacteroidota > Bacteroidia > Bacteroidales > Bacteroidaceae > Prevotella. The sequence goes on along the minus strand of JALFIX010000141.1, from coordinate 70,487 downwards.
ACTTTTCGCCAACGGATGAGTTGGGGTTGTTGGGAGAAGGCTTAACTGTAAGGTACTTGTAACCGAACTCTCCGTCGGGATCGACATTGAAGTTGGTGTAATAGCTCTCAAGCTTGTCCTTGTCTTCGGCAGAGATATTTGGAAGAGCCGCGAGTATGTCGTCCATGGTGAATGTCTCCATGGCATTGATATTTTCCATATCGGCAGTGGTAACGCCACTGAACTCCTTGATGAAGTCCTTCACGTTGGTGTTGATACAAACGTGCATGGTTGTCTCGGTTGTCTGTGCCTGGTTGACATACACAGCGAACGGAGTCTCATAGCGGTCATTGGTCTTGATTCCCATATACTCCTGCCACTGGCGTCCGTTGCCGTGTCCATACCAGTTGGATGCGTGCGAAAAGTCGGTCACGTTGTTGTCACGGTCTGACAATGCACGGATGGCAAAGCGGTAGTCGGTGGAGTACTGAAGGTCGGGGATAATCAGGTCGAGCACATTGGGACCCACGATAGTGTCTATCAACAAGTCACTTGTACCTTGAATCTTTGCCCAAGCCTCAGGACCATTGCTCACCTTGGGTTGGAGAGCCATCTGTATCTGATAGCCGGCACATCCGAATTCCTCCTTCACTCCATACCAATAGAGGTGGATGGTGTTGCCATGAGGATATGCGCCGTCCAGACCACAGTTGTAGGGATAGTCAGTTCCTTTTCCTCGTGTGTAGTCAGTTATGAACATTGTCATGAACTGTCTATCGAGGTTGGTTGACACAGTGTCGTCATCGTCACTACATGACACCATCAGTGCCGATGTACTTGCTGTGAGCAAAAGCAACATATTACGAAATATATTCTTCATGTCTTTATTCAATTTTGGGAATTAATAACCATAATAATTCTTGTATGCACCTGCCGAACGCTGGATGGCGAGGTTAGGATAAGGCAGTATGTAGCGCACTACCGGCAGTTCCTCTGCACTCGGGATGGTTGTCGGGAAGAGGGTCTGCACTCCGTCCTTTATTAGCCAGATGTTGCCACCGTCGTCAGAACGGATATATCCATAGAAGGAGTACTTGCACTGGTCTTTGGGAGTACCGGCATCTGTGTCACCCCACTGATAGAAGTCGGCGTAGTTCCATGCGGCTGCCTGGAAACCAAAGTTGGTGATATAGCTCTTCACGGGCATTGTGGATGGCTTGTATGCGTTATACACGCGAAGGCTCTTCAAAGACTGGTTGGGATATGTATAAACCACTGCACCACTGTTGAGCACATTGCCATAGAGCTGCGGGCCACAGACACGCAAACCAAGCGGAGTGATAGGCTCATCCAACTTGTAGGCATGATAGTAGATACGCTCAGGCAGGTTGTCGATATACTGCTTACCGTCATGCTCGTTGATTGCATCCTCAAATCCTGTGGTACTTCCTGCATTCTGCATACCTACTGAATAATAGCGGAGGAAGCTATATACAAGTTCCTCAGCATAGGTGTTTGTGCGCACGAGGTCACGCCAACGCGAGTTCTCGCCTGCAAACTCCCACTTGCGCTCGTCGAGCACTGCCTTATGGAATGCAGCCTTGGATGCAGATGCCTGACTAACAAAATCGGCATCGCCATTGAGGAACGCACGGTTGTGAACCTTTGACAGGCACTCGATTGCCTTGTCGGATGGCATACCGTTGATCTCGTTGTCGGCCTCAGCATACATAAGCAATACATCTGCATAGCGCATATATGGATAGTTGATACCGGTGCTTCCGCTCTTGTCGTTACCCAATGCGAGGGTCTCGTCGGTCCACAGTTTCGACCACTTGTTGCAATGAACACTGTAGTCATTACGGATATAAACAGAGTCCTGAAGCACTCCGTCGGCATTGGTGAAGTAAGAGTAATACCACAATCCGTTGACAAACTCACGGCGAATATCGTTGTCCCTGAAGAGGAAACGGTAGAAAGCGTTGAGACGCACACCGCCATTACACTCTCCCCATGCTCCTACGGTCTTGCCCTCGTATGAGGCATAAGACGGTCCCTGGGCATATCCTGTATCACCATTGCCCTCCTTAGAGAAAGGAAGCTCGAAGATAACGTCGTCGTTGTTTACAAGCGCATAGTTGCACTCCTTCACGAACACGTCCTGATAGGGCAATGTCAGCGAGTGTGTGCCCGAGGTGATAACCGAGTCGGCATATTCCCTTGCCACCTTATAATATTCAATATAGTTTGACGGGCGCTCCATCTTGCCGTAGCTTTTTGGGCTGCTCTTGTCAGGACGCAGCGAGTAGCCACCTGCTGTGAGAGCTATACGTGCAACCATTGCCTGGGCAAACTCCTTGGAGCAACGTTCAACAGTCACAGAGTTGCCCGATGACATATAAGGCGCAATGCCCTTGAGGTCGTTGATGAGCGAATCCTGGATAGTCTGACGGTCGGCAACAGGAATAACAAAGTTAGAACCGAGTTCTGATGACGGCGAGAAAGTGAAAGGCACGTCGCCGAACATCACCACGAGGTCGTGATAAGCCATGGCGCGCAGGCACTTCGCCTCACCCATCCACTGCATTATTTCCTTGTCGCCAGTATTATAGAGAGGACTGTTCTGCAAAGACCTAATGAACCTGTTGGCATATTCGATAAGATTATACGACGCAGTCCAGTATTTGTTGATATCACTGCCCTGGTCGTCACAGTCAAAACGTCTGTAGGTGTTGTGGGCGTGAGCAGAATTGGAACTGATGCTCATGTCAACATCGCTGTTGAGCACGAAAGTACTCTGATAGGCGTTGCCATAGAGGTCGCCCACAAGAGCTTGCGCATAAACACCGTTGAGCGCACGGTTAATCTCGGTTTTCTGACCATACACGAACTCCTCGGTGTATGATGACGGTGCATCAACATCTAAAAAGTCGTTGCAGGCAGTAAGCGAGAGTAACGCCATTCCTGTATATAAAATATTCTTTAGTCTCATATCTTCTGTTTTATTTATTCTTTATACGACATTGTTAGAATGTAATGTTTGTACCAAAGACGAAGCCGCGACTGCGTGGATAACGGTTCCAGTCCATACCGCAGGTGAGTCCCGTCTGGATGTCAACCTCGGGGTCGTAGCCACTATATCCTGTGATGATGAAGAGGTTGGTGGCTGACACATAGAAACGTGCCTTGCTGAGACCTACCTTCTTCAGTATGTTCTTTGGAAGGCTATAACCGATGGTGATGTCATTGCAACGCAAGAACGAACCGTCCTCGATGAAGTATGACTGTGTGAGGTTGGTGGTCACGTCGGTCGGGTTCCACAGTGTCTTGCCCTGGTTGGCATTCTTGTAGATGTCGAGTCCGTTATCCACATAGTAGAGCTTGTAGAGGATATCACCCTTAGTGCCTGTAAGCTCGCCCGTAAGGTCGTTGTATAGCCATGCATCATTAAACTTGGCAAGGACGTTCTTGAAGGTGTTCTTGTTGCCACCAGATGACGACAATGCGTAAGCTGTAGCATTGTTGATGTCGAAGTCGAGCATATAGGTGAAGTTTGCGGTGAAGTCAAAGTCTTTCCACTGTCCTGAAAGACCGAAACCTCCCTGGATTCTCGGGTTAGTGTTACCAATCACGGTGCGGTCGTCCTCAGTGATGCGTCCGTCACCGTTGAGATCCTTGAACTTAATCTTACCCGGCATTGTGGCTATACCAGAGTTGGATGTACCCGATACATCGTTGATGACGGTCACATAACCGTCTGCACGCGGAGCGCAGTTCTTTGATGTTCCGTTGTCAGCGGCACTCGAACCCCAAGGCACTGCCTGGAAGTTGTTGAGCGGGTCGAAGTAGAACTCGTCCATTGTGTAAAGTCCGTCATATACGAAACCGTAGATAAGACCTACCTCACTGCCCACCTTCAGACAATAGTCGTTATAAGATGACTTCCAGCGGTCGTTCTGGTCCCAAACCACATCGTCGGTACCGTTGAGCTTGTCAATCTTCTTCTTGTTGAAGCCCATAGAAAGGTTGGCAGACAACACATAGTCCTTGCCCTGGATAATGTCGCCGCTGATAGAAAGCTCGATACCCTTGGTGGTCACCTGTCCGATGTTCTGCATCTGGCTGGTATATCCCACTACCGAAGGAATGTCTGACTTGTAGAGCAGGTCCTTGGTGGTGTACCAGTAGAATTCGGGAGTGACGGTGAGACGTCCGCCGAAGAGTGTGATGTCGGCAGCGATGTTACGTGTGATGGTTGTCTCCCACTTGATATCCCTGTTGGTGAACTTTGAGCCACCGGCATTGCCGTAGTACTGCTCGCCATAGAGTGTTGTCTCGCCAAAGCCGGGACCGCCTGTAGTATTGATAGCATAGAGCTGGCGCCACATGTCGTTATCGATACGGTTGTTACCCGAAAGACCGATGGCGGCACGTATCTTCAGCATGTCAATCCACTTGATGTTCTTCATGAACTTCTCCTCTGAGAGCACCCACGCTCCTGATATTGACGGGAAGTAACCCCACTGGTTGCCCGGGGCGAACTTGGTTGAACCGTCGGCACGGAACGTACCGCTGAGGAGGTACTTGTGGTCGAAGTTATAGTTCACCTGTCCGAAGAACGAAGCGGTACGGTCGGGTGTAGAGAGTGACGAACTATTAATATAAGGTGTACCGAAGCTCATGTTGTTCCATGCATCCGAGGCAGAGAATGAACGCGGGAAATAGCGGTTAATCATCGACTCCGAACTCTTGTCGTAGTGCTGGATTTCCTGTCCTGCAAGGAGCGAGAAGTTATGCACATCCTTCAACGAGAAGTTATAGCTTGCGGTGTTTGTCCAAATATAGCTGAGGGCAAAAGAGTTGTCCAACTGTGCCAATGGCTGGTTGTTGTGCTTCTGTCCAGTGTCTGTCAGTGCGCCATAGAATCGCTTCTTGTCGTTCCACTTCAGTCCGATTGTACCCTCGGTACGCAATGTGAGTCCCTTGATGGGCTTCCAGTCGAGTGACAATCCGGTTGAATAGTTATACGAATGCTTTACCAACTGGTTGATGGCGATGTCATTCTTAGGATTGGTATAGTTGAAGAGTTCCTCCTCGTCGGGATCGGCGTATGATGGGTCGATATATCCATACTCGCGCAGACCGTTGGTAGGACGATACTGAAGCACGTCGATAATACCACCTGTACCAATGTTGTCACCACCGGCACCCTCGTCACGACGGAATGTAAACTTAGGGTTAATCTGGAATGTCAACTTGTCGCTGAGCTTCACGTTGGTCTTCATGTTGAGTGTGGTGCGGCGAACGCCTGAACCAAGGATGATACCGTTATCCTCACTGTTGGTGAGCGAGAGGTTGAACTTCACCTTGTCGCTACCACCACCGATATTGAGGTTGGCAGAGTAGCTGATCGGATTCTCGCCCATCACCTCGTCCTGCCAGTCGTGCGACGGCAGCGCTGCATACATGTCAAGGTCGTATGGGTTACCGAAGTTTGCCTTGAAGAACTTGGCGTTAGTTGAGCGTGTACCGTTGCAAGCATGCCACTGATACTGATACTTGACGAAGTCGGCGGCGTTCATAAGGTCGAGCTTGCGTGCAAGAGAGCTTACGGAGAGGTTGCCGTTGAACGACACCTGAACCTTACCTTCCTTGGCGGACTTTGTGGTGACGATAACTACACCGTTACCACCCTTGGCACCATAAATGGCTGTAAGGGAGGCATCCTTGAGAACGTCGATAGACGCGATGTCCGACGGAGGGATATCGTTGATGTTATCTGTCTGGAAACCATCGACAATATAAAGAGGTTCGTTACTCTGGGTCACTGACGTACCACCTCTGACTCGGATATGCACATCGGCACCAGGCTGACCATCGACGGTGGTCACCTGCACACCGGAAATCTTACCCTGGAGGGCAACGGCAGCCGATGTCACAGGCACTGACTCCAGTCGCTTTCCGCTCACCGAACCCACCGAACCGGTGAGGTCCTTGCGTGCCTTGGAGCCGCCATAACCGATAACCACAACTTCCTCAATAGCCTTGGTATCGTCGCGCATAGTGATATTGAGGGTAGGCGCAGCCTTCACCTCTTGCGTTTCCATACCGATAAAGCTAATCACGAGTGTCTTTCCTTTGGCAATCTTCAATGTGAAATTACCGTCGAAGTCGGTAACCGTGGCATTCTTCACGTTGCCTTTCTCTACCACGCTGGCACCTATCACTGTCTCACCCTGAGAATCAATAACAGTACCCTTCACTGTAATGACCTGGGCAATAACTCCCAATGGCAGCAATAGCATTAGTGCCAATAGGGCAAGTAACTTGCCAGATCGTTTCGCTGTTCTTTCTTTCATGATAGCGTTTTGTTTGTTTTAGTTATTATATAATTATTCTTATTTTTTTGATTCTGTTTTGCAATTTGGCTGCAAATTTATAGAAAATAAATTGTAATTAGTAATATTCCCTCAAAAAAATGCGATTTGTTAACAATATTTATATTTTAAGGTCAGTAAGGTGCGCATAATATTTGTAATTATATGCAAAAGCTTTCTATATACCTTATTTATATTACTTGAATAATTTATATAATTAAGGAATAATATGAATAATTATATAAAAGCATCCGCAATGGCGATGTCGCTTGTGGCTGTGGTCAGCTCATGCGATATGGATGCGCCAACGATTTCATCAACGGTCGTCTTTCTGCTGATGACCCCGTGGAAGAATCTTATACCCTTGAGGTCTTCTGTAAAACTTAATGCCAATCAGAACACTCCGACCTACAACCTCGCCTGTCGTGCAGCCAGCAAGGGTCTGCTCATCCAGAATGGCAAGAAGTTCATCAAGTAATAATAATAAATCCAAAATGACAAGGGGTGACAGGGTGACACTATATTATATAGAAAAAACCTATAACGGGAAATTCGCTTACTATATAGTACGTTAATTTCCTCTCACACGACTTTTTTATATATAAGTGTCAACCTGTCACCCCTCTCTACTACGGTCCTAATCGCAGATACCTGCAATAGCAAACGCAGATACCTGCGATGGCCAACGCAGATACCTGCAATAGCCAACGCAGATACCTGCGTTTGAGTTCAGTTGACAAGTCGTTTACAATTGAACTTTCAGATGCTTCAGGTCGGCATCACGACTGCTGTTGCCCACCATGATGTCATATTTGCCTCCAATAACCCGCATGGTGTTGGTAGCGGCATCCCATGTCTCGAAGTTCTCTTTGGGCATGTCGATTACCACTTTCTTGGTCTCTCCAGCCTTGATACTGACACGCTTGAAACCGCGGAGAGTCTTCTTCGGACCGTTCTTGTCGGCGGTGTGGCGAAGATATACCTGAACAATCTCGTCGCCGTCGCACTTTCCAGTGTTGGTGACGTCAACAGTGACCTTGCCGTCCTTGTATTTCGGAGAGCCAAAGGCAAATGTGGTGTAGCTCATGCCATAACCGAAATGCCACAGCGGAGAGCCGTTGAAATAACGGTATGTGCGGTTGGTCATCGTGTAGTCGAGAAAATCGGGAAGGTCATCCACCGAGCGATAGAACGTTATGGGCAGCTTGCCCGAAGGGTTATAGTCGCCGAAGAGCACGTCAGCCACGGCATCGCCTCCCCTTTCGCCTGGATACCATGCCTGAAGGATGGCCGAGCAGGTCTCGGTTTCGGGCACGAGGGCGATGGCAGAGCCTGAGCAGTTGACAAAGATGACCTTCTTGCCCGAGTCGCGGATGGCCTTCACCAGTTCGCGCTGGCATTGGGGCAACTGGATGTCGGTGCGGTCGCCGCCCTTGAATCCGTAAGCATCCACCTTCATCTCCTCGCCTTCGAGACGCGGGGATATGCCTCCGGCAAATACGACATAGTCGGCATCGGAGATTTCGGACAATATGTCGCTGACGGTTTTTTCCTTGGTGGTGAAGACGTCAAACCTCATGTGGGCCATGCCTGACATCTGTATATAATCTATCTGAATGTCATACTTGTCGCCCGGTTTTACCCTGTATGACTTCGACCATTTCTGGACACCGTGAGCGGGTCGGAACCTGTCACGCAGGGTGTCGCCGTTGATGATGATGCGATAGCCGTCGTCGGCCTCCACCTCGAATGTCACTTCCTCGCTCCTGTCTGCCTTGAACATGGCCTTGTAGCATCCCGTGAAGTTCTCGAGTTCAACGCCGGGGGCGAAGGCGGTATTTCCGCCATTGTTGAGATTGACGGCACTGGTATGGACGGCGGTGGCATTGGGATTGCCGCTCATCGTGATGTTGTTCCAATACTTGACTTCCATTCCTGATTTTCCCGTGGGTGTGGTCAGTGAGGAGAAGCGGCTTTCCCTGACGGTGTTGCTGACATGCCCACAACCATCAACGTATTTCACTGTTCCGCGTCCGTTGAGTTTCTTCTCAATGCCTTCGAGAATGGTGACGGTGTGGTGGGGATAACCGCTATAGTTGCCCCACTGCATGACACTGTCCTTGGCATTGGGTCCCATCACAACTATTTTCAAGTCGTCTTTCTTGAGGGGAAGTACGTTGTTGTTGTTTTGAAGGAGCACGATGCTCTTCTGCGCCATCTCGTAGGCAAGGGCATTGTGTTTTGATGAGCAGAGACGGTCTTGGGGTATGGATGTCCACGATACGAGCTTGTCGTCGTCGAGGTCGCCGAGTTTTATTCTCGCCACGAGCAGTCTTTTGAGCGATGTGTCGATGTCCTTCATTGTCAGCTTGCCTTCGGCGATGGCTTGCGGAATGCTCTTATATACCGAACCACATTCGAGGTCGGTGCCGGCAATGACAGCCTTTCCTGCCGCATCTGCGGGGGTCTCCGACACTCCATGACAATCCTTTTGATGGAAGTCGCGGATGGCTCCACAGTCGCTGACTACAACGCCCTTGAATCCCCATTCGTCGCGAAGAATGCGCTGGAGATATCGGGTATTACCACAGCAAGGATCACCATCGATACTCTGATAGGCGCACATCACTTCCTCCACGTCTCCCTCCTGTACCAATGTCTTGAAGGCGGGGAGATAAGTCTCCCAAAGGTCGCGCTCGGGGAGGTTCTCGATGTTGAAGGAATGGCGGTTCCATTCGGGTCCTGAGTGTACGGCATAGTGCTTGGCGCAGGCAAGGAGTTTCTTGTATTTGGTGTCACGCGGACCTTGAAGTCCGTTGACCACTGCCAAACCCATTCGTGATGTGAGGTATGGGTCTTCGCCGTAGGTTTCCTGTCCGCGTCCCCATCTTGGGTCGCGGAAGATATTGATGTTGGGAGTCCAGAAGGAGAGACACTGATAGCGGTTCATCTCGTTCTTGCTCTTTGCCTGGGTGTTTTTGATGCGTGCCTCGTCGCTCACGGCATCAAAGCAGCGATAGAGCAGTGCGTCATCCCATGATGCCGCCATACCCATGGTGATGGGGAAGACGGTGGTGTAGCCATTGCGCCCCACTCCATGCAGAGCCTCATTCCACCATTGGAAACGGGGAATGCCGAGGCGTTCGACAGGCTCCGACTGGTCCATCATCAGTTTTGTTTTTTCTTTGAGTGTGAGGCGACTGATGAGGTCATCGGCACGCTGCTCGGGAGTCAGGTTTATGTCCTTATATGGGAGCGTTGTCTGGGCCGTTGCTCCCAATGCGAAGGAAATAATGAGGATTATCAGGTTTTTCTTCATATCTTAATTTTATTTATACTAATATTTAAACCACGTAAATATTCAGCTAGTATAATTTTAAACACAAAGACACGAAGAAACAAAGCATTTTTCGCTGTTTGAAGATACTATGAGCAGCAAAGCTGCTTACAAAGTCCACAAAGTTTTCCCACTGCAAGCCTTTGTGGCGACTTTTAAGTCGCTTGTTGTCTTTGTATCAAAATATAATCTTCGTTTCTTTGTGTCTTTGTGTTCTAATATATAGGATTAGCTGAATAGTTACTAAAAATTACTTCCAATACTTGTTTATTTATATACTTTCTTGCCGTTTTGAATAATAATTCCCTTGGAGTTCTTGCCTGCGGGCTGACCGCCGAGGTTGAATGTCCTGGAATCTGAATCAACGTCGAGGGTTATGGGGATGATGCCTGTGATGGATACAGTGTTGAGAGTCATTCTCATGCCCACCTGCTTCACGAACTTGACACTGACACTGCCGGATGCGGGGGTGTCCAACTTCACATTATACGAAACAGCCTGATTGCCTGTCCTTGAAGGGAAAACATAATCAGAGGAACTGAAGGTCTTGCCATTAAGTTGGGCGAGATAGCCATCCACACCATCCTCATTGGTAAATCCCTGGAAATCAATGCTGCTCACGGCAACGCCCTCGGGCAGATGGATTGTATATGTGACATTGTTGGAATATTTAATACTCTGTATTCCGCAGTTCTTGCTTGTGGAATAACCCTTGGCAGTTGACATGGTGATGCTGCAACCATTTGAGAATGTCCAGTCGCCGTTGGCAGTCTCGGGGGTGATGTCAAGTGTTGATGTCACAGGCACCTCTATCTCTTCCACAGTGCTTCCCATAAGTTCGCCACCAAGGTTTTGCGATGTGGTGATGTCGGCAACGAGCGAGTTGAGATAGTTTTCAAGATTTGAATAGCCGTCGGCACCAATGGTCTTGCCGTCGTTGGGATTGGTCGGGTCGAGGGCATTGGCAAGCTCCCATTCGTCGGGCATACCGTCGCCGTCGGTGTCTTTCGGGGCTTCACTGGAGGCTAGTGTAGGCCATGCGCTCCATGTCTCGTCTGCATCGGCGGGCTTGTTGTCGTCCTGTGAATTTACAAAACCCTTGCTCAATCCACTGCCGGTGTATGTAGCCTTACTGTTGCGGGCATCGCTTACCATCAGCTCGTCAAAGCTGTCGCGGTGAAGACTTGCTCCGGCAAAGTCGAGCACTCTCGCGTATGCATCTGCGGCTGAGTGGGTTGTTGTAAGGATATAATCAATAGGCTCAGTGAGCTTAATGGAGTCCTTGGTCTCCTGAGTGAAAGTACCGTCGCAATTGTTGGCATCAATCTGGTTGATTACTCCGTATGTCCAGTTGTCCTGGTTAACTGTGGTATATTTACTGTTGTAATTACCTGTTACATAATATTTTCCCCATAGATGAAGTGCGGGAGCATAGGCTGGATAGGTATTCACGTATTCATTGGTGCGTATTCCCACTCCTGCAATGCGGTATCCCTTCTTGTCGGTGGGAGTACCTGGTCCTGGTTTGTAGTAATTGTTTACGATGTTGACTTTCATGCCCTCACCGCCGTAGCATCCGTTGCCGCCGAAGTTATAAATGACATTGTTGCGCATGTCCATACGCTCGTCGAGCTGTGTAGTGGGACGCGGGCCAAGACGCGGAGTGCGGCTGCCGTGGTGGGCTATCAGATTATGGTGGAACGAGGCTCCGCTACCACCCCAGTTGCCGCCATAGCCGTGGGCACCCTTGGAGTGTCCGGAGTTAACAAGGCTCTGAGCCACGAGACACCACTGCACGGTGGTGTTCTTGTTACCAAGCACGGAGAGACACTCGTCGATAGACCAACTCACAGAGCAGTGGTCAATCATCCAGTCCTGCTGGTCGAATCCCCCAAAACCATCCCATCCGTCGGCACCATTGACGAGCACGTTGTTGTTACCCAATCGGAATCTCATATATCTCACTATGACGTTGTTGGCCTTTATAGCCACTGGATAGTCAGCCACGCAGATACCATCACCGGGGGCGGTTTGTCCTGCTATGGTGACATTGCCTGTGGAGATGTTGAGTGCTGACTTGAGATGAATTGTTCCCGACACATCGAACACGATAGTCTTTGCACCCGACTTGCCGAGTGCCCATCTGAGGGTTCCCACCGAACCGTCGTCGACGAGTGATGTCACGTGATAGACATTACCGCCGCGTCCGCCAGTCACGTAGCGTCCGAAACCTTCGGCACCGGGAAAGGCGGGAGTCTTCTCTTCAGCGAAGACTACTGTTGCCACCATGCAAAGGAATGACAGCAACAGAGATTTTAAGATAGTTTTTCTCATAACGTTATTTTTTAAGTAGTTTTATTTTATTATTGATTTAATTTATTGAACACAAAGACACAAAGATACAAAGTTTTTTTCGCTAACGGAAGATACTATGAGCAGCAAAGCTGCTTACAAAGTCCACAAAGTTTTCTACCCGCAAGGCTTCGTGGCGACTTTTAAGTCGCTTGTTACCTTCCTACCTAAAGAAAACTTTGTTCCTTTGTTTCTTTGTGTTTAAAAAAAAATCCGTATCTCCGTGTCTCTGTGTTTAAATTATCAATCCGACGCCGTCACAGCTTCGCGATAATCGCATCGACAGCGGCACTTAGTCCATCGGGATTCTTTCCTCCCGCAGTGGCGAAGTGTGGCTGACCGCCACCGCCTCCCTGTATCAGTTTGGCTGCCTCGCGCACGAGCTGACCGGCATTGAGATTGTGTTCCTTAACGACATCCTCGCTCATCATCACGGTGAGCATCGGCTTGCCTGCCTCTACACTACCGATGACGCAGAGCAGATTCTCGCCGATTGCCTCGCGAACCTTGAAGGCAAGGTCCTTGGCAGCCTGGGCGGAGATGGGAAGAACGGCAGATGCCACGGTGACACCGTTGACGATGCGGGCCTTCTCTACCAACGAAGCCTTGGCACGCTCAACGGCCTGTGCCTGGAATGCCTCGATGCTCTTCTTCATCGTGTCGTGCTCCTCGATATACTTCTGGATTACTCCACGCAGGTCCTTGGCATTGTTGAATAATGAACGTATGGCCTTGATACTATCCTCAAGGGCATACATCATCTCCTCGCACTCGATGCCTGTCTTTGCCTCAACACGGCGGATGCCGGCGGCAACACTGCTCTCGGAGATTATCTTGAACATGCCGATGCGACCTGTGGATGAGGCATGAATACCACCGCAGAACTCACATGAAGGACCGAAACGAACGACGCGCACCTTGTCGCCATACTTCTCGCCAAAGAGGGCGATGGCACCAAGTTTCTTGGCTTCCTCTATAGGTGTGTCGCGATGCTCGTCGAGAGGCAAGTCCTCGCGGATCATCGAGTTGACCATACGCTCCACCTGACGAAGTTCCTCGTCGGTAACCTTCTGGAAATGTGAGAAGTCGAAGCGCAAGGTGTCGGGACTTACATACGAGCCCTTCTGCTCTACGTGGTCGCCTAATACCTGCTTGAGGGCATAGTCGAGCAAGTGGGTGGCGGTATGGTTGGCGGCACAGGCGTTGCGCTTGTCAACATCCACACATGCCATGAAGTCGGCTGTCGGGTCTTTCGGCAACTGCTTCACTATATGTATGCTCTGGTTGTTCTCGCGCTTGGTATCGATAATCTCCACGGTCTCGTTCTCGCTGACGAGCACGCCGCGGTCGCCCACCTGTCCTCCCATCTCGCCATAGAACGGGGTGTTGTCGAGGACAAGTTCAAAGAAACTTTGTTTCTTTTGTGTCACCTTTCTATATCTTAGGATATGGCACTCATATTCGGTGTAGTCATATCCCTGGAAATGCTGTTCGCCTTCCTGCAATATCTCCCAGTCGCCATTCTCCACGGCAGCGGCATTGCGGGCGCGTGCCTTCTGCTTCTCCATCTCAACGTTGAATCCAGCCTCATCCACAGTATATCCGTTTTCGCGGCAGATGAGTTCGGTGAGGTCGAGGGGGAAGCCGTAGGTGTCGAACATGCGGAATGCCTGGGCACCGTCGAGCACGGTCTTGCCGTTGGCCTTCAACTCGTCCATTGCCTGGTTGAGAAGGTTGATACCCTTGTCGAGTGTACGGAGGAACGAGTCTTCCTCTTCCTTCATCACGCGACCGATGAGTTCGCGCTGTGCCACAAGTTCGGGATAGGCACCGCCCATCTCGCCGATGAACACGGGCAAGAGCTTATACATGAAGGATTCCTTCTGGTCGAGGAAGGTGTAGGCATAGCGCACGGCACGGCGAAGGATGCGGCGGATGACATATCCTGCCTTGGCATTGCTTGGCAACTGACCGTCGGCAATGGAGAACGATACGGCACGCAGGTGGTCGGCGATAACGCGCATTGCCACGTCGGTCTCTTCCTTCTCGCCATACTGCTTGCCCGAGAGACGTGAAATCTCCTTGATGATGGGTTGGAAGATGTCGGTGTCATAATTGGAGTGCTTGCCCTGCATGGCGCGTACAAGACGCTCGAATCCCATACCGGTGTCGATAACGTTCATCGAGAGCGGTTCGAGCGAGCCGTCAGCCTTGCGGTTAAACTGCATGAACACGATATTCCAAATCTCGATTACCTGGGGGTCATCCTTGTTGACGAGTTCGCGTCCGGGCACTTTTGCCTTCTCCTCGGGAGTGCGTGAGTCGAGGTGAATCTCCGAGCAAGGTCCACAGGGTCCCGTGTCGCCCATCTCCCAGAAGTTGTCGTGCTTGTTGCCGTTGATGATATGGTCGGCAGGCACATGCTTAGCCCAATAAGAGGCAGCCTCATCGTCGCGCACGAGGTTTTCCTCCTCAGAGCCTTCAAATACTGTAACGTAAAGGTCCTTGGGGTCGAGTTTCAATACATCCACAAGATATTCCCATGCCATGTCGATGGCACCTTCCTTGAAGTAATCACCGAAACTCCAGTTGCCGAGCATCTCGAACATGGTGTGGTGATAAGTGTCGTGTCCAACCTCTTCGAGGTCGTTGTGCTTACCGCTTACACGGAGGCACTTCTGTGAATCTGCACGGCGGCGTGGCTCCGGGTCACGTGTGCCGAGGATAACGTCTTTCCACTGGTTCATACCAGCATTAGTGAACATCAACGTAGGGTCGTCCTTGATTACCATAGGAGCAGACGGTACGATTGCATGTCCTTTCGATTCGAAGTAATTCTTGAACGAATCGCGGATTTCATTTGCTGTCATCATGTCTTTTTTATGTTTTATTTCAATTTTTCTCTGAAAATTGTTGCAAAGATAGTTTATTTTGCGTATATTTGCAAATGTTTTTGGAAATGAATAGAAAAAAAAGTGAAATATGTCATTAAATTTGGATAAAAACTTGAAGTTATACTACTCAATTGCCGAAGTTGCGCAAAAATTTGGCATAAATGAGAGTACACTTAGATACTGGGAACAGGAGTTCCCGTATCTGAAGCCGAAGACCCGCGGAGCGGGTAAGGTGAGACAATATTCGGACAAGGATATTGAGCAGATTCAGCTTATATACAACCTTGTCAAAGTGCGTGGTTTCAAGATTGCAGCCGCGAAAAAAATCATCAATGCCAACCGCACCGGTGCCGACAAGACCGCCGAGGTGCTAAGCAAGCTGATAGAAATACGCGACGAGCTGCAACTGATGAAGAAGCAGCTCGACGCAATAATTTAAAAAAAGGTCTCCCCAAAAAGGAGACCTTTTTCAAAAAACCTACAAAAACCTACAAAACCTCCTCAATCAAAATCACCCTGCTCGCCCAAGCCGTCTTCTTATGATGATCGACATTATGCGTATAAGGTATCTCCAATCCATTTGCCATCAGATAAGCTCCGGAAAAAATCTTTCCCTCAAAGGCAAGCGGCTCGTTGTCGATGCGGTTAAGCTCGTGTATGCGGTATTTCTTGTTGGCATCAAGTCCTGCCATCTTCACTCTCGGCAGATGCTGGTTGACGAAGGTTTCGGTCTTCCACCAATAGAACACAGCCTTCTGCTTGGCGTCATCCACATACATCAGCGATGCCACTCCCTGCTTGTCGTATGGCGACACAAGACGATAGATATTTCCCATCTGCACTATCGGGCGAATCGTCTTGTATTCGGCTATGGCTTTCTTGCACAGAGCCTTTTCCTCGTCGGTCATGTTCTTGGGCTGTATCTCCATACCGAGTCGTCCGCTCATTGCCACGTCGATGCGGTATTTCAATGGTATCACACGCTGGGTTTGGTGGTTGGGGGCTGCACTGATATGCGATGCCATCACCTGAGCTGGGAAGAAATAGCTTGTGCCCCACTGCATATACACTCTCTGAAGGGCATCGGTGTTGTCGCTCACCCAGAACTCGTCGAAGTATGGCATATAGCCCCAATTGGCGCGTCCGCCTCCTGATGCACAGTCCTGGATAACGAGATCAGGATATTTCTCGCGTATTCTCTTCAATGCCTTCTCCAATCCACGGTGATATTCCACCAACAGATGACTCTGCTTGTCCATTGTCAAGTACTGCGAACCATGGTTGCTTATGTTCATGTTGGCATCCCACTTGATATAGTAAAGGTCGGGATTTTCCTTCATGAGATTATCCACTACCGACACCACGAAGTCCTGCACCTTGGGATTGCCCATGTCGAGTACCAACTGCGTGCCGCCGCGTCCCATCTGCAAGTCTCGTCCGGGGGCTTTCACCACCCAGTCGGGGTGCTGCTCGTAAAGCTCACTCACACTGTTGGTCATCTCCGGCTCAATCCATATACCGAACTTTATTCCATGCTTCTTGGCATTTTTCACCAGTCCCGGCACTCCGTTGGGCAGTTTGTTCTTATCCACCATCCAGTCGCCGAGCGACGAGTTGTCGGTCTTGCGTGGATACTTGTCGCCAAACCATCCGTCGTCCATCACGAAGAGTTCGCCTCCCATGGATGAAATGTCGGACATCATCTGGTCCATGCCCTGCTCATTTATATCGAAATAAACACCTTCCCAACTGTTGAGCAGTATGTCGCGCACCTTATTGCCGTGGGCAAGCATATACTTTCTGCCCCACTTGTGGAAATTGCGCGATGCTCCGCTCAGTCCCTCACGGCTGAAGGTAAGGGCAAGCACTGGTGTGGTGAAGGTCTCTCCCTTGGCAAGCTGATATTCGGATGCCTCCTCGTTGATACCGGCGAAGAGCTGATGGAACTCATCGTCGTGGGTATTAAGGCGCAACTTATAATTACCTGTATAGCAGATGGCTGCACCTATCACGTCACCTGAGTTCTCGCGTGGTTTTCCGTCGAGCGAAATCATTATCTCGCCGTGGGATGTATGCGAGTTGCGCACTCCGTCCTTGTTCTCTATCACCAACATTCCGGCATTGAGCGGTTCCTCGCACAACATTCCCTCATTAGCCCATGAGCCATAGAGATGTGACACCCACACATTGCCACGGCGTATCAGAAGGCTGCCGGAGTCAAAGCGTGTCAGTCTCACTGTCTTCTTCTCTTGATTGGTTATCTCTGTCCATGTCTCTATTATCTCCGACTCAGGACGCACGCGATAACACACATTTACATAGAAGGGCTGGATTTTGTCTTTCATCTTGAAGACCGTGACACCGCCGTCACGTTTCTCCACGTCCTCAAGGACAAGCTGCAATGCCATGTCTCCATTGGCATGAACGACTGATAGGGCATACTCCTTGTCGCAGTTGAATCCGTATGTCGGATATGCTGCGAAGTTGGTGTATCCACCTCCGTTGATATCAAACTCGCCCACTGTCTTCAGGTCGGTTGCCGAGAGCTTTGCCCCGTAATACACGAATTTAAGTTCCTTTCCCTTTGTTGCATCCACCACGAGTGACGATGTCGATGTCGAGATGCACACGTTCTCTGCCATGGTCCCTAAAGCCATGAGGCAAGAGCTAATGAATAGTGTAATCTTTCTTTTCTTCATTTCTTTATATTTTTAGGTTATTAATCTCGGGTGCAAAGATAGTGCAAATCGAGAGAAATACAAAATAAAAAATGATTTTTTTTTATTTCCGAGATGCAGCCTATCTTATCTAAAGGTACAAAAAATCCGTGAAAGTCAGTGATACTATCTTAGCTAATATCACTGCTTTCACGGATTTCTATATTAGGTAGGTCTTTTTTACGCTACAACAGGCTTGTACTTCGGCACAAGCGCCTTCATGATTACCCATCCCACAAGGTATGCCACGGCACAGATGCAGAAGATTATCATATAGCCGGCTTCCTTTCCATCGAAACCGAGGAACGAGAAGGCTGTGCCCTGTGCCTCACTGTAGGTGAAGAGCGCACCCGCTCCCTTGTTGATGAGGAACGAACCGATACCTCCTGCCATACCGCCAATACCTGTGATGGTGGCGATTGTTGACTTCGGGAACATGTCACCGATGGTTGAGAACAGGTTGGCTGACCATGCCTGGTGTCCTGCTCCTGCCAATCCGATGATGATGGCTGGCCACCATGCTGAATAAGCACCCAATGGCTGGGCAAAGAGGGCGAGCAACGGGAAGAATGCGAAGATGAGCATCGACAACATTCGACCGCTATATGGATTCATACCTTTCTTCTCCACGAAGAGCTTGGGCAGATAACCACCATAAATTGACAATACTGTCACGATAGCATAGAGGGTGAAGATAAGCATGATAGCCTCTGACGAACTTGACTTGTAGCCATACTGGTCAGAGAAATATGCTGGTGCCCAGAACAGATAGAACCACCAAACACCGTCGGTGAAGAACTTACCTGTGATGAACGACCATGTCTGACGGAAGGTGAAGCAACGCAGGAATGAGATCTGCGGCTCGTTCTCCTCTGTCTTGGTTTCTGCAGCAGGAGTCTCGTCGTCCTGATGGATATATACAAGCTCTGCACCGTTCACATGCTTTGACTTCTCGGGCTTCTCATAGAGGAATACCCAGAATCCCATCCAGATGAATCCAAGTCCACCAATGATGACGAATGCCATTTCCCAACCTCCACCGATGCCGAGGTCCTTGAAATACTGTGCAAGCAATGGAATGGTGGCAGGAGCGGCAAGCGCACCAACAGATGCACCGGCATTGAATATTGATGTCGCGAAAGCACGGTCCTTCTTGGGGAAATACTCTGCCGTAACTTTGATGGCGGCGGGGAAGTTGCCTGCCTCACCAAGGGCAAGAACACAGCGGGCTGCCACGAAAAGCCATACACTGGTGGTGGCTATAAGAAGGGCGGCGGCACTTCCGGTTTCTACGGCTGCCATGTCTGCTACAGATGCATACCCCTCCAACTGTACTGTCAGCCAGCCACAAAGGGCATGGGCTACTGCACCTGCCGACCATACACCGATGGCCCACAGATAACCTTTCTTGGTACCCATGAAGTCAACGAACTTTCCAGCGAAAAGCATACATGCTGCATAGACGATGGAGAATACGGCTGTGATGGTTCCGTAGTTGTCGTCGGTCCAATGAAACTCAGGAGCGATGAAGTCCTTCCATGTCAATGAAAGCACCTGTCGGTCCAGATAATTGACTGTTGTTGCTACGAACAGCAGTGCACACATGACCCATCTGAAGTTGGTCATTGTCTTTGTCTTAATAGCATTCATTTTTAATATAATAGGTTGTTTTTAAAATTATTATTCCGAAAAACGTTGCAAAGATAAGTATTTTTTTTTAATTTACGGCACTTTTCCTAAGAAAAATGCCGTAAACGTTTGTTTTTTGTCAATTAATCCTTGTAATACACCTTCTTTACGCGGTTACTTACTCCTGTAAGCACTTCGTAAGGGATGGTTTCGAGGATATCCGACAATACCGTCACCGGCAGATGCTCGCCGAATATCTCCACCGTATCGCCCTCGTTACACGGTATGTCGGTGACATCTATCAATGCCACGTCCATACATATATTCCCCACGTAAGGTGCCTTCTGACCATTTACGAGACAATACCCCTTGCCGCGTCCGAGATGGCGGTTTAATCCGTCGGCATAGCCTATCGGAATTGCAGCTATTATACTGTCTCTCGTCAATACTCCCTTGCGGCTATATCCCACGGTTTCTTCCTTGGGCACATGACGCAGCTGCAATATGGTTGTCTTCAGAGTGCTCACGGTATTGATGATATGGTTGTCACGACTATCTACTCCGTAAAGACCGAGACCAAGACGGCAGGCATCCAACTGTCGTTCGGGGAAATGCTCTATTCCCGCACTGTTGTCTATATGCCGCAATATCTTGTGGTCGAAAGCTGCCAGCAGTTTAGTGCTTGCGGCATCAAAGAGTTCAAACTGATGTGCCGAGAAATTGTCAAAGTCATCACTGTCGCTGCCTACGAAATGCGAGAATACCGAACGGGGAATGATTGCATTCTGATGTTTCAGGCGGTTGATAACCTCGTCGATGTCATTCACAGGGTCGAAACCAAGGCGGTGCATACCTGTATCGAGCTTTATATGTACGGGATAGTTAGTTATTCCCTCTTTCTCAGCTGCCTTGATGAGGGCATCCATAAGGCGGAAACTATACACCTCCGGCTCCAGTTCATAGTCGAACATTGTCTTGAAGGCAGTCATCTCGGGATTCATTATCATGATATTGCTCGTAATGCCGTTCTTGCGCAGTGTCACTCCTTCATCGGCAACTGCCACTGCCAAGTAATCCACCCTGTGCTCCTGAAGTATCTTCGACACCTCCACGGCTCCGGCTCCGTAGGCATCTGCCTTCACCATACAAATCATCTTGGTTTCTGGCTTCATATATGAGCGGAAATGATTGAGATTCTCCACCACGGCATTCAGGTTCACCTCCAATATCGTCTCATGCACCTTCTGTTCCAGCTGTTCAGTGATATGATCAAAACCAAAGGCGCGCGCTCCCTTAATAAGAACCACCTCGTCCCTCAGTCCCTCAAACACCTCCGACCGCAAAAACTCATCAACATCCCCAAAAAAGAAGAACCGAACATCCCCCCGCGTCCTCGCATCAGCCACCGTTCCAGGCAGTTTTGCTGCCTGGCCGCATCCCACCGTCAGCCCAGCCACCGTTCCAGGCAGTTTTGCTGCCTGGCCGCGTCCCGTCGTCAGCCCAGCCGCCAGCCCAGCCGTTATCTCCTTTCCTATCCCGATGAACTTAGTCACACCGCGGTTCACAGCCAGCTCCACCACTCTCTCATACAGGCACTCAGCCGCTTCTCCGCTCTGATAGATATCACTAAGTATCAGCGTACGTCGTTTGCCTTCCTGTTCCGGCCTTCGGCTCATAAAATCAAGCGCTATATCCAGCGAATTGATATCCGAGTTATACGAGTCATTGATAAGAGTACAGCCATGCCGTCCCTCCTTCACTTCCAGTCTCATCGCCACCGGCTCCAACTGCGACATCCTTACGTCCAGTTCTTCTGCCGTAACCCCAAGATACAATGCCACCACAGCCGCTGCGATGGAACATTCCAGCGAGGCATCGTCGATAAACGGCAGATGATACCGCCCCTCCTGTCCTTTATATATATAATATAAGGTGGAAACCGTGTCACGTCGCTCCACTTTCTTTATGAACATCGCCGCCTGGGGGTCTTCCCTGCTCCATGACAGTTTCTCCCCGCGATACCCCGACTTGCGCATACAACGGCTGACCACATTGTCATCCGAATTATACGCAACAACCTTTGCATCGTGGAATAACGTCAGTTTCTCCTGACATTTCTCATCCATAGAACGGAAATTCTCCTGGTGTGCCGTACCCAAAGAGGTTAGCACTCCGATGGTAGGCTGGACAATATCTCTCAAGGCCTGCATCTCACCCGGTTGACTGATTCCCGCCTCAAACAGGCCCACTTCCGTCTTTTCATTAAGAAGCCAAACCGAAAGCGGCACTCCAATCTGCGAGTTATAGCTCTTGGGAGAGCGTGTAACAATAACCCGTGGCGAAAGCAACTGATAAAGCCATTCCTTCACCATCGTCTTCCCGTTACTGCCCGTAATTCCCACAACAGGAATATCAAACTCATCCCGATGTCTCTCCGCCAGTCTCTGCAATGCCTCCAACGGGCTAACCACCTCCAGAAAATTAGCTCCAGCAAATCCGCTTCCATCGAGCTTAGCCCCCGTGCTCGCAGCATCAGCTGCGAGTTTTCCATCAGCGAGTCTTCCTGCTGCAATTCTCCCGGCAGCAATCCTCCCAGCCCCTATCTCCACCACAAAGTTCCTAACTCCGCGGCGATAAAGCTCCGGAATATATTTGTGTCCGTCATTACGTCCAGACTTCAATGCAAAAAACAAGGTCTCCTCAGGGAAACAAAGCGACCTGCTATCAGTGAGCAGCCAGCTGACAGTAGCCTCCGCATCCCCAATCCGCCGCGCCCCGATGAGCGTAGCAATCTTCTCAATAGAATATTTCATCCCCTACAAAACCTACAAAAACCTACAAAACCTACAAAACCTACTTATCATAAGCATGCACAGGATAATCAATAGTATAATGCAGCCCTCGGCATTCCTTCCTCTCAATCGCCCAACGCGTAATCAAATATCCCACGTTAATCATATTGCGAAGCTCACAAATATCCCGGCTTGCCTTAACCCTCTTGAACAGGTTCTCCGTCTCCTCATAAAGCATGTCAAGCCTGTCCCAAGCGCGCTTCAGGCGCAAGTCACTCCTGACAATGCCAACATAATTCGACATTATCTCGCCCACCTCCTTCACGCTTTGCGTGATAAGCACCTTCTCCTCGTTGGTCAGCATACCCTCGTCATTCCACTCCGGAACCTTGTCATTGAAGTCATACAAATCCACATGCTCCAACGAGTGCTTTGCGGCGGCATCTGCATAAACAACTGCCTCGATAAGAGAATTGCTTGCCAGTCGGTTGCCGCCATGCAAACCGGTACAAGAACATTCTCCCAAGGCATATAGCCTGTCTATGCTCGACAATCCGTTCAAATCTACCTTTATGCCTCCGCACATGTAATGCGCAGCTGGACGAACAGGAATATAGTCGGTGGTGATGTCAATACCCATCGACTTGCATTTCATGTAAATATTCGGGAAATGCTTTCGCGTCTCTTCCGGGTCTTTATGAGTGACGTCGAGACACACGTGGTCAAGACCGTGTATCTTCATCTCCTTGTCAATTGCCCTTGCAACAATATCACGCGGGGCAAGCGACAGACGCTCGTCATATTTCTCCATGAATGTCTCGCCATTTGGCAATTTCAGGATACCGCCATATCCGCGCATTGCCTCGGTGATTAGGAAGGCGGGATGAGTCTCGCCGGGATGATACAATGCCGTGGGATGGAACTGCACGAACTCCATGTCCGCCACAGTGCCCTTGGCGCGATATACCATGGCCTCACCGTCGCCAGTGGCGATTACGGGATTCGTCGTTGACTGATACACGGCACCGCAACCGCCCGTACACATCACCGTCACCTTGCTCAGGTAAGTATCCACCTTCTGAGTGTCGGGATTAAGCACGTATGCTCCATAGCAGTTGATATACGGTGTGCGGCGGGTCACCCTTGCACCCAAGTGGTGCTGGGTGATAATCTCCACGGCGAAGTGGTTTTCCTTAATCGTTATATCCGGACAACTGCGCACTGCCGCCATCAAGCCACGCTGTATCTCGGCTCCCGTGTCGTCCTTGTGATGAAGTATGCGGAACTCCGAGTGTCCTCCCTCGCGGTGAAGGTCAAACTCACCGTTCTCCTTCCTGTCGAAGTTGACACCCCACTCCACCAGTTCACGGATCTGCTCCGGCGCATTTCTCACCACCTGCTCCACAGCTTTGGGATCAGAGATATAGTCGCCGGCAATCATCGTGTCCTCGATGTGCTTGTCGAAATTGTCCAGCTCCAGGTTTGTCACCGAAGCCACTCCACCTTGTGCGAATGACGTGTTGGCTTCGTCGAGGGAAGTCTTGCATATCATGCACACCTTACCTTTGTGCGCTCTTGCTACCTTAAGGGCGTAACTCATACCGGCTACTCCTGCGCCGATAATCAGAAAGTCATACTTAAAAACCATATATTCATGCTTTTTATGAGAGCAATTCTCATTTTGGCTGCAAATTTAAGTATTTTTATTCATATAAAGAAAAAGAGTTGCGTTATTTTTTGTTTATTACTCGATTTTTGAGTAATTTTGCACCCGATGAAGAGTATTTTAGCTTTTATATTGGCATTTATTGCCTCATTCATATACCCAATGCCCGCAGCCTCAGCTGCGGACAGCCCAACCATATCCCTCCACGATTCCCTCCTATATTCCCACCCCAATTCCCTCCCCTCATCATCAGCCCCCGTGCCCGTCACGTCAGCGGCGGGTAGAATTGACTCCCTCCTCGCCTCATCCCCCCTCCTCCATACCTCCAACATCGGGCTGATGGTATATGACCTCACCGACAGTAAAACCATCATCCGCCACAACGAGAAAACAACCCTCCGCCCGGCATCCACCATGAAGCTGATAACTGCCATAGCCGCCATCGACCGCCTCGGCGGCTCTTATCTCTTCAGGACATCATTGAAATATACAGGAGAAATCAAGGACAACGTGCTCAATGGCGATGTTTATTGCATAGGAGGCTTCGACCCCCGTTTCAATTCTGATGACATGACTGCCTTCGTAGAGGGAATCCGCTCGCTTGGCATTGACACAATAAGAGGAAGCCTTGTGGCGGACAAGATGATGAAAAACGAGGACCGTCTTGGCTGGGGATGGTGTTGGGATGACGACAACCCCGTTCTTTCACCCTTGCTCATTTCGCGCAAGGACGAATTTATGCAACACTTCGTCGCGGAATTAGTGGATGCCGGTGTTGTCATTATTGGCAATATACTTGAGGGAGACACTCCCACTGACGCATACGAGATTCTCGACCGCACACATTCCCTCGACCAGATACTGATGAAGATGATGAAAGACAGCGATAACCTATACGCCGAAGCCCTCTTCTATCAGTTGGCGGCCTCATCCGGCAAACATCCCGCCACTGCCCAAGACGCGCGCAACATCATCAAACGATTGGTTAGGAAAATCGGGCTCAATCCCGCCGACTACATCTTTGCCGACGGCAGCGGATTATCATTATATAATTATGTAACCGCAGAGTTGGAAGTGGAATTGCTGAAATACGCCTACCGCAACAGCAATATCTATCTCCATCTCTACCCATCCCTGCCCATTGCCGGCACCGACGGCACCCTAAAGCGCCGTATGAAATCCTCATCCACAGCAGAAAACGTAAGGGCAAAAACCGGCACCCTAACCGGTGTGCAATCCCTCGCCGGCTACTGCACCGCCCCCAACAACCACACCCTCTGTTTTGCCATCATCAACAACGGCATCCTGAAAGACAGCCAAGCCCGCGCCCTGCAAGACAAAATCTGCGAAGCCCTCTCCTCCCCCTAAAAAACCTACCCCAACCTACACCCCCTACCCCCACCTAAAAAAAATAAAAATCATGAAAAGAATCTCACTAAAAAAAACGACCACAGCCCTCGCACTTGCAACATCAATTGCAACTGCCCCCGCCCAAGTAGTCATCAACGAGCTTATGCAGTCAAACATCGACTGCATAATGGATGACATCAACGAGTTCCCCGACTCATGGGTCGAACTCTACAACAGCGGAACTACATCAGTGAACCTCAACCAGTATGCAATCTCCGACAAGGACAATGCCGACAAGGCATGGAAGTTGCCCGGCATAACCCTACAGCCGGGAAAGCACATCCTCGTCTATTGCGACAAGGTGGAAAACGGTCTTCACACCCCATTCCGACTTGAATCAGGGAAAGGCTGCAACGTCTATCTCTTCAACAACGGAAACATCATCGACAAGGTGGAAGGACTGAAAAAACAACCCGCACCCAACATCGCCTACGGACGCAAAACCGACGGAAGCGACACATGGGGATATATGGCTACTCCCACTCCCGCAGCCACCAACTGCGGAGAGACCTGCAAGGACATCCTCGGTTCTCCCGTTTTCAGCGAAAAAGGCAGAGTAATGAAGAACGGACAAGCCTTCAAACTCGAACTCTCCATCCCCGAAGGCTCTGAAGGAGCGGAAATCAGATACACCACCAACGGCTCTGAACCTACAAGAACCAGCTATCTCTACTCATCGCCCATCAATATCAACAAAACAACCGTGGTCAAGGCAAAGCTGTTCAAGGACGGCAAACTCTCACCACGTTCCTCCACTCAGTCATATATCTTCTTCACGAGAGACATCACATTGCCCGTGATTTCCATATCCACCGACAACAAATACTTCTATGACAACAAGATAGGCATCTATGTTGACGGCACCTACCAAAGCGGGAAGAAGAACTATGAGTTTGACTGGCGACGCCCCACCAACATTGAGTTTTTCTTCGAACCTGAGCAGGAAAGCCAGATAAACCAGCTTTGCGAGACCCGTATCATGGGCGGAGCGACAAGAGGCAACAAGATGAAGTCACTTGCCTTGTATGCCAACAAACGCTTCGGCGCAAAGCGTCTCGACTATGAGTTCTTCCCCGACCAGCGACCGGGCATCACCGACTTCAAGTCAATAGCATTGCGCAATGCCGGAAACGACTTCGACTATCTCTACATGCGCGATGCCATCATACAATGCAACACCGCAAAGCATGTGGATATCGACTATCAGGCATGGCGACCAGCCATCGTATATATCAACGGGCAATACACCGGTATGCTCAATATACGAGAGCGCAGCAATGAGGATAATATCTACACCAACTACGATGGACTTGAAGACCTCGACATGTTTGAAAACTGGTGGGAACTAAAAGAAGGCACATGGGACAACTACAACGCCTTCAAGGCTTTCTACACCGAACATGGGCATACCCTCGCCGAATACGAGCAGTGGATGGACACCATGGAGTTCCTCAACCTCATGCTTGTCAACCTGTTCTACAACAACCGTGACTTCCCCGGCAACAACATCGTGATGTGGAGACCGACAGAAGAAGGAGGACGATGGCGATGGATTATGAAGGACACGGACTTCGGACTTGGACTCTATGGAGTCAGTGCGTCATTCAATACAATCAAGTGGATATACGACCCCAATTATGACCCTGACACAAGTTGGGCAAACCAATATGACCACACCCGGCTCTTCCGCCGACTGATGGAAGACGGCGACTTCAAGCGCGAGTTTATCGACCGTGCCGCCATCTACATGGGTGACTGGCTCAACTCGCGCGGAACATTCGCCGTATGGAATCCCATGTATGAGATGATAAAGTATGAATATCCCTATCACCGCGAATTGGTCAACAAATGGTGGCCCAACTATACGGAGGAGATGAACAACGCCCGCAACTGGATAGCCAACCGACCGACATACTTTTACAAATACATTGCCGAATACTATCAGCTCGGCACTCCCCTGCCCTTGACTGTCAATAAGGCTATGGACGAAAACCAGCGTGCCGAGACAGAAATTCTGATGAATGGCGTTAAACTGAGCGAAGCATTCTTCGACGGCAAATTCTTCAAGGACCGCCGCATGACAATAACAGGATCTTCGCTTAAGGACGGATATGCCATTACTGGATGGAAGGTAACCACCACAGACAATAGTAACGTACAGAAAACTGAGGTTGTTGAAGGAGCTGAATATTCATTCCTTATGCCATCATGCAGAAGCATTGCCATTGAGGCAATCATTGGCGAGGCCACAGGCATCAACAGTGTTATAATGGACAACAAGACTGCCGAACATTACAACCTTAAAGGCGTTAGAATCAAAGGAACCAACTCCCCTGAGATAATAATCTCACGACAGGGAAAGAAGAGCAGAAAGAACTTTGCTCATTAAGAATACAACAAAGGCTATCTTCGCAGTATGAAGATAGCCTTTGTTATATGATATTGATAGCTAATGAAAGAACTTTTGGTAGCTAACAAAAGAACTTTTTAAGAGCTAACCAAGGAGTTTTCGCTTACTTAACTACAATCTTCTTATTGTTCCAGATATAAATACCTGAAGAAAGACCTTCGGTAGTTGCCGCATTCTTGCGTACGGTCATACCACTAAGTGTCCTAATATCTGAAGAAGTATTGGAATCAGCCTCAACACCACTGATTCCTGCCAATGGATAATCAGCATAATCCAACAATGGAAGTTCGTCGGGTGAACCGGCGGGAACCTTCAGATAAGCCGAATTGGCAGGCAATGGATTACCTTCATTATAATCAGGTATTGCTATTTGATACCAATACTCAGGTTCCCAAACACCGGCTTCCATCTTAACAAATCCAGGAGTTCCATCTTTGCAAACTCCTAAGATTCTCATAGTATTCGGATCATATCCAACAAAATTTTTATGATTTGGATCACCGGTAGCTATACGAAAGTAAACTCCTGAAAGTTGGTTGGAGCTTTCAAGCTTGGCGTTATTCTTTGCAATATCAAGCCTATTTCCAGAAGGAGATTCAGAAGGACATAGGAAGATAACTGGTGTATTAGCAGGTACTTCACCATTAATCTCTCTGATTACTGCCTTTCCTTCCCATATAGTATCTACATAATAGACCTTCATACCCTTAGCAGATGCTGCAGGGGTAAAACCAAAATCTGCATACATTGTAGCATAATAATTCCCATTTGCCTTAACAGTGGGCTTTACTCCAAAATAACAATCAGTTTCGGAATTTACGGGATAAATGTTCCAAGACCAGTTACTCGCCTTGCCTTGACTCGTAGGTTGACCTACAGGTAAATCTTCATCTTTATCAAAGTCATCTCCAAGTTTGGCCGTTTGACCATTAGCCGTGGCAAAAATCTGATATGTATTTCCAACAGGCATAATTCCAAGATAATACTTAATAATGGAATACGTGCTTGTACCTTGTCCACTCAAATTATATGAACCGCAGGTTTTACCATTAGAAGTTATGCTACCTTTTCTTTCAACATAGACTATTGAACCAGGATCTGAGCAAACGATATCAAAACTAAATGATTTAATTGCCTCAAGATCTGCCTTTGTCGTTGCAATGTTGATTTCGCCATAGTTATCTACGATACTAACATAGTTATTAGTGTATAGGTTACGTGCTCTATAATAACCGTCACCACCAAGTTGACCGTAAGCGAAAGTACAAGACAAAAAAGAAAGAATGGAAGATGCTAAAATATTTTTCATGCTATTTATTACATAAAAGCCGGTCTTACACTATGTTTATGACATAGAAATAAGACCGACTTATATTTTTCAATTAATTATTATACAATCTATTAATCAAAAGCAACACAAATAGTCACACGGTTCTTGTCGTTCTCTTCGAATGGCTGAACACGTGAACCCTTAGAAGACTTGATGATGCGGTCACGTGAAATACCACGGTTGATAAGTTCCTTCTCAACAACATCGGCACGACGTGCTGCAATGCGGTCGTTGAACTTAGCAGAACCTGTACCACGGTCAGCATAACCAGTTACATTAACGATTGACTTAGGATACTTCTTCATGAAGTCAACAACTTCCTGAATCTTGGTGTAACCTTCCTCGTTGATTCTGTTCTGAGAGATAGTGAAGAAAATCTCACGACGGATATATGGCTGCTCAACCTTCTCCTCAGCCTTTGCGGGAACCTCGACAATCTTCTCAACAATGCGCTCAACAACCTTCTCTACAGGAGCTGCAGGAGTGATTGTGCGTGTTGTATAAGTATTGCCAAAGTTGTAACGAAGGCCTACGAGGGCATTGAAATACCAGTCGCAGTTGCCTGCCTTCTTTGAGTTGTACTTGTCACTCAGTACATTGGCATTTGCCTCAATACCGAGAGCAAGAGCATCGCTAAGACGGAAATCGATGTTAGCGCCTACGCGACCAACAAAGCGAACCTTTGTTCCGTCCCAAAGATATTGCAGATTCTCTGCGCCCAAGTTCTGCTCCTTGATATTCGGAGCCAATGAGTTAGCATCATCATTGCTGAATGCTATGTTTGCACCAATACCGGCAAGGATACCAACGTTAACGGTACGCTTGGGATTGTAACCGCAAAGGGCATTTGACAGATTGATAGTTCCGTCAAGCATCGGTGCGAAATACTTAAAGCTATAGTTCTCTGAACCAATCTTATAGCCTGTTTCCCAACCATAAACGTTAATACCACCCTTGCTCTGCCAAGCGTTTACTGAGAAACGCGCTCCAAAAACAGAGCTGAACTGGCGACCTACGCCGAGCTGGATATTCGGAGAAATCAGGTCTCCGAAGCACACCTCGCCGAGGGTATATTGAGCACCAACCTGACCCTGAACGTACCAATGGGGATTGAATACGTATTCGGTCTTGGGTGCGTCCTGTGCACTGGCAACAAGACAACTCATTGCCATTACACCGGACATTAGAATATTCTTAATTTTCATAATCTATTCTGTTTAAATTTCCAAAATGAATTATTTAACCTCGACATAGTATGTCTTCTCGCGCTGCTCGCCATAGTAGTCAACTGCATCAAACTTGATGGTATATTTACCAGGCTTAGCTGTAAATCTGATAATGTTTGTAGCACCATCAATAACACCACTCTGGTCGAATGAAGCACCCTGACCCTCTACGCTGATGTACTTCTTGTAGGCTGGAGCGAGAAGCTCGGCACTGTATGAAGTAGCAACAAACAGGATTGAAGCCTCAGACTTGCCGTTGAGATTCAAACGAGTTGGAGCTATAGGAGACTCGCTGATACGTCCTGCGCCATTACCGTCAGCATACAACAACACTGGCTGAAGAACGGTGTTGGGGTTATCAAGAATCTTGTTGGTCTTTGCGATAACACTGTTAAGACGAGCAACTACACCCTTGTTAACCTTATCGATACCACCCTGAACCTTGTCAAGGAGATTGTTGGCATTGTCCATCATACCGCCAACCTGGTCGTTAATCTGGTCAACGACTCTCTGCAGTTCTCTTATGGTAACAACTGCATTATATGTCGTTTCTTTTGTATCATATTCAACCTTTATAGAAGATATATCGATAGATCCAATTGTTACAGTTGGTTTTGAATCCCAAATAATATTACCTTCCCCATCTACATGGGCTACGCCTGTACTAACATCAGCACTTGGAGTAGGTATTGTACCATTAATTCTGAATGATTCAGGATCTGGCAACTCAATAGTAATCTCAACATCCATAGAATTATCAACATCAATAGGATTCCAGATGAAATCATTCTTAATGTCATCGATATGAATACCGAGGAAGTCCTCGAGCTGAGGAATAGTCTTCAAAGATACACTTGAACCCTCCAAAGTAGCATAGCTAAGAGGCTTAATTGTCATTGCGGCGATATTGTATTCAGATACAGATGGGAGATGTCCTTCACCTGCTGGTATGTACAAACCATAAAGCTGGTCGATAGAGTTTGCTACAGTACCATAAATAGTCTTTGCAATGCCTGTAATATCAAGAGCCTCCTCACCACGGAGCTTACCAAGAACGTTTCTTGCTACATCAGCCAAATCGTCCTTATTGATATTTATCTTAGCTGCCGCAGGATCCACAAGCTTGGCTTCTGCTACATATCCACCTAAGCCATTAGATGCCTTTGTGCTTGTCATAGTAACAGGAGTATCATCTGCCTGAAGAACAAAAGAATCAAATCCTGGAGCTTTATTGCCATCACGACCTACCAAATAACCGATGTTATATCCAGAAGCATTTACCTGAATTGGGTTAACAGTGAGATAGAGCTTTCCTGCATTTGAGGAAGCAAGAGGTTGGCTACCACCGATTTTCACATCATGGAATTTTGTGTAAGAAATTGCATCTCCCACAAAACCGGCAAGCACATAAGACTTCAGACCAAACGGTGAGTTCAATGTACCATAGATATGATTAGAAACCATATCCAGATTGATTGAAGGAGAGTAAACGGTGCTACCGCCGCCACCTGCGTTGTTCACCTTTTCCCACAGTTTCTGAATCTGTTCCTGAACATATGAATTCAACTGTCCATATTTTCCATCCAAGTAATTAGCCTTATTTTCGAGTTCCTGAATCTTCGAACTCATAGCAGCCAGCTGGTCAACCTGCTCAAGCAAATCCTTAAGTTGCTCGATGTTTTCAGGAGTGAGACCTGTGGCAGCGAACAAATCGTTCAAGTTCTTGAGGATCTGATTAGTTAAGATGGCATTTGCCTCATCACTCTCAAAGTAAATCTTACAATAGTCGTAAATATTTGCCTTAGTAATTACATTCTCAAGGTTTGGACCTAAAAGTGTCTGGAGATCCTCAAACATCTTCTTCAACTCCTTCAAGTCATCCGGAGTAAGAAGTCCTTCCAAGTCCTCCTTGGTCAGGAATCCCTTGATATCCTCTTCTGTCAGATAACCCAACTTGGCCAATTCATCCTTAGTCAGGAAATCGCTTATTTGGTCAACAGTAACGAGGTTCTTCTGCAGCAAAGCGGTGAGGTCATTCTTAACCGACAAAATCCAAGCCTGTGTCTGGAGCAGTTCTGTGAGATCACACTTGCACTCGCTGACTCCGGCGATAAGTGTCTTAAGTTCATTGACAGCCCTGTCAATCTTAGCGTCAAGCTCAGCAATCTTCTGGTCAACCTCTGTCTTGTCAGCCTTGCCGGCAAGCTTTGAGTCAATCTCACTCTTAAGAGCCTCAAGAGCAGCAATCTGCTTCTGAAGTTCCTCCTGAAGCCCTCTGATGGAAGCATTAGACACAGCAGCCTGCTCGCCATCATAGTCTTTACAAGAAACGAATGTGCTTGCGCCACCCACGAGAAGGGCGGACATAAGCATAATACTTGTTAATTTTCTTTTCATCTCTTTTAAAATTAAAATTAGACTTATTATTATTAAATTGTTTTTATCTTAAATTTTATACGTATATAACACCATCATTAATGAATTTTGGGGCAAAGGTAACAATTATTTTTGAATTAAACTAATTTTTTTCCAACTTTTTTCAAAAAAACTTTCATTTTGTTCGATTTGTCACTGAAAATGTTCGTTATCGCCCACACGTTATACCTTATTATATTATATTTAGAAATTGACTCCGATATTGAGGTAGAAGCAGGAGTTACGGGTTTTCTCAAAATCATCATGGCTGATATTGGCAAGACCGAACTCGTAGGACATCTCTGCATACAGCATATTGTATTCCACTCCACATCCAAAGCGAAGACCGCCATCGAAACGCTTGAAATACGTGTCAGAGAAAGCGGATTCTAAATACCTCTCGTCAAGGTTCTTATTGTTATGATGCTTTATCTTGCCTCCCACACCGCAAGCCAAATAGCCTCCGACATACGGTTGGATGGAGAACTCACCATCTATGTCAATACAATACTTCACAAGTATGGGCAACTCAAGATAGTTGAGGTTGTAGTCAATCTTCTGAGAAGGAATATTGTTGTTGCGTCCACCCTTCTCTGTATAAAACAATCCCGACTCAAGATATACGGGAGCAGATGGCGACAACTGATAACCTATAACGGCACCAAGGTTAAGTCCAGTACGCGAACTGGGAGCATCGTAGTCTTCTATCTCCGAGTTGTTGACCGTGGCAAAACCCAATCCCAGTCGAAGACCGTAATACAACTCATTACCACCATACGTATTCTTCCCATACCCGCCATTATATACAGGTCTTTCAGGACGTCCGCTATGATAATTCTGCGCCTCAATAGGCATTGCCACAAACAATAGTAATATGGCAATCAATGATTTTTCAATTATTATTCTAACCATTTCTCATTATTTATTAATTAATAATGCTGCAAATATACAACATTTTTTTCACCCTACAACTCATTTTGCGTTTTTTAACCCTATATACATATCTTTTATTGATTCTGTTGTGGGCTTAGCCATGGATACTTCTTTGCAAGTTTACCTTTCTGCTCCAAAGTGCGGGCAAGAAACGAACGGTAGGCATCGGAGTCTGGATTGAACGGGCGATGCGCCAATGCCTCCTTTATCGGTTTCCACTCTTGAAGATAGCTTTTGGCAGCATCGCTGAACACCGTTTCCACGAATCTCTCCCATATATAATCCACCGCCTGCTGAGACGGATGGAGCATATCGGGAGCATAGAAGCGATAATCGCGCAACTCATCATTGACTATCTCATAGGCAGGGAAATATGCCAGCGTCTCACCAGCTGCAATGGATTGACTCCCCAAAAGCTTGTCAACCGCCAAGAGCAATGATGCCTTCGACAACTGACTGCCATGATAACCATACTTGGCGTATCTTATCGGCGAAACAGTTATGAAGACCTTTACATCAGGATTAAGCTGTCGCAAGACACCTATAGCCTTTTCAAGATACCCTCGACAATCATCCACCGAAAGTTCCTCTTCATGAAAGAGTGACTGAGGACGCTTCTGGCAGTTGTCAACAATCTCACCCGTCTCCTTCAACCGATAGACGTGATTAGTGCCAAGCGTGAAGATTGCCACATCCACGGCTTTGCCATATCGCTCCACGGTATGGAGGATGCTTGCGGGATTATACATCACCCCGTAAGGATTGACATCCGCGGGAAATGCCTCGTCGCGGAATTTCTTACCGAGATGGTCGGCAAAGCACGAACCCACGGTAAGAATCCTGTCTCCCGGTTCTATACGGAAACCGGGAGAAGGAATATCCACAATAGTCCTGAAGTCCATTAGCTGCGGGTGATTTGAAGTCCTTTCTTACTCAGTGTCATATCTACAAAACGGGCATTGGGAGTTGTTACATTTGCTGATATTGTCTGCTTGATGCGTGCGGCAGCCTCCGGGTCTTTCGCAACCATATACAGATAGCCGCCACCTCCCGCTCCGGGCAGTTTATACCCAAGACACAGGTCATCCACCATATCCGTGATATGGCGAACGGCATCGGGATTGGTTCCGCTATCCAGCATCTGGTTTTGTTGCCATGTCGTGCCAATGAGCTGTCCCATCCTGACGAAGTCCTGCCTTTGTATGGCGTCATACATATCGAGCGTATGTGCCTTCATCTCGCGCAGGAGCCGCAACTGCTCATTGCTGTTGAGGAACATGCGGCGCACTATCTCAGCGAGGATGGTCTTAGCGGTGCGGGTGATACCTGTGTAGTACAACAGGTGGCATGATGCATATTCGGGTTGTGTGTAAAGGTCATCGGGCATCCATCTTACAAGTGGCTGCTGGTTGAATCCCTTCTGCGACTGAAGAAGCTTTATGCCACCAAGCACTCCGCCAAACTGGTCTTGCCATCCTCCTCCTGTTGTAAGGAGCTGTTCGAGTACGAGCGTGCGCTTGCATATCTCGTTCTTGTCCCATGCCAATGAGCAGAAATCACTGATGGCACCAAGCACGGTGGCAGCGAGAATACTGCTTGTGCCCAATCCGCTGCCCGCCGGAATGGCAGACAGAAGACTAAGTTCGATTCCACAACCGAAGTCTTCCAATTGGGCTTCAAGCGTGGGATATGGATTGGCGGCAAAGTCAGGAAGGAATCCGGCAAGTGCCAAGGCAGCCTTGGGAATGGAGAACGGACTTCCCACCTTATTATAATATGCCAGCTGTTCGAATGTCTCAACAATCTCAACTGCGCCCAAGTCGATACTTCTCAATACAATATGTCTCTCACGGCAAGGACGCACGTATGCCTGCAGGGGAGGTTGCCCGTTGAGTTCTATGGCAAGGTTAATGACGTTTCCTCCCTCCATCAGACAGAAAGGCGGTGTGTCTGTCCATCCTCCTGCAATATCAATCCTCACGGGACTTCGCGCCCAGACTATCTGGTCGCTATAGACAGACATCCGGGGGTGTTGCTTTTCCGTGCGGACAGTGTCGGTAAGTCCCTTTTGTAATAGTGTGAAAGCGTCGCCGCTATTGCCTCTGAACATAGCGTCCTTGATGCGGGTGAGCAGCGGGGCATCATCAGGGAGAGACGGTGGCATGGGAATATCCATCTCATTGAAATGACGGGCGGCATCCTCCAGGTCTAGCTGATAGAAAACGCTATGACGCCAGTTGGCGGCAAGAGCCGCCCAGTTCTCCTTCTGGAAAGAACGACGCTGCCCGAAAAGCCTGACAAGGTTAGCCTCCGTGGAAATCCCCTCAGCAGAAATCCACCTTTCAGCCTCCATGTCCGGCGCGTCAGCGTCGGGTGGCAATGATGGATAAACCGGGAAAACCGGAGCCTGCTGGGCAGCTCCCGCAAAGCGGTCGTCGATATTATATCGCCTGATGGCATAGGATGAATCCCCTATGGGAACCACATCTATACAATCACCCGGAGCAAGCTTAATGTGCCAGTCATTCTCAGGAACTCCGGTGATTATATTATCATGGGTAATCTCCCAATACGGACCCACGTATGAGTTTTCTATCCAGATATTTGTATTGTCGGAAGTGATCGGGATTCGTGTTATGGCATTTTGAACAAAGATGGACGGATGCGGTTTTCTGCCGTTGTGCATAATCTCGCGCTGATCGTTGACGATGTTCTGGATGGCGACAGTAGATGAAATCATCTCACGGCTCGTACCGAAATGATAGAACTCGCCTCCCGGCAACGGCAGGATGGCGACCGAGAGTTCGCGCAACTCCGGATCGTCGATAATCGGGTCAGTACCCAAGGTACATCCAAACTCAGAATAAAGGTCATACTCAATGATTTCCCCATCCTTCTTGGAATGGCTTATCAATGCCTTAACCGCCTTGTCGGACAAAAGCCACACTCCGATATCGGTAAGATAAAAATGTGAACCAAGTAATTCCTGAAGTTTTTCCACAGACGGTTTCTGCAACATCTGCTTGAGCACAGATGGAGTCCTGCGGTCGGAAACAAAAACACCATGGTCCTTGGCTATCGAGGAATCAAGCCACAAGCCATAACATATCACATCTGCCTCGGGCACAGGCGGCAACTGCTCTGCTGCACGTATATACACATCGCCACTCACTATCATTGTATGAACATTGGAAGGAGCAATGGACATCAACCTCTCATATAATGGCAACTGAAGCGTGAGCAACGACTGCGACAGGCGTTGTCCCCTCTCCCATCGGAATACAGGAATGGGAGTGAGTATCTTTCCCGACGGGGCATACGACGGCAATCGGCGGCTCTGGCCTCCGGCATGTAGCAGGATGCGCTTCTCGGAGGCAAGCCAGGAGGAGAATGATGGGAGAACCCGTTGCTGGTGCGACGGGCACGGGAGTTGTTTTTCCATTTCATGTGCATAGCACTGTTCGAGCAGATATGTTGTGCCGCCACCGCTGCCAAGCTTATGACCCACTGGGTCATTGGTGCAGAAATACTCATCAGGACTTAATCCTGTAATCTGATGAAAAGAGCCCACAAGATTAGGGGGCAAAGAGAGCAGTTTTTTCATATTTTGTTCTTAGTATGCAACTTTTTTCGGCAAAGTTAATGGAAATAATTGATAAAACTTGCATTTATTTGATAAATCTTGCATTTTCTCCAAAAATATTTGTACTTTTGCGCCCGATTGATAATAAAAAGCCTAAAGACATGGAAAAAAACAATGGATTATTGACCAAAGACGGAGTGAGCCTGCTCATTCCATTCATTATGGTGACAGCGTGCTTTGCCCTGTGGGGATTTGCCAACGACGTGACAAGTCCTATGGTAAAAGCATTCTCAAAGATTTTCAGGATGAGTGTTACAGAAGGTGCATTCGTCCAAGTAGCATTTTACTTGGGCTACTTTGTTATGGCATTCCCTGCTGCCATATTCATACAGAAATATTCGTTCAAGGCGGGTGTTATGATAGGTCTCGGATTGTATGCCGCAGGCGCTCTGCTGTTCCTGCCGGCAAAGATGACGGGAATTTATTACCCCTTCCTGCTTGCCTACTTCATAATGACTTGCGGTTTGTCATTCCTTGAGACGAGCTGCAATCCTTATATTTACTGTATGGGAAGCGAGGAGACAGCCACCCAGCGTCTTAACCTTGCCCAGGCATTCAACCCAATAGGATGTCTGGCAGGCATGTATGTCGCCATGGAATATGTGCAGGCAAGAATGAGTCCTATGGATTCAGAGACTCGCAAGGGATTGACTGACATACAATTTAATATCATACGCGACCACGACCTGGGGGTACTTATCCAACCATACGTATATATAGGTGCCGCAGTAATCCTCCTACTTGTCCTTATCCGTGTCACCAGCATGCCTAAGAACGGGGACACCCACTCGGGCAAGAAACTCAGCACCTCCCTGCGTGAACTATACCACACAGCCAACTATCGCGAGGGTGTAATCGCACAGTTCTTCTATATCGGTGCCCAGGTGATGTGCTGGACGTTTATTATACAGTATGGAACCCACATATTCATGAATGAGGGCATGGATGAGCGTGCAGCAGAAATACTGTCACAGAAATACAATATTGTGGCTCTCGTATTCTTTACCGTGAGCAGGTTTATCTGTACATGGTTCCTGAAATACATCCAACCCGGGCGATTGCTTATGATTCTTGCCGTAGTGGCGGCGTCAGCTACTGCCGGTGTTATTCTTTTCACCGACCGCAACGGTCTTTATTGCCTTGTGGCTGTCAGTGCCACCATGTCGCTGATGTTCCCTACCATATATGGCATTGCCCTTCGTGGTGTAGGCGACAACGTGAAGATTGGCGGAGCCGGTCTTATCATGTCCATCCTCGGTGGTTCGGTATTCCCGCCTCTTCAGGCATTCATAATAGACATGAACTGGACATTCATGGCTCTGCCCGCCACTAATGTCTCATTTATCCTCGTTTTCATCTGCTTCTGCGTTGTGGCGGAATACGGTCATAGCTCATATATTCGCCACAACGTAACACACAATTATGTGGAGTAATTTATCGCCTCAGTTTTCTTGCTCCAAGGAACACTATGACTAACAGCAACAGAGCGTATGCTATATATGCTATTGTCTCTGTGGTCTTCACCGTCTGCGGGTCGAAGTTCAGGATTACCTTATGGTTTCCTGGCTTCACCTTGATGGCGCGCAGGACATAGTTCACGCGTCCTACCTCCACAGGTTCACCATCCACTGTGGCTGTCCATCCCGGATAATATATCTCAGAGAAAACAACAACACCGCCCTTAGTGGTATTCACATCATACTCGGCATGGTTAGGACCATACACCTTCAGTGTCACCACACTCTCGCCGTCCTGCGTATTGCTGTTTCCAAGCACCTCGCTGAACTTTTTGTCAGCCACTGCCTCATGACGCAATGACATTTTCGAGAGAGCATCCAACTCCTTGTTGGCATTGTCAACGTATGTCACCTTATCCACCATCCATGCGCTGCCATATACATACGGATTTGTCAGAGGCACTGTCTGCCCACCTTCGAGCGGCAATATGAAATATTTGGCATTGAGCATGTTCAATACGGGGTAAATGCTGTCGCCATTCACCTTTGTCATGTCGCCCTGAGCCTTGCTGACTGCATTGAAGATGGCTCCCATCTCTTTATGCACATGGGCGTCCACCAACTCCTGGTAGCGGCGCAGCTTGGCAGGGTGATAACCTCCAATACTATTAACATAGTAAGATGTCTCATTCTCATTGAACGTGCTCGTTGAGAGATTAAGCACACGATAACCCAACGACTTGTCATGAAGGATGAAATCGATTGAACCGTCCTTACGCACCGGTTGGTCTTTGACACTCGCCTCCACGAACATCTCGTCATTGAGATAACGCTTGTTGACAATCCAAAGGTCGGCAAGACAAAGCACCAAGGTAAGACCCACGTAATACTGCATCTTCATCTTTCCACGCAGATACAAGAACACCAGCACGCATCCTGCACATATCACAAACAGAGAACGACGGCAGTCAGCTGTAAACACAGCTTCGCGCATCTCCTTGAGATTTGCGAACAGAGGCGCGAGCTGATCAGCCGGCGCACCAGCAAATGCCTGACGCTCCTGAGCAGAAATATATTCAAACATACCCGGACATATATCAAACAACAGGCAAAGACCTGCCGTAAAGGCAAAACTGATGTACAGGTATTTCTTATGGCTCTTGATATAATCAGGTTCGTCAATCACTTTCTTCAATGCCAACATGGCAAGCAACGGCATGGTGAACTCCGCTATTACCAATATCGAAGCCACTGTGCGGAACTTGGCATACATCGGCACATAGTCGAGGAAGAAGTCTGTGAACGGCATGAAGTTGCGTCCCCATGACAACAGTATCGACAGTATGGTGGCAGCAAGCAAAGCCCACTTGACAGGTCCCTTGACAATAAAAAGTCCCAAAAGGAAAAGGAACACCACAAACGCTCCCACATATACAGGGCCGCTGGTCATAGGCTGGTCACCCCAATACTGTCCCAACTGCTGATAAATATAAGTATAGTTGTTATCAGCCTTCTCCATGGCAGTCTTGCTTTGGGTGAGAGGCACTGTAGCTCCTCCCTTGGCATTTGGGATGAGCAATGTAAGTGTCTCTTCTATTCCATAGCTCCATTGTGTGATATAGTCACGGTCAAGACCGCTGCTCGTCTGATTGGCGGAATTGGCCTTCACGAGTTCGCTCTTGCCTCTCATTGATTCCTTGCTGTACTCCCAAGTGTGATAAAGATTGGAGATATTCACCAAAATACCAATCAACGCACCGGCGGCACACACTCCCGATGCTTTCAGGAAATGAACCAACTGACGCTTGCGCAAGGCATCCACAAAATAAGCCACCACCATTGCCAATATTACAAACAGGAAATAGTAAGTCATCTGCACATGGTTTGCCTGCACTTCCAGTGCCGCGAAGATGGCAGTAACCACCAATCCCCACAGATACTTACCTCTATAAGCCAAAATTATACCGGCTATCATTGGCGGCAGATATGCCAACGCCATCACCTTCCAGTAATGTCCGGCAGCAATGATAATCAGGAAATATGTGCTGAAAGCCCAAAGCACAGAACCTAAGGCTGCTAATGACTGACGGAAGTCGAATGCCCTCAGCAAGATATAGAATCCAAGAAGGTATGCGAAAAGATACCATACATAGTCAGGCAACCACAGATGATATGCGTCAGCCACGCCATGCAGGGCATCCATGCTTTTATAGGACGGCGCACTCTGGTATGTTGGCATACCACAAAAGGCAGAATTTGTCCAACGGCAAATCTCTCCCGTCTGCTTGTTATACTGCGACGCATCCTGTCCGAATCCTGCCCCTGCAGCGGAGTCGTG
The DNA here is from genome assembly GCA_022775105.1 of Prevotella sp. GTDB lineage: Bacteria > Bacteroidota > Bacteroidia > Bacteroidales > Bacteroidaceae > Prevotella. The sequence goes on along the minus strand of JALFIX010000141.1, from coordinate 29,582 downwards.
CCTATACAATATACGTCCTTCCATGTCAGCTGGAAAGAAGTATGCAAATGATAAAACCACAAACAACAACACTGCCAAAATATCCGGCAGCCACTTCTTAAATCTATTCATCGATATCAATGTTTTTTGTTTTTCGGGCACAAAGTTACAAAAAAAAATAGAACTTTAAGCATACTAAACAAAAAAAACAATATTTTATTGTCCTTTTCTTGGTTATTACAATAAAAAGCACTATCTTTGCCCCAAAAAAAAACTATGAGTGAATTTGAGACTAAAAGAAAAGCAAACGAAAAGGTTGAGCAAAGAAATAATTTGCGCAGAGAAAAACTTGCGGGATTTTTCTTTGATCTTGCAAAACTGATTTTTGCAGCTTTAGTTTTAGGTGGACTTAGTCCTTTATTAACAGATGATACAAAAATTATTAATTGGAGTATTTTTGTTTTGGGATTAATTGCAACATCTTCTCTTGCTTTATTTGCTAATCAAATATTAAAATATAGATAATATGGAAATGCTTGAGTTATTGTTTGGGATTTGTGCCTTTGTTGGTGTATCGCTTGTTATATTTTCATATACAAAACCAGGGAAAAGGTGGTTAAAAGAATTATAACATGAAGATTGGCATAATTATCGCGATGGACAAGGAATTCCGTCGCATAAGCGAACTGCTCGACGGACTTAAGGTCGAGATTGACGGAGGCAGAAAATTCGTCACGGGAAGACTTGGAGACAATGAACTTGTGCTCCATCAGTGTGGTATCGGAAAGGTGAACGCTGCCATTGGAGCCAGCGAGATGATTCGCCGATATAACCCCGATTTGATGGTAAGCACAGGATGTGCCGGAGGCGGACGCACCGACATGGAGGTGATGGACATCGTGGCAAGCACCGAACTTGCATATCACGATGTCTATTGCGGTGAGGCGATGGGGAAAACCGTATATGGTCAGGTGCAGGGTATGCCTGCACGCTATACCTCTCCATCTGAACTTGTGGAGAAAGCCAAGGCGGTATCACCAAGGGTACATGCCGGATTAATAGTCACCGGCGACTGGTTTGTTGACTCAAAGGAGAAAATGCGCGAGATTGTGGGACATTTCCCCGAAGCAGCAGCCGTAGATATGGAGTCGGCGGCAATAGCGCAGACATGCCATATCTACGGCATACCGTTCATTTCCTTCCGTGTAATCAGCGACATTCCCCTAAATGACACCAATGCCGCAATGTATCACGACTTTTGGAATACCATTGCCGACAACTCTTTCGAAACGACAAGGGAATTCTTGTTAAGAATTAATAATTAATAATCTTTTGGAAACTGTTCTGGGAATAATATTTTTAACACAAAGACACGAAGAAACAAAGTAGTTCCTTTGTGTCTTTGTGTTTAAATTAACCGAATTCGTAGAACAGTTACATCACTTGCTCGCCTTCTTTCTCTCGTTATGGTCGAGGATTGTCTTGCGCATACGCATACTCTTGGGAGTAACCTCCACAAGTTCGTCCTCCTTGATATATTCGAGAGCCTCTTCGAGCGAAAGTACTGTTCGAGGCACGATGCGTGCCTTGTCGTCCGAACCGCTGGCACGGGTATTGGTCAACTGCTTTGCCTTTGCCACGTTCACCACCAAGTCGTTGTCATGCACATGCTCTCCAACCACCTCACCGGCATAAACCTCGTCACCTGGGTCGATGAAGAACTTACCGCGATCCTGCAGTTTGTCTATTGAATAAGCGTATGCAGTACCGTTCTCAAGGGCAATCATCGAACCTGCCACACGCCTTGCGATGTCTCCCTTATAAGGCTGGTACTCCTTGAATCTATGAGCCATGATAGCCTCACCCTGACTTGCCGTCAGCACATTGGTGCGAAGACCGATAATACCTCTTGAAGGCACGTCAAATTCGATATTAACACGGTCGCCCTGTGTTTCCATAGATGTCATCTCACCCTTGCGGCGAGTCACCATATCAATCATCTTTGATGCGAACTCCTCGGGCACGTTGATTGTCATCTCCTCAATAGGCTCACACTTCTCGCCGTTGATTTCCTTATATATAACCTGAGGTTGACCCACCTGCAGTTCATATCCCTCACGGCGCATTGTCTCGATGAGTACTGACAGATGCAGCACGCCACGCCCGCTGACCACCCACTTGTCGGTGGAATCCTCAAACTGTCTAACCCTCAATGCCAGGTTCTTCTCAAGTTCCTTCTGCAGACGGTCGTTGATATGACGCGATGTAACAAACTTACCCTCACGACCGAAGAACGGCGAGTCGTTGATAGTGAAGAGCATCGACATTGTCGGTTCGTCGATGGCAATGGGAGGCAGCGGTTCGGGATTCTCAAAGTCGCAGATGGTGTCGCCAATCTCAAATCTATCAAGACCGATGATGGCACAGATGTCGCCACTCTGCACCTCAGCCACCTTCTTGCGGCTCATACCGTCAAACACGTGCAGTTCCTTAATCTTTGTCTTCTCAATCTTTCCGTCGCGATGCGATATGGATATGTTCTGACCCTCAGTAAGCACACCACGATGCACCCTGCCCACGGCAATACGTCCGGTGTAGCTCGAATAGTCGAGCGACGTGATGAGCATCTGCGGAGTACCCTCTATCACCTTTGGTGCAGGTATCACCTCCACAATCTTGTCAAGCAAGTATGTGATATTGTCAGTAGGCTTGTTGTAGTCGGCACTCATCCATCCGTTCTTAGCCGAACCATATACAACGGGGAAATCCAATTGGTCTTCCGTTGCGTTAAGCGAGAACATCAGGTCGAACACCATCTCATACACCTCTTCCGGGCGACAGTTAGGCTTGTCCACCTTGTTAACCACGACAATTGGTTTCAGTCCTATCTGCAAAGCCTTCTGCAGCACGAATCGCGTCTGTGGCATCGGACCTTCAAAGGCATCCACGAGCAACAGACAACCGTCAGCCATATTAAGCACACGCTCAACCTCACCACCGAAGTCAGAGTGTCCCGGAGTATCGATAATGTTGATTTTCGTTCCTTTCCAGTTAATGGACACGTTTTTCGAGAGGATAGTGATACCTCTCTCACGCTCCAAATCGTTGCTATCCAAAACCTGCCCGCTGAGGTCTTGTCCATCACGGAAAAGGTTACCCGCGAGCATCATCTTATCCACCAGGGTAGTCTTGCCATGGTCAACATGGGCAATAATTGCAATGTTTCTAATATCTTGCATTTGTTTTCCTTTCTTCTGTAAAAATAATCCCGCAAGCCGAATGGTCTGCGGGATTGATGTCTTTCAGCTTCCTACTTACTTACGGAGTCCGAGAGCCTTAATAATCGCACGATAGCGATTGATGTCGCGGTCGTAGAGATAGTCGAGCAGGGCGCGACGCTTACCTACGAGCTGGGTCAGGGATCTTGCAGTAGTATAATCTTTACGGTTCTTCTTCAGATGTTCCGTCAAGTGGGAAATACGGTATGAGAACAATGCTATCTGGCTCTCAGCAGAACCAGTATCAGTGTTAGACTTTCCGTACTGTCCAAAGATCTCTTGTTTTTTTGCCTGATCTAAATACATAGATTTAATTAAATTAATAATGTTATAAATACTGTTTGCTAAAATGCGGGTGCAAAGGTACGAAAAAAGATTGAGAAATGAGAAATGAGAAATGAGAAATTTACGTTCTGCCTAAATATTTAACCCTATTTAACCAAACATTGTCTTATTTCTCACTTCTCATTCCTAATTCCTAACTTCTAATTTCTAACTTCTAATTCCTAACTATCGTCCTCGCCTTCTTCCCTTGCTTGACGATATACATTCCGCGATTATTGAGTTTTCCGCTGCCAACTTCTACACCGCTAATGCTATATACCTTCACTGGGGCATTCACGTCATCAGCTTCCACGCCTTGTATTGCGCTCACGGATTTCACATCAATCGGGTTAGTATAAATAGTGAGGTTGGGGAACTTCTCGTTGAGCATGGCACCGACAATATTGTCTAATGCCACTGCGAATGTTGTGACACCATCCTTCACGAAGTACTCGTCATCCACGTAGAGTTCCTCTCCTGTCAACTCACCTGTATCCTCGTCATACCATGGTTCATCAATAAACCATCTGAATGTTGTCGGAGTTCCGTCAACATCCTTCTCCGAAGACAAGTCAACCACACCATTGTCATCCACGGTGATGTCAATCTTCTCCTGCTCACCATACTGATAGTCGGCATACTTGCCTGGTAGTGGCAGTGTGCTGAAGCGGAAATGATTCATACCGATATGCAAGATATTCAACTTGCTCGACTTCGAGATGTCAATAGTAGAAAGTTGGTTGTTGGTCAGGAAGAGTTGGTAAAGCTCTGGCACCTTGGTTACGTCAAGTGTCTTGAGGAGATTACCAGAGAGGTCAAGGGAGTACAACTCGTTGTTCTTGAGGTCAACATTCTCCAACTGGTTGTTGGCAAGATACAACAAACGGAGGTTACTGAACTTCGTGGCGTCGAATGACGTCAACTTGTTGTTGTTCATTGACACGAGCACCAACTGGTCTGCATACTTAGAGAGGTCGATATCCTCAAAATTATTGTTGTTGAGCTTAACCTCCATCAGTTTTTTGCTGTTGGGCAACTTGATTTCCGAGATACCTGCATTGTCAATATTTGCAAGCACAAGCTGAGTCATGTTCGTAAGGTCAACATCAGCCAACTTGGCATTGGTGAGATTAAACACATAAAGTGGAGCGTCTGCGTCGTAAGCATAAACGGCACATTCGCCTCCAGCATGCGTCTTCACTGGCAGTGTGACAAGGTTGTCATCCACTGCGTATGTCTCCACTGACACACCGCCACCCTTCCAGTCGATGCAGATAACCGTAGGAGCTGAAGCCCTGAGAATCATTGTTGCATCTCCGTCTTCAAGTGTTGTGAATGTAGCCAACTTATGTTTAGGCATATCCGAAGCCTTCACGACAGTTGTCTTGAGAACAAGTCCCGGGAATGCAGGATTTGTCATCTCGCAATATACGTTTTTATCGAAGATGGGCGCGAGGAATCGTGTCATACCGTTGGTGATGGTATAGTCAGTGCCTTCCTTAAGCACAGTTCCGTCCTCCAGCTTCCATACGTATTCCGTGGCATTGTTCACATTGTGGTCTTCGAGGTCAATTCCAGGGGCAAGCATTGCCACTGTCACGTCGTTCTGCGGTGCATACTCATATTTGTCAAGTCCTGACAACACTGGCAGTGTGGCAAATGAAAGTCCGTTGTTTGAGCAGTCAAACTCCTTCAGCGACAATTCTGTCGGCAGCACCACTGATGTTATTTGGTTGTTGCTGATGTTCAGCTTTGTCATCTGCGTACTGTAGTTCACATCCACTGTTGTGAAGTAGTTGTTGCTGATATCGAGTGTCTCGATGTTGTCACCGTCCTTGAATGACACCTCCTCAAGCATGTTATTGCTAAGGTTGAGGTTGTGGATGGTGCCCATGTCGTTGAGTGTCACACTGAACATACCGTTGTCGCTGAGGTCGATGTCCTGCAGGAAGTTCTTCTGATAGTAGTCGTTCACACCACGTATGTTGAGTGACGCAAAGTTGTTGCCGTTGAGCACGAGGCTCTTCAATCCCTTGTTATATCCGAGGTCTATGCTGAAGAGGTTTGTGCCTGTCAGCTTCAGATACTGCATGGCGCGAGCCGCACTCAGGTCGATACTGTTGAGCTTCACGTCCTCAATGGCAAGAGCGCTCAGCTGGTCATCCTGCTCTACATACAACACTACTGTGCCATAAGCACTATGACCTTCCACGTTCACCTCGGCGGGTATTGTCTCCGATGTAGCCTTGAACTCCTTCATCACTCCGTCTCCGAAGTCAACGAAGAAAGTCTTGGGATTTGCCTCCGTGGCTCCTGCCACACCAATCTTAGCCTTCACGTCAGCACCGTTGCTTCCGATCTTTGCCGACAGTGAGAGCATTTGGTCGGGTTTGCCGTAATCCTCGGCACTTCTAACCCTGAAGTTGTTGGTACGCAAAGGCAGATAGTCGAGCTGCAGGTCTGGGAACATGTCATTGGCGAATGCCACATACACATAATCTGACGGCACTTCCAAGAATGTTATCTTTCCGTTCTCATACTTATAATAGCTCTCGTCGAGCAGAGTGGTTGTCAGCTCCGTCTCATTCACCAAATATACAGCGCATGTAGTTGTAGTACCCTCACGCAGCACCTTGTCCGAGAGGTCAATCACATCGCCTACCTTAACGGTTGAAGGCACGTTCATGTTGCGCTGATAGTAGTCATACTGACTCCACGTGCCCTGAGGTTCGGGCAGTGTGGCGAAAGTGAAACAGTTGTTGCGCAAGATGACGTTCACAAGGTTACGGTTCTTCGACAGGTCGATATTCGTCAACAGGTTGTCGGCGAGATAGAGCTGCTGCAGATAAACATTCTTTGTGAGGTCAATCTCTGTGAAGTTGTTGCCTGCCGCAAAGAGATACACCAACGAACGGTTCATGCTTACGTCGAGCTTCTTGAGTTTCGTCTGTGTGCCCTGACGGTCAGCATAGAACTGCTGGAGAAAGTCAAGTCCGCTAAGGTCAATTTCAGGGATATTGGTATCACTGATATTGAGGATAGTCAGGTTGGGGTTGTTGCTCACGTCCAATGAAGTCAGCTGTGTGCCGTCGAGTGAGAGCTGCTGCAGGTTAGGGCAACCGCTCGGGTCGAGCGTCTTAAGTCCCTTGCAGGCGTATGCGTCGAATGACACAAGAGAGGGATAGTCAGAGATGTTGAACGACTGGTCGATGTTCTCTGTCTGTCCTATGGCGAGCAACTGAAGGTTTGGCTTGTTGCCGCCAATCACCAATGGTTTAACATTGAATGGGTTGTCAGCCACGGTGATATACTGCAATGCCGACTGGTTGCTCAAGTCGAGAGCTTCCAGTTGGTTGTGGTCGAGATTCAGGTAATAAAGGTTTGGCATCTCAGCCATCTTGAGCTGCGAGATGTAGCTACCCTCGAAGTTGATTACACCGATGTTTGAGGCATCACCATAGATTTTCACTACACCGTCCTTTGGGGTGCAGGTATAAGTCATACCTCCGCTCCATCCCTGCGATTCCTTGTCAAACGATGCGATACCCATCTCCTGTTCCTCCAATCCATATCCGCAGTCAATATCGAGGTAATCCTCCTCCTTATTGAATCCGCCGATAAATATTGTTACAGACGTACCGCCCGAAACTTCGTTCACGACGGTCTTGAACTCGATAATCGGCTCTTCCTCTGCCGCCGTCACTGTCTGGGGCAGGCACAGCATTGCGCTCATCAAAGATGCAAAGCCGAGCCAGGTTTTAAATAGTCTTTTCATATCTTTACCTTATTATATTATTACTTCACAAGAATACACTTCGACTGCTTGCCGTTGACGCGGATGACATACGAACCCTTGTTCTTGCCACTGAGGTCGATGAGGGTCTCGTCGCCGTTGGTGTTTTGCTCCAACACCTTCACTCCTGCCATTGTGAACACTTCAGTCTTCAGAGCCTTGGCACCGGCAAGGAACACCTTCACTCCGCGCTCTCCCGACTGAGAGACTACCAGTCGGTTGTCGTCGGCATTCACGCCCTTCACTCCCGACTCGTCCTTGCGTCTGAGCACTTCCTTAAGTCCTTCGTAAGCGTCAATCTTTCCTGCGCCCACCTTCACTGGATCAGCCTCCAGCATGTCGGCATCCATTCGTGAGGTCTTCTTGATAATGTCGCGAATGTCGTCAATGGTAAGCGTAGGGTCAGCTTCAAGCCATAGTGCGATGATACCCGATACCATTGGGCAAGCCATGGATGTACCAGCCGCCCATGCGTATGGATAATCCTTACCGTTAACAGTAGCCACACCGCTCAACAATTCTGTCGGGTCATCATAATTCAAGGCGTCCATATAATATCTGTTCATTGATGATATAATATATGCACCCGGAGCCACTACATCCGGCAGATTACGTCCGTCAATCAGTGTTCCGTATGACGAGAATGGAGAAACCTTGCCAAGTTCGATACCGGCATCAGGTTGGCTATAAGGGAAACCGTCCAATTGCGCCCAAGCCTCGGATGTGTTATAAGAACCGACACTCAGCGTTCGCTTTCCGCAAGCCATGTCACTTACCGAACCGTTGCTTGAGCCATCGGTGAATCCTTCAATGCCACAGTCGCTCAAGCCATGGAAATAACCAACGGTGTAGGCATCCACTCTCTGACCGGCTTCGCCTTCTACTATAAATCCTATCTTATAGTTGTTATCAATGTTTTTATCAGCATTATCGACAAGGTCAAACGAAACAATACAATGAGAGCGACCGATTGTACTATCAACCTCACTATAAAGTCCTATTGTTCCACTGAAATACTGTGCGAGTGTAGCGTCAACCACATCATCCTCATACTCCTGATAGTCGGAGCTTGAGCACCAGTATTTACCTGTTCCCAAGGTTTCTTCATTGATTTCCAGGTTAAATCTCTTCGCCACCTTACCACGTGTTGTGTTCCACACTATAGCCTGCAATGACTTGAACGGATTCAAGTCGTTACCGTAAATATCCACCTGTCCTGAGCGTACATAAATGTTACCCTCAGGTGTCTCAAATATATCTCCCGTGATAAAAGTCTGGAATATATTGTCGTCAGCCGTGAATGTCTTGTTGGCTGCGATTTTCTGGTCGCCCTCATTACCCGTAGCCATAACAATCTTGGCATTCAGTTCCTCAACTATAGCATCAAAGAACTGGCATACCACAGCCTTGCCGTCGTGCGAGCCTTGGTTAGTACCAAGGGAAAGGTTTACCACCATCGGTTTGTTGTATGCCTCTGCATAACCCAGCAAATCCTCCACAGCTATGGCAATAAGGATGTCGGTGTATTCCTCGCAGTTGGCAGCCACGATGTCTGAGTCGTATGCCACTCCATAGAACGGGCATGGCATGTCGGAGATAGCCACCTTCGACTCTGTGTCAGCCAACAGTGCCGCCTTTGTGGTGCCCTTATAGCTTCCTGCCATGATTCCCATGGTATGGGTAGCATGGTATGTTGTCTCGGAATCTGTCTTATATCCAAGTATTGCGTCCGGGGTATTGTATATCGTTCTTACGGCGATAGGGTCGGTGGGATTCCTGTAATTGTAGTTATATGAGACGTTCTCGAAGTACTTGACCCTCGGGTCACCGTTCTCATCTATGAAGTTGATGTGGCTGAGGTCAAATCCCTGGTCAACGATGCCGCATACAACTCCCTTGCCGGTATAAGCCTGCGAAAGGCCCATACCCTGATGTATCTTGTCAACGCCAGTGTCAAAACGCGCATACTTCAGCTTCTGCTGCACCGGACGCTCAAACTGTATTCTCTTTATTCCCTTTGCTGATGCCACGCGCTCGGCGTCATCCAAAGGCACGGCAATGAAGGCGAAGCCACTGCGGCTGCGAATCACGTTCACACCTTGCGCCTTCAGGTCTTCTTCCGTTGTTCCCTCAGCCATCTGCACGATAGCCAATGCGTGTGAGGGATTCACGCCAATGAGTTCTTTCGCTCTCTGCGATGTGTTTTTCTTAAATTGGAAAACATCGGTTTGCCGCAATTCCGACCTCAGTTCCCTGAGCCTCACCTGTTCGGAGATACCCAATTTCACCTGAGCCTGTGCGGACAGTGCCGCCATCATCAGCGACACGGTTAAAAATCTAAAATTCATAATAACCTTAATTGAGTACTATATGAGAAAATAACAAAGAAGGGTAAGGAAAAACAATTATGTCTTCCCTACCCCTCTTAAAAGAGTTAATTATCGTGTATTACAATACATTTAATAACATTTATTCATTTACCAATACCTTCTTGCCATTCTTGATGTACAAGCCCTTGTTCAGCTTGCCTCTGACCTTAACACCCTGGAGTGTATAGAATGAATTGTCGGCATTCTCGGTATTGATGCTGTTGATGCCTGTGCCTGTTGACTTGGTGATGCTGATTGTTGTAGCTTCATAAACAGGTACTATGAAAACACCCTCTTCATTTGCAACGACAGGTGTTTCACCTGCCTTAACTTTAATATTCAAGCCATCCATTGGCTTAATGAATATTTGAAATTTGAAACCATCCATAGCAGTATATCCCATATTCATCCACTGGGCAGAAGCTCCAACAAAGCTTGCAGAAACCTCATTGAACTGATAAGAATAAATATCTTCACCCAACTCGAACTTCACATTGTAGGTTGCAGGAAGTTCCTTAACGTAAGCATTAATTACATCTCCATCTTCCACATCAAACTCAACAGAAGAGCTCCCCTGATAGTTTGGATTAATCATCACTCCCCTATTGAACACTCCAAATACAGGAGCGCCATAAGCACCAAGCTGGTAATGAGTCTCACTTTCGGCAAAAGCCACCGTGTTTTTACCTGTTACAAGACCCTCTACATTACTGCGGTCAGAAGCACGTGTCAAAGTGAAGCCATACTGAGCTGCTGTAATGTCGTCGATGTTAAGAGTGAACGACTTGTCGCGAACGATGGCACCGGAAACAACTGAGATTACCATTCCGTCGGTAACAGGTTTAATTATATATTCGCTCTGATTAGAGAGAGTTGTCTCACCGTATGTCACCGATGTAATGAAGCAACCGGAGTTAGCCTTGATGGTAATAACTGCATTGTTCTCAGAAAGTTCAATATCATTTTTACCATTTTCTACCGCAATAATGTCATTATTGTAAGAATATCCCTTATAAACTGTCACGTTGTCCTTGTTGTCAATATCCAGAGTAGCCTTAACTGTGCCATACTTGTGGGCATCAATGTTAATCTCTGTGTCAGCAGTTGGAGTGAAACTGTATGAAGAATAAACATTTTCAGACTTACCATTTACGGTCACACCGTTAATTTTGTAGTTTTGGTTGTCAAAAGAAATGGCAACAGCCTTTCCAGCCGGCACATCAAAACCTTCTGCGTCATTGAAAGTATCAATAGCTGTACCGTCAACAGTAACACCTGTAACTACACCCTTAGCCTTTTCTATGTCAACATAAGTCAGCTTGATATTATAAGTAAGTCCCTCTGGGAAGTTTGCCAGAATGTCGATCTTATCTCCACCCTCACTGTTGAGATTTGCAGAATATCCATTAGAATATACCAAATCCTCACCATTAAGAGTTGCCTTGTACAATGTAGTTCCATAGGTTGCTGGACTAATCATCAACATTGTCTCATATCCTGGTATATAAGATACGGTGTTCTCGCCATTCTGCAGATCAACCGTTGTATAAGTACCATTGCGCTGTACTCTTACCTTTGAAGCATCGTCAACAGTCACGGTGCAGCTTGCTGTACGGGCATCTGTTCCTGCAATAGTCTCAATGAAAATTATCTTGTCTGCATCCGAGTCTGACGGATAAAACGACCATGAGGTGTTGTAGGGATTGTAAAGCTGATTAGCACCATCCTTTGTTGCCTTAGTAATGAAATTGCCATCAGTAGCATTCACATACACAGAATTGTAGTAACCATAAGGTGCATTGAGTGTGATTTCATTGTCACCTTGTACAAGTGGCTGAGCAACACCATCAACATTGATTGTGATGTTGTCAGGATTGTCAACGTTGAAGATAACCTTCATTGACTTCGCCTCCTGTGCATTGACAGTCATTCCGACCATGCCAAACAGCATTGTCAAAAACAAATAGTAAATTTTTCTCATAATTTTAAGTTTTAAATAAATAATATGTTAATTAACTCGTAATCTATTTATTATTCTTCCACCAAGAACGGGAAATAAACCACCGAATAGCTCAGCTTGATGACGTTGTTCTTGTCACTGTCGTCCGACAGTATCAGATACGACGGCATCTTGGCGTTGTCGGTAGTGATGGTGAAGGTCTTCGCCTTGTTGTAGCCGAACGGGAAGAGGGCGTAATCCATCTTTGCATATTCGTGATACCATGCACCGCTGCCATATCCGCTCTGGTTGAACTGCATCTTCACCTTGTTGTCGCTTATCAGGGTAACGTCCATGTTCAAGCCGCCCGAATAGGCATTGCCGTCGGAGGCAAGGCTTGCGAAATGGAAACCGAAGCGGCTGTTGAATGTGCCCACCAAGGCATATATCAGAACGTCGCCAATCTCCTCAAGTCCCTGACCGAAATATGCCCACGCCTTCTTGCCGTATGTACCCATGTTCTCGTATGAACAGAACCACTGGTAGCCGATGAGCAACTGGTTCAAGGGCTGCTCCACCTGCTTCAACACAACCGAAGCGTCACCCTCGCGAGACACGAAGTTGCCATCCTCCGAATACTTGAATCCCGTGATATCCACTCCATCCACGTTCACCTTGCCGTAGGTGTTCATACCGTCGAGGGCAAACACAAACGGCACGCTTATCGTCGTGGCATTGCCGTCGGCATCTGTGTCATTGAACACGAGCGTGCGGCGGTATGGTGAACCTATGAGCTGCTTGCCATTGATGTCAAGCGTGTATTTCAGCGACAGCATCTCGTTCTTCACCACTGTCAGTTTCTTCAGATAGTCCTCCCATGTCATGTCCGTGGGCATAGGGGTCAGCTCCACGTATGTGCCCTGCTTTCTTCCCTTGAGCACCACCTTCTCAGCAGTTGCCGACATCACGCTGAAGTCGTAGTCGCCTTCCATACCTGTGCCCTGATCGCCGGCAAGCGGTGCCGAAGGGTCACTGAACACGTGGAAGAGGTTGTTGTATGTGTCAAAAGAGAGCATCACTCCCGCACTCTGCTTCACACTGTAGTAACTCGTCTCGGTATAGTCGGCAAACGACACCTCGTTTGCCACCTTCACCTTGCCGTCGGCATCAAACTTCACCAGCATGTTATATCCGCCCCACTCTGAGGGTTCACCGGGGAAATACTGCATAATCCAGCCGTTCGACGGTGCACTTAGCACCTCGATGGTCTTCTTCACCTCTGCGTTAGCCCTGTTAGCCGACGAGTCGCCGAAGAGGTCGTCTTCCTCGTTGCTGCATGACACCACTGTCATCACGGCTACAGCCATTGTCAACAGATAAAATATCTTTTTCATCATAGCGGTCATTCCTTAATTAAGTGATTTCAAATCCAGTTCTCCCAAGTGCTCCTGTCTCTTGAGCACCTCGTCTCTCACTGCGTCTATGTCCATCTGCCAGCTGTCCTGCATATATGAGCGCAGAATTTCCAGTTTTGTCTTCAGCGCCACCTGACCGGCCTCACTTGCCTTGCCCACGAGGTTGTCCCAGTATTCCTTGGTATGTGTCACATAGTTGGACATCATCTCGCACAAGTCCTCGTCGGTGTTCATCGACGCGTAGGGCGATATGAATCCAAGGTCGAGTGCTTCCTGGTCAGTAAGGTTCACCCAGCTCTGCGAACGGTAGTCGGAGGGTGTAACCTCCTTATACTCCGTAGGATAGTCCTTTGTCTGGTGGAGGATATGCGTGAACTCATGGTGCATCGTATGGAAGTACCAATAGTTGAGGAACTCAACGTCGAGGTTATCCAAGTCGATACTGTTGATATTACACAGTGTGATCTTCATACCTCCCTCGGCTACACCGATGCTCACCGAACCGTCGGTGTTATACTGCGGCGAACCCACGAGATGTATCAACTTAGGGCAATATGTGCGTATAAACGTGTTGCCCATCACTTCTGCGTATGCGTCGAGCCACAGGTATTTGGTCAACTTGGCTATAGCTATCGACTTGTCGTATTCTGCGGGCACGAGATTATAGCTCATGTCACTCTCACTATACTCAAACCGGTATTTCAACTGTATGTTGTATTCTCCGACATAATTGGTCTTCAACCATCTGTCGAAATCATTTTCAGGCATCGACACCGAATCGTCGAACACACTCTTCGAGTCGAGGTCCTCGCTGCTGCAGGCTCCCAATGCTAAGGCCATTGCCGCCATGAATATATATTTCTTCATATAAGTCAAATTCTTCATTCTTCACTCTTCATTCTTCACTCTTCATTTACCTCGGATTTGCCTCAAGTCCTGCCGATATTACATCGTCGGGCAATTGGAATGCCCTTCTCAGGTCGTCCTTGCGCAGGATGTCGGGAGTGGTTCCCGCACGGTTGTGGGCAATCTCGATGCCGAATCGCTTGATGTCCTGCCAGCGCATTCCGTCCATGATCATCTCGCAGCGGCGCATGTGCAGCAGGCAGTGATACAGACTCTCCTCTGTCTCGTCTTCCACTGTGAATCCGGCGGGGTTCAGACGCTTCTTCGGTGTTGAGTACTGCGATGCCGGCAGGGGGTTGCCCTCGGCGTCCTCACTGTATTCCATGTCTCCGTATATCGCCTCGATGTCCTCGATGACAATGTCAAATTTCGTGCGGCAGTTGTATTCCATCCATGTGTTGATGTCAGCCACGGCCTTGTCGTATTGCTTGGTGTGAACGTATGCCTCGGCACGGCAGAGCAATGTCTCGGGACCTGTCAGCGGCACAGTCACCACCATGGGATAACCTATGCCGTTCACCTTATCCACATATTGCATGTCCTGACGATATTTCGTATAGCATATCTTCTGCTCAATACCCCAGCATGAGTTTGCCATATACAGGTCGCTGCTCGTGCCGTATGCTCCCCAAAGTCCTGAGGCACGGTAGGTCTCGATGTTGCAGATATAGGTGGCGTTGTGTCCATAACGCGTACCTATATTATATGGTCCTATCCAAAAGGGCATCTGCGATGTGGCTGTCTGCAGCAGGAAGTTTGCCGCCGACTTTGTCGATACGAACTCATTGCAGCGCGAGGTGAAGTCGGCAGCCATGGCATATATCGTCTTCCAGTCGCGCATCACCTTGCCGGGAGTATTTCCCAACACCTTGTTGGCACATTCTATCGCCTTGTCCCACTTCTGATAATAGAGATAGAATCTCGTGGCGAAAGCGTATGCCGCATTGGTGTTGAAGTGATATTTCTGCACCGTATATAGGTTGTTGTCTATCAACGGCAATCCCTCCTCGATGTCCTTCTCGATGTTGGCATACAGCTCTGCCAATGTGCCGCGGGTGTATTCCGGCTTAACAGTTGTCTCAGGCTCTGTGGCGTATGGTAAGCCGAGGTTCTGGTCAGCTGTCTGAGGTGCGTATGCCTGACAGAAGAAGTTGGCAAGGCAGAAGTGTGCCCATGCCCTGCACAGCAGTGCCTCTCCCCTCTGTGCCTTCATCGTCTCGTGACCGCCCATTTCCTCTATTGAAGCGAGGGCCTGGTTGGCTGACGCTATGGCGAGGTATGTATTGTTCCAGAAGCTCAGTGGCGAGTCATTGCCGTTGCCGGTGATTTTCTCCCACAGGTAAGCCTCCTGCTGCTGTCTTTCGCCGATGGTGTAGTTGGCCCCGTTGTCCATAGTGTTATCCGAAGCCATTTCGCACAGGTAGTTGACGTTGCTCTCGGCGTATGCCGACACGAGCAGTTTGGTCACCTTCTCGGCGGTGTTTATCTCGGTGCGGTTGTCGGGCATCTTGTCGAGGAAGTCATCGCACGAGGTCAATGCCATTCCTGCCGCAACCGTCAGTATCAATATTTTTTTATTCATAATCTTTTTTATATATAGAAGTTAAGAAGTTAAGGAGTTAACTCCTTAACTCCTCAAAAACCTAAATTATATTCCCAATCTCAACGTTAACGTAAACTGTTTCGGCATTGGCGATGCCACACCGCCGCTATTGTAGAACTCGGGGTCCTGACCGTTTAGCTTGTCATCCGAATAGATGAGGAACAGGTTGGTGGCCTGTAGCTTCAGCGAGAGGGCTGTCAGCTTCAGCGGCTGGATGAGCTTGGCGGGGAAGTCGTATGTCAGCGAAATCTCCTTCATGCGGATAAAGTCGCCCTTCGCCACGCGCTCTGTTGAGTAGTTGTATGCGTTATAGGCATAGCTCAGATAAGGGTCGTTCTGAAGCAGGCGTGAGTCGGCGATTACGGGCACGTTGGTTATCAATTCGTCACCCTGCACCGTCCAGCGGTTCTTGAACTCCTTCGGCATGGCGGTGAGGTCACTGTATGAACTCTTGAACACCGGGTCGAGGCGTATTACATTGCCGAAGGCGTATGTCATGAACACGTTCAGCTTGAAGTTCTTGTACTGGAATACGTTGCCGAACGAACCGGTCATGGTCGGGTCGATGGACCCCTCATATACCAAGTGGCTCTTCTCGTTGTACTCCTGGAAATAGATGTCAGAGGTTGTCACCTGTCCGTTTTCGTTGATGAACGTCGGCACTCCGTCTTCGTTCAATCCCTGGAAGTCAAACGAGAACAATGAGCGCACGGGATAACCCGACATTGTGAATCCTGTACCCGTCACCATGTCAATCACTCTCACGTTGGAGTCGAAGTCCGTCACCGTGTTCTTTGTCTTCGAGAAGATGAAGTCGGTGTTCCACTTGAAGTCCTTGGTCACGATATTGCGTGTCGATAATGACACCTCAATACCGTGCGAACGCATACTTGCCACGTTGGCATATTTCGTCACTCGTCCGCCCACACCGGTTGTGGTGACAGCTCCGATGAGGTCGTAGTTGTTGCGGCGATACCAGTCAACCTCCACGTTGATGCGGTTGTTGAGGAATCCCACGTTGGCTCCGATGTTGAACTCGTGCTTCTTCTCGTATGTCAGTTCACTGTTCTCCAAGTCGTTGATGCCCAATCCCGTCTCGCTCACGTCGGTGGAGGGTCGCCAGGGGTTGTAGCTTGTGATCACCACCTTTGAGTTGGTGATGCTCGAAGGTCCGCGGTCGGCTGTCAGCGAGTATGATGCCCTCAGTGTGGCGTTCGACAATACCGAGCTGACATTCTCAAACCAAGGTTCCTCGTGTATGTTCCATGCTCCCGACACGTTCCATGTGGGCAACCAGCGCGCCGAGCGGCTCTTGCCCAACTTGTTGGTTCCTTCATATCTCACTGTTCCGTTCACGCTGTATCTGCCCTTCCACGAGTAGTTGGCAGTGCCGAAGAAGGCAGCCGAACGGGTGTAGCTATCGACCACCGAGAAGTACTGTGTGCCTTCCTCCTGACCCTGCTTGAAGTACTGGTAGTCGTAGGACGGCAGCATACCCATGTCATACTGAATGCCCACTCCATGGAAGAATGTGCGACGGCGCTCAAGGTTGTTCACCTCCATACCTCCGAAGAGATTCACGATATGGTCGTCGGCATACACATCGTTATAGTTGGCAGTGGCACGGAAATCCCAGCTGTTCATCCTGTATTTTGTCTCGCGGTAGAATCCTCCCACAGGCAGCACGCTCACCGGCAGCGAGTTCACCTTGTCGGGGTCGGTGTATAGCCATGGATTTGCGTCTCTCACCGTGGCGTCGTCCATAGCCCTGTATGCCCATGCCTGGTTGGCATAGTCGTGTATCTCGTGCTCCTGGGTTGTGGTCGAGAACTTGTATGCTCCGAGCACCGAAATCTCCACCTTTGTTATCGGCTTGTATTTCAGCTCGCCCTGTATCTTGGTATCCACCACATTGAAGTTCATGAAGTTGTTGTCCAGTTCACTGAAGATGTTGAACGGGGCATAGTTTCTGATGTACGACTCGTTGGGGTCGAGCGTACGCGATGTGTTCAAGGCATAAGAATAGGGGTTGATGTCGAAGTCACGGCGCACCTCTCCCGACACGGGGTCAAGACTCTGGCCGAGTGTTCCCGGTGCTCTCTGCTTACGATAGGCGGCATTGCCTATGATATTCACGGTCACCTTCTTGGATATATTATAAAGCGCATTGATGTTTCCCGTGTATCGCTGCACACTGCTCTGCCTGTACCATCCCGGATCGTCCATGATACTGAAAGAGGTATAGTACTGTGCCTTGTCCGTACCCGATGACATACTTATCGAATGGTTCTGCGAGATGGCGTTGCTGAAGAGCAGGTCAAACCAGTCGGTGTTCCTGTATTCAGCCTCTCTCAGATAGGCGTTGCGGGCTTCGGTGGTGTTTGCAAGACCGAATGTGCCGGATGTCTCGTCGTAGCTGTTGAGCAGATGATACATCTTGCCATACACACCACTGTCGGAAGCGCGATAGGTCTTGGCAAAGTTGATGATGCCCGATTGCTCCATCTCCTTATACACAGCCATCTGCTCCTGCGAGTTCATGATGTTGAAGTTGCTGTAGCTTGGCTTCAGGCGCATTGTGAACTCACCAGTATAGCTTATCTTGTTGCTGCCCTGGTGACCTTTCTTGGTTGTGACTACAATCACACCCGCCATCGCGCGCGCACCATAAATAGAGGTGGCAGAACCGTCCTTCAGAATCTGGAAGCTCTCGATGTCGTCGGCGTTCAATCCTGCTATCGCCGAGGAGATAAGCGTGGCGGCATCTCCTGATGACAATGCGTCGGCATCCACCTCGGTCACGTCCTCCATAATCACGCCATCCACAACCCACAGGGGCTTGGAGCTACCGTAGATAGACGTGGCACCGCGGACGCGGATACGGGGAGCCGTACCGAATGTTCCCGACACGTTCTGCACCGACACTCCGGCTGCCTTGCCCTCAAGGGCACGGCTCACGTCGCTCACACCGTCGAGTTTCACCTTGTCACCACTAACCTTCGTGGTTGCTCCCGTAAAGAGGCGCTTGTCCATCTTCTGCATACCGGTCACAACCACCTCGCCCAATGTCTGGGCGTCAGGCGCAAGCACAACTTTCATTCCCTCCTTGGCCTTCAGTGTCTGCGACACCATACCAATATAGCTCACGACAATCTTCTTGCCGGGAGGTACAGGGAGTGAAAAATTACCATTAACGTCGGTGATTGCACCTGTCTTGGCTCCTTCCACCATGACAGACGCACCGATAACCGGCTCACCGTCTTCTTGGGAAACGACTGTTCCCGACACTTTCGTTTGCGCAAAAACTGTTCCTATAAACAGAAACAGGCACACTAAAAGTGTTTCAATGCGTTTTTCCATAAGATTTACTTTGTACTTTTCTCAATCTTTAAAAATTGGGTGCAAAATTATACAATTTATATTAATTCACCAAATTTTTAATAGAAAAAATCGACAATTAAGGGAAAATAATAACAAATTGTTAATGATTTAACACTTCTTCAAGAGGAATCATAACGAAATCACGCTCTTTCATCAAAGGATGTGGCAATTTTAGTGTCTTTGTGTCAATATGCAAGTCGTCATACATAAGTATGTCTATGTCGATGATACGGTCGTGATATTGTCCGTCAACTGACTTCTGAGTCCTGCCCATCGCCCGTTCTATCTCCTGGGTCTTTTCCAGAACGTCCATTGGTTCCAACTCCGTCGAACATCTTAAGGCAGCATTTACAAACGTGTTCTCCGACTCGAATCCCCATGGCTCACTAACGAGAAGAGTTGACTGACACTCCACGGTGCCAATCAACTCCCCTATTCTCCGTACAGCCTCGCCGATATTCTCCTCCTTGTCCCCAAGGTTAGTGCCGAGGCCCAAATATACCGTATGCTTCAATTCCTAATCCCTAATTTCTAATTCCTAATCATCCAATATCAGCATTGCGTCGCCGTAGCATCCAAAACGGTAGTCGTGCTTAACAGCCAAGTGATATGCCTCCATCACAAGGTCATAGCCGCCGAAGGCTGCCGTAGCCATCAGCATTATCGACTCTGAATGATAGAAATTGGTAATCATCGAGTTGGCAAGCCCATAGTCATACGGCGGGAAGATGAACTTGTTGGTCCAGCCGTCAAACTCCTTAAGCCTGCCGTCGGTTCCTACTGCCGATTCAGTAGCCCTTGCAGTGGAGATACCCACTACGCACACCCTGCGTTCCTTGTCCTTGGTTTCGTTCACCAAGTCACAGGCCTCCTTGGTTATCCTCATCTGCTCGGAGTTCATCTTGTGTTTCGACAAATCCTCCACCTCAATAGGGTCAAAGCACCCCAATCCGCAGTGCAGGGTAATGAAGGCGAAGTTTATGCCTCTGATTTCCATCATCTTCATCATCTCGCGACTGAAATGCAAACCAGTGGCAGGAGCTGTCACTGCACCCTCATGCTTAGCATATATCGTCTGGAAGTTTTCCATATCGTCGGGAGTGGCAGGACGGCGGTCAACAATGTATCTCGGCAGCGGCGCCTCGCCAAGGGCATAAAGCTCCCGCTTGAACTGCTCGTGAGGACAGTCATAGAGGAATCTCAGCGTGCGCCCGCGGCTCGTGGTGTTGTCTATCACCTCAGCCACCATAGGACCGTCGCCGTCGAAGAACAGCTTGTTGCCGATGCGTATCTTGCGGGCAGGCTCCACGAGCACGTCCCACAGACGGAACTCGGCATTCAGCTCCCTCAGCAGGAAAACCTCAATCTTTGCGTCGGTCTTCTCCTTTGTGCCATAAAGACGTGCGGGAAATACGGCGGTGTCATTAAATACGAAGGTGTCGCCCTCTTCGAAATAGTTGATGGCGTCGCGGAATGTCATATACACATTATTACCATCAGCTCCCTTAATCTCCTTGCCGTCCTCATCCGTCTTAAACATCTCTATCTTCTGGCTCTTGCGGTGAAGAACCATCAGACGACACTCGTCGCGGCGATAAATCTTATCGACCGTTCCGTCGTCATTCTTAAATGCCTTGTAAGGAGGCTCTAAAGCCACCTTGCTCTCTGGCAAGTTAAAGCTAAATTCCGATAACTTCATTATATCAATATAAAACTTTAATTTTTTAATTCTTTAATTCTTTTATCTCGCGTCACAGACGCGACCCAGCCACTCCGGCACATCGTCGAGCTTCACACAATCCTCTATCCTCACGTCGCCCAACCTCGTGCGGCACAGTGCCGTGAGATAAGCACCACTGCCCAGAGCCTCTCCGATGTCCCTTGCCAAGGCGCGGATATATGTACCTTTTCCGCACACCACCCTGATGCTTGCTTGCATCTTCCCGGCATCAAAGTCCGTAAGTTCTATCTCGTCGATATGCAGCTTCTTGGGCTTCAGCTCCACGTCCTTGCCCTTGCGCATCAGCTTGTATGCCCTGTCGCCCCCCACCTTACAGGCGGAATATGCGGGCGGCACCTGTTCGATGTCTCCAACGAAGAGCTTCAGCTTCTCCTCTATCAGCTCGCGAGTGATATGTTCAGTGGGATAAGTGGCATCCACCTCGTGCTCCATGTCGTAGCTCGGAGTGGTTGCTCCCAACTGCAGCGTGGCAGTATATTCCTTGGTATGATACTGAAGTCGCTCTATCTCCTTGGTCTTCTTGCCTGTACAGAGTATCAGCACTCCCGTGGCAAGCGGGTCAAGCGTGCCCGCATGTCCTGTCTTAACCCTCTTCACTCCCTCTTTCTGCGAAATGAGGTAGCGCACGCGGGCCAATGCACCGAAGCTCGACATCCTGTACGGCTTGTTCAGATATATGTATTCGCCTTCTATGAAATTCACAAACGTCAAATTTATATTGTTGAACACAGAGTCACGGAATCACAGAGTTTTTCTCTCTGTATCTTAATCATAACTTAAAAAATTAATCTCTGTACCTCTGTGTCTCTGTGTTAATTAAATCAAGCTGCAAATCAGCGTCACAACTCCCGCTATGGCGCAGTAGATGCCGAAGTAAATCAGCTTGCCCTTCTTCACTATGTTAATCATCCACTTGCATGCCAAACATCCCGACACAAAGGCGGCAATGAATCCCACTGCCAACGGCAGCATGTCGATGCCTCCAAAGGCTTCCTCGCCCTTCACTGCCTTCATCACGTCGAGCAATGCCTCGCCTAAGATCGGCGGTATCACCATCAGGAACGAGAACTGTGCCAGCGACTCCTTTTTATTGCCAAGCAGCAAGCCGGTGGCTATCGTACTGCCCGAGCGCGACAGTCCCGGCATCACTGCGCATGCCTGTGCCACACCGATGATAAACGCGTCCTTCAAGCTTATCTTCTCCTTCTGGCGGGGCTTGGCATAGAACGAGAATGTCAGCAGGGCTGCTGTGACAAGAAGCATACAACCCACTATCATGAGTCCTGAGCCAAACACTTCCTCAACGTAATCCTTGAAGAACACGCCCACGATGCCCACGGGAATCATTGATATGATGATATTAAACACATACTTCGTCTCATCGTTAAGTTCGCACTTGAACAAACCGCGGAAAATCCAGTCGATTTCCTTCCACAGTATCACAAGCGTGCTCAACACCGTTGCCACATGCACAGCCACAGTGAAGGCAAGATTCTCCTCGCCCTCAACGCCGAACAAATACGAACCTATAGCCAAGTGACCGCTACTGCTCACCGGCAGATATTCAGTCAGGCCCTGTATCAAGCCCAACACCAATGCTTCAAACCACTCCACTTTTTATTTTGAATTTAGAATTTACAAATTACAATATTTCAATCTTTCTTCGGTTTGCGGATGACTGCATAAATCATCGAGACGAATCCCACAAGACACACCACCGGCGCCACCTTGATACGGCGCGCACTGAATATGTCGGGGTCGTAACTTGTTTCGGTAGAACCGCTACCGCTCATCAATATGAATCCCAATACCACAACTGCCATGCCCACGGCCAACAGTATGTAGTTCACCTTGTCAAATGCCAATTCCTTCTTATCCATAATATCTATTTTTATTAATTCTTCATTCTTCACTCTTCATTCTTCACTCTTCATTCTTCACTCTTCATTTAAATCTTGTAAATCTCCCCCGCCGTCATTCTCAGGAACTTGTTCACCGAGAAATACGAGCACATCCAAGTGATGAAAATACCGAAGAGGAACACCGACGCGCCTACTATCGCCAACTCGCGCCATGTCAATATAGCCACAATGCCAGGCTCAAACGTATAAAGCCCGTAGGCACAAGCCGAAAGCATGCCGCAAGCCAACACCGCCGCTACCAGTCCCACACCGAGAGCCTGCTTCATAAACGGCCAGCGGATAAACCGCCACGACGCCCCCACAAGCTTCATCGTGTGAATCACAAAACGACGCGAATAGACACTCAGCCTCACCGTATTATTAATAAGTGAGAACGACACGCACGTCAGCAGCACGGCAAGAGCCAGCAATATCAGGTTCACCTTGCGCAAGTTCTCGTTCACCTTGTCCATCAGGTCCTCCTGATAAGCCACGTCTATCACCTTCGGGTTCGAGCGCAGCTCCTTGGCTATCCACTTCATCGAGTCGCGACAAACGTAATCCGACTTCAACTGTATCTCAAGCGTGGCTACAAAAGGATTGAAGCCCAAGAACTCCGACGGGTCACTGCCCATCGCCTCCGACTGCTCCCTTTGGGCCTGCTCCTTGCTGATATAGTCGATGTTGCGCGAATAAGGACGATGGTAGAGGTCACGACACAAAAGGTGAGCCTGATTGACCGTCGTATTGTCACCAAGCATCACCGTCACCGTGAGATTCTCCTTGACGTATGCCGACAGGTTATTCGCAGTCAGCACGGAGAACACCACCATACCCAAAAGAACCAGCACCAGCGAGGTGCTTATACATAGCGTTACGACCTGCAGCCTCTGCTTGCCGCGGGTCTTTTTTCTTCTTCTGCTCATTTACAAAAGTACATACTACACCTAATTTCGGCACAAAGGTACAAAATAAATGAGAATTTAGAAATTAGAAATTAGAATTTTTACTCAAAAACGGCAATATTTAATCTTAATTAACCATTCCACACATATAATTTCTAATTTCTAAATTGTAATTTCTAAATTCTCACTACCTTTGCACCCAAAAAAAACGCTTATGAGTACTGTAATATATCCATCACCCATCTTCGGCCCTGTCCACAGCCGTCGTCTCGGCGTGTCACTCGGCATCAATCTCCTGCCGCCCGACGGCAAGGTATGTTCCTTCGACTGCATCTACTGCGAGTGCGGATTCAATGCCGACCACCGTCCGCAATCCAAGCTACCGACACACGAGGAGGTGATTACTGCCCTCGAAGCACGCCTGCGCGACATGAAAGCCAACGGTCCTGCACCCGACGTGCTCACCTTCGCTGGCAATGGCGAGCCTACCTCCCACCCTCATTTCGCTGCCATCATGGCAGATGTCATCCGCCTGCGCAATGAGTATTTCCCCCAGGCCAAGGTGTCGGTGCTCAGCAACTCCACCTTCATCCATCGCCCCGAGGTGCGCGAGGCTCTCATGACCGTGGATAACAACATCCTAAAGCTCGACACCATCGACCCTATATATATAAATAAGGTGGATCGCCCCACAGGCTCCTACGACGTGCGCCGCATCATAGAGGACATGAAGTCATTCCACGGCCATCTCATCATCCAGACGATGTTCATGAAGGGCACCTGGCGCGGCGAGAGCGTTGACAACACCGGCGATGCCCACGTTCTCCCCTGGCTCAATGCCCTGCGTGAGATTGCCCCGCGCGAAGTGATGGTATATACCATCGACCGCGAGACTCCCGCCCAAGGTCTTGAAAAAGCCACCCACGAGGAACTCGATTCCATCCGCGACCGAGTCATAGCCCTCGGCATCCCCTGCCAGGCGTCGTATTAACTATAAAACCATCACTACAGAACCAACGGTCACTGGCCGAAGGGTAAAGAAGTTCCATGAGCTTGGCGAAAAAAGTTGAGTAATGACTTACGGAAAATGCTGCAATAGGCATTGTCGCCTATTGCAGCATTTGATTTGGTATCATAACATTTGCGCGTTAGAACGAATCTTCGTTATTGTCTTCGGGTTTATCACCGAGACGTGATTCAATCAGCAGTTGCTGATGCTCAATCTCATACACCTGAATCTCAGGCTTAACATATTCTTTCTTCATATTCTTTTATTCTTTAATTCAAGTTTATAAAGTAATTATTGAAATCTCATTTTGCTGGTTTTCAATGGTTTCCCCTGCCGTCAAAGCTATCTTTACTCCTCTCCTAAGTTTAGGGCACTGAAAAAGTTCCGTTCGTTCTTTGACATACTGAAATTAGTCGAAAATTATTGTTCATAGGACTTGCATATATCAGATTTTTTTTGTAATTTTGCAGTCAAATTAAATACTGATATGATACAGCCCCAACAAACCTTGAACCTCAGTCCGTACAGCCAATTGTACGACCTGCTGGTCAAGAAGGACAGCGATCTCAGACGTATTCACGATGAGATAGACCTCAGCTATCCATGGCGAAGGAGAAAGGGCTAATAAAGAAAGGCACGATAATCATAGACTCGACCCATTCATCAGCCAGGGCTATCATATATAAACCTGTTGACTATATGATTCTTCGCGTCAGCCGCCTGAGGCATTCGCTCGATGTGCTTTGTAAGGACCTTGTGGATTCATTTCCCATGATATCCAAGGACATGTCTGTTGAAGATGCGGTCGCTGCCTGTCAGGGAATCATAAAGCTTGTCCGTACCCACAACATGGCAATGGATATTCCGGCAGCCAAGAACTGTGTGGAGTTGCTTGAAGAGGCAATAGATGACGCTCTCACACGCGGCTACGTGTCCAAGGACAAGGATGCCCGTGGCGGACATAAATCTGTCAAAAAAACATTCTTCGGCACAAAGGAACATATGGCCTTAGAATCCGAGACAGGTCTGGTGTGTGCTGCCGTTGTGACATCAGGAGAAAAGACTGACGACAAGTATGTCGAGAGTCTCGTGGACAATAGCCGTACGAATGGTGTTGATGTGAACGGTGTCATAGCAGACCTGTCCCTATGATCCTACCATCGAAAAGGTGATTTGGTAATCAAGACCTGCTCTATTTCTGCGAGAAACACTGCATTTTAATAGATAAGCTACTGGATGGCTGAGATTTAAGTCTCTTCAACACTACACTAACACTACATAAAGACTACATATCTCCATAATCACCCCTTGTAAAATATTACAACCAAAATCAAGATGTAATGTTAGTGAAGTGTTTATGTCGTGTTGATGTAGTGTTTGAATCATTTAATACCTTGATAATATGTAAGTTGGATGCAAAAATGCAGTGTTTCAATAAAAAAGAGAGCAAGCATCATATTAGGATTACGAAATCTTAAAATACCAAAATTTTAAGCTTGATTTTGTTCTCTTGTGTTAAATAATGTATCTATAATCTGTGTTTTTGCCTTATTTTTTGAGCAGAAAAGAGGTTCATCTTCCGTTCATCCTTCGTTCATCCTCCGTTGTTCCTTCGTTCATCCTTCGAATAAATATAATAAAAGTTAAGGAGGATGATGCTTGGAGCAACGTGGATACATCTGATGGAGAATAATACTACTGGTCAAATTTTCTTAATGTCAATAAATCGAGATAGAGGGTCAGAGAGAACCAGTACCTATGATTCTTCCTATGATTCTTGTTTTAGGCTCTGTTTGGAAATACGGATCAAATTTCACTATAGAACAAAGCAACACCATACGATGTTGCTTTGTAATTACAGTATGGAGTTGGTTGTCTGTCATGCTCCACTTCCAGAATCGGCTTCACCGCCAAGGTCAGGATCTTCAACAGAGCCGTTAGATCCACTTAAAATCTTTGAACTGCTGACATCATAAATCTCGAAAGCGGGTTCATGATAATTTTTCTTTTCCATATTACTTTAATATTTTTTTATTGTTGATAATATATATACCTTTGGGTAAACTGTTGATGTCGCTATTGATTCTCTTTCCTTCAATAGTGTATATAAAGTTATCACGAGACTGCTCATGATTATGAATCATCTCTATTGCCGTGGTTGTTTCATCTATGCCGTCAAAATTAATGATGATTCCTTTCACAGATGATGAAACAGACTTTTCATTTACTAATACATATGCTCTAAAAGCATTAAGGTCAGATGATGCAGGACCGAATGAACCGTTTGTATTGAATGTATAGAGCCTGTCGTCTTTTGCTTTGCCGAGTACAGTCCCTCCAAATTTCACGTCAATGTTGGTGTTTTCCAATAATGCACCACTTACTCCATTATAATCAAATACGTCTATGGTCATCGGTTCTGCATCTTCAATAGTTTCAGGGAATGATGTTTCAATATGGTTTTTCAATACGACATCGTTTCCTGTCAGTTTTGCAACAAATGGCGTATTGGATGGAAGTATAGCATTAAGTTCTATTTCTTTGAACAACAATTGAATCTTTTCTGTCGAAGTGTTATAAAAACAAACGTTTAAAGGTGTATAAACCTTTTGGAAACAGTTCGTCTCACTTAGGTCAATATCAAATGGCAGACAGAATGTTCCGAATTTACCTTCTGATACACCAGTGCGTGTATAAGTAATATCTCCAATGATATATTTCCCAGTTTCAATATTTTTATTATTATCAGACAAAAATAATTCATTAATCGGTTCTATAGCATAGTCCTTCCAGAAATCTGCTACATTATATGCATCTATTGAAGTTGACGGAACGTATATGGTTTTCCCAATACTAAAAATACTATTATCTAATGTGGGAGGAATCGTTGTATATAATTTAATATATTGTAAATTGTAACAACTGTTAAAGGCATCTGTTCCTATGCTCTTCACCGAGTTTCCAATAGTTATGGAACTTAATTCTTGGCAGCCACCAAATGAATACGCGCCAATGCTTGATACAGAATTTGGAATCACTATCGAGGTAAGTGCAGAGCAGCAGCAGAAAGCTTTATATCCAATGCTCTTTACGGTATTTGGAATAGTGATAGAGGTTACTTTGTCGCAGTTCTCAAAAGCATGACCAATAATCTTGGTTACATTATTAGGTATGACATAATGACCATTATATTTTTCTGGAAGAAAAATAAAAGAATCATTTATAACAATAGGTTCATTTAAACCTGAACAACCAACGAATACACCATGACCAATCTTACTAATAGAGTTACCTATTGTGACTGTTTTTAAACCCATGCAATATGAAAAAGCGTAGTCATCAATGCTTGTCACAGAATTAGGAATATTTAGCGAGGTTAAACCATCACAACTTGTAAATGCCCATTTACCTATGTTATTTAATGAGTTAGGCAATGAGATAGAAATTAAACGAAAACAACTACAGAAAGCTCTTTCTCCGATACTTGTAACAGAATTGCCTATTTTTACACTCATCAAATTATAGCAGCGCCCAAATGCCCAATCTTCAATGATTGTCACAGAATTTGAAATATTAACCCAAGATAAGTTTGTGCAATCAGCGAATGCATTTTCTCCGATACACGTTACAGAATAAGTATTACCAAACTCATCTTCAACGCTTTCAGGAATGTCAATGCTTCTCAATGAAGCACTATAATTTCTAATGACTTTTGCTTCTTTAGATTCTGTATTTAAACTATAATACAAACCTCCAATGTTTTTTTGGATAGTCTCAGCTTTGATGTTGTTCGCAACTAACAATATAGTTATTAAGGCGAAAGAAAATGTAAAACGATACTTCATAATATATTTCTATGCCATAAAAGTCCCCTAAATATAGCGTTAATGATTAATATTAAAGAAAGCTGGGACTTGTCTTGCCCAGCTTTAGTAACGGAGGCAACGCCAATCGCCTTAAGAATTAAACTGAAACGCAACAATGTCCCAGCTGTTTTGTATTTGGCGTTGGGGAATATTTCCCAAACATATACAAAACCTGCTGGGAGCATTATCTGTCATCAGTCCATTCTTGGATGTTTTGGCGTTTTTCCGTTACGGACTGAGCAAAGAATGCTCTCTTACCTCATGGCTATTCTCCATAAAATAATGGAGCCTCCATTCAGCAATTACAAAATTACCACTTTTTTTTTATAAATTTCTAATCTTAATCTAAAACAAACGAACTTTTAAGATATTTTAATTATTATACTGTGTGTGATAATGTTTTTATACAACATTTAGCATATTTATATAAAGAGGTTGTTTCCTCTATATCAATGTGTCCTATAATGCAAACTTTACCCAAGGGTCATCGGGACAGGTATGAAGTGAACCATCGGGACTGAAGTGAACGTAAGCGTCTCCACGAAGGCGTATTGCACCGTCCAAAATAATTGTTTACCTTTGCCGCGTTTTTTAATAAAAGGTAACAATGACAACAGCAGAAGAACGTTATGAGGAGACGTGGAACAGTTATCTCGAGCTTCTCGACAAGGATCCTAAGGCAAGCCTTACATCCTTCACCAAGTCAAAGAGTGTGTATTATCGCGGCATGACCAAATGGATGTCTCGCAAGGGCCTTAGCGTATTTGATGCAAAGGCTAAAATCCGGGATTGCCATCGTAAGGATCTATCAGTCGAACCTGTGTCATGCGATAAAGGTTCGATGTTCCTGCCCGTTACAGCTGATGAAAAGGCATCCGGCAGTCTCATGGCAGAGCCTGACGTGCTGTCCGGCGTGTCTCTCACTTTCCCGGACGGAACGATTGTCAACATCAAGCGCGGCAGCGCCAAGGCCCTGGTGTCTTTCCTGTCCCTTTACCGGAAAGGAGGTGAACCATGTTTGGGCTGAACGAGGGGATGAGCTATTATGTATGCCAAAGGTACGTGAACATGGGTCTGGGCATAAACGGACTGTATAAAATTGTGTCGCATGAGATGGGAGAGCCACCGCTTGGAGGTGGTGTTTTCATCTTTTTCGGCAAGTCGAGGCAGTCG
>JALFIX010000136.1 GCA_022775105.1 Prevotella sp. | reverse complement strand
TTCAACTACGGCAACTGCAAGCGCGACTTTACATACGTTGACGACATCGTGGAGGGAGTATTAAGAGTGATGCAACATGCACCGGAACGAAAGAACGGTGAAGACGGATTGCCCATCCCGCCATACAAGGTTTACAATATCGGAAACAACAGTCCTGAGAACTTGCTTGACTTCGTGTCAATCCTGCAGGAGGAGTTGGTAAGGGCAGGAGTGCTTCCCGGCGACTACGACTTTGAGTCACACAAGGAACTTGTTGCAATGCAACCAGGGGATGTACCTGTGACTTACGCAGATACGACTCCCCTGGAAAATGATTTCGGATTCAAGCCATCCACGTCATTGAGAGACGGACTCAGAAGGTTTGCCGAATGGTATGTGAACTACAAAGGATAGCAAACTCCCTCTCATATTCAAAGGAATATTGAAGTTAGACGGGCATTGGCTTTCTGGGCATCACGCTCAGCTGCCAATGCCTTTTCTTTTGCCTCATAATATGAGCCTAAGGATATCAAATACTCCAATGTGGATAGTTCGCCAGACTGACAAGCCTTCATAAGGTATGAAGTATTGTCGGTTGAAACGAGTACCGAACGGCATTTGTCTGCCGCCTTGACAAGTCCCTTTGTCAGGGCATATTCAGATGACAAGACACCACGAAGACTCTCCACGGATGCGGTATGGGCTGACTCAGCAGCTAAAGTCTCTGCCTTGGCTTCCTTCACCTTCTTGCCTGCCGACCACAATGGAAGGGACATGCCTACCGTAACTCCCTGAAACTGCTCACCAAGTGTCTTCTCGCTCATATAACCTACCGAGAGGGTTGGAAGCCATGACTGACGCGCAAGCGAGAGCCTGCTTCGCGACAGTGTCACACCATCACGAGCCATTGCCACCGAAGGGGCTGACGCGGCAGCCTGGGAAAACCATGTGTCGAAATCAGAGGGAAGGACAATCGGAACAAACACCGTGTCGGACACAGCAACGGGATTACCTCCATTCAAATTGATGAGTTGGGCTATCACCGCATCACGCTCTGCACTTGCCTGTGTCAAGGAGGTCTCGGTGGAGGACAGGCTCAGAACCACATTATTGTAGTCCAGAATATTAATCTCTCCTGCCTCAAGCAGATGTTTCTGCATGGAGAGCAAAGTGGCTGTCTGCGCCTGGCGCTGCTCAAGTGACTTGAGAAGGGCATTGTAATACACCACGTCAATATACAACATCTTGGCTTCAAGAAGAATTGACTGGCGCGACTGGAGATAATCATCCTCAACGACTACATCCATATTTCGGGCAACTTTTCCCTTTGTTCCGATAATGGTGGGAATCTCAAATGGTTGAGCCACCGATACATCATGACGGTTACCTATTAATGACGGTTTTCCCCACAGACGGTTATACCCCACCTCCAACGGGTCGAGGGTATTGTCGGTATGATTGGAAGCCTTAGCTGCATCAGCAGATTTTCTTGCCGTATGAAGGCTTGGGTTGTTTTGCTCCACCTGTTTAAGCAGAGCCTCTACTGTTTGAGCCGGCAATGACACTGACTGCGCCAGTGCAAAAGCCATAATAAGAATCACCTTTGTTTTCATTATCTCTTAATTTTTAATTCTTAATTATAAATTTCTCTTTCCTAATTATCTTATACACCACCGGTATGATAAAGATATTCAAAACCGTGGATGTAATCAGTCCGCCCAATATCACCTTAGCCATTGGACTCTGTATCTCGTTGCCTGGAAGATCGCCTGCGAAGACCATCGGTATGAGAGCGAGGGCACTGGTCAATGCCGTCATGAGAATGGGGTTAAGACGGTCAACTGAGCCTTGAAGTATGCTCTCGTTTATTGTGTAATCACGCTTGCACAGGTCGTTATAGCGTGAGATGAGCAACATTCCGTTGCGGGTGGCTATGCCAAAGAGGGAGATAAAACCGATGATGGCGGGGATGCTCAATATGCCGCTGGTCATCCATATAGCTGCCACACCTCCGATAATAGCCAACGGGAGATTTAGCATCACCACAGCTGACTGAGTAAGGTCACGGAACTGATGGAAAAGCAACACAAAGATGACTATCAGCGATATCAGCGATGCCACGAAGAGAGTGCGTGAGGCTGACTGCTCGCTCTCAAACTGACCACCATATTCTATATGATAGCCTTCGGGCAGATGTATCTTCTCGCCAACAATGTCACGGATGTCGTTCACTACACCAAGCAGGTCGCGACCAGAAACGTTGGCAGAGATGACAATCTTGCGCTGCACATTCTCACGGCTCACCGTATTGGGACCTGACGATGAAGTTATTTCAGCCAACTGACTGAGGGTGACCTTGCCAGAGGGTGTGTCAACCATAAGGTCGCGAATGGAGGATATGCTGCCACGACTATCGTCGGACACCTTGAGGGTGAGGTCAAAGGTGCTGTTGCCGTCATATACCTGCGACACGGTGACACCCTGTAGGAGAGTCTCTATAATACCAGAAAACTGCGGCATGGTGACTCCATACATGGCAAGCATCTCAGGACGGGGAATTATCTTCAGTTGCGGACGCTCCACCTGCTGCTCCACGTTGAGGTCGGCAATGCCTTCCACGTCCTTTATCGACTCACGTATCTGATTGCCAAGGGCATACATGCGGTTGAGGTCGGTGCCGAAAAGTTTGATGGCTATTCCGGCACGGGTGCCTGATAGCATGGCATCAATACGGTGGCTGATAGGCGAACCTACCTCCACATTGATACCCGGTATCTCGGAGAGACGATGGCGCACGTCGGCGAGAATCTCGTCCTTTGTACGGTCGGAGATTTCAAAGGGTGCCTCTATTTCCGAGGTATTCACTCCAAGGGCATGTTCGTCGAGTTCGGCTCGTCCTGTCTTTCTGCCCACAACCTTTATCTCGGGTATGGCAAGAAGGGCGCGCTCTGCCCTGCGGCCTATACTATCGGACTCTTCGAGGGATATGCCGGGAAGTGTGCTGACATTGATGGTGAACGAACCCTCATTAAAAGGAGGAAGGAAACTGCGGCCAAAGCCGGCAAACACTACTATGGCAGCAATAAGGACAACTAATGTTGAGCCAAGCACCATACGCGGATGACCTATAGTCCACTTCAATGCCTTCAGATAGCGGTCCTTGAGATATCGGGTGACGAGAGGCTCGTTCCTTACATGAGGTGTGTTAAGACTGCCGCCAAGGAGGAAACTGCACAGAACGGGAGTGAGCGTAAGTGCTACAACAGTGGATGAGCATAGGGCTACAATGAAGGCAATGCCCAACGGTGCCAACATCCTGCCTTCCATTCCCGTAAGGAAGAAGATGGGAAGAAAACTGGCAATGATAATCAGCGTAGAGTTAAGGATGGGCATACGCACCTCGCGCGAAGCATCGAAGATGACATCCACAATAGGACGCCTGCCCGGGATGGGCAACTGGCGGTTGTCGCGCAGTCGCTTATACACGTTTTCAACATCGACTATGGCATCATCCACAAGCGAACCGATGGCAATGCACAGTCCACCGAGACTCATCGTGTTGATGGTAAGGTCGAGGGCATGGAGTGTCACGATAGCGGCAAGTAGAGACAATGGAATGGTGACAAGTGATATAACCGTGGTGCGCACATTCATAAGGAAGATAAAGAGAACCACAACCACGAACACCGCGCCTTCGATAAGGGCATTCTTCACATTATCGATACTGCTCTCGATGAAGCGTGACTGACGATATACATCTGTAGAGAGATGCACGTCGGCAGGGAGTGTTTTCTCCAAATCCTCGAGTGTGCGGTCTATTTCGGCAGTCAAGTCGAGCGTGCTGGTGTTGGGTTGCTTGGTGACGGTCATCATCACTGCGGGCTTGCCATTATAGGAAGCCACACCGGTGCGGGGAGTCTTGTCCCCTACCCTCACATCCGCCACGTCACGCAGGCATACGGCTGTAGTGCCGGTGTTCTTCACCAATGCCTTTGCCAATGCTGAGACATCGGTGGTTGAGACAACACCACGGATGATATACTCATTGCCATATTCATAAAGTGTGCCTCCCGACACGTTTGCGTTCATACCCTGAACGGCTGCCAACACATCGCCAAGACCGACATTATGGTGGGCCATCCGCTCGGGACTAACCAAAATCTGGTATTCCTTAACCTCACCGCCAAGGACTGCAACCTGAGCCACACCGCCCGTAGCCATCAGTCGAGGACGTATAGTCCAGTCGGCAATGGTGCGCAGGTCACGCAGTGAGGTGGAGTCGGAAGTAAGGGCAACGAACATCAGCTCGCCAAGGATAGACGACTGCGGTCCGAGAGTGGGATTACCGATGCCTTCAGGCAAGTCGTTGCTCACTGCAGCCAATTTCTCCGACACTACCTGTCGTGCCTTATATATATCTGTACCCCAATTAAATTCAACCCATACGATGGAGAATCCGCTTGTGGAAGAGGAACGCACACGCCGTACGTCGGTAGCACCATTGACAGCAGTCTCCACGGGGAACGTCACAAGACGTTCCACCTCCTCAGCCGCCATGCCACGAGCCTCGGTCATCACGACAACAGTAGGGGCATTGAGGTCGGGGAACACATCCACCTCCATATTATAAGAGGTATATACTCCACCTACCATCAGCAACACCGACACTATCAATATAGCCAGCCGGTTGTCGAGGGAAAATCTTATTATCTTATTCAGCATCTTTATTATTATTTTTATTAACACAGAGACACAGAGATACAGAGATATTCTTTTATTAAGTTATCTGAAGAGACAGAGATTCTGTCATTTATCCTCTGTAATTCTGTATTTTAAAATATTTCAATGGCTGTGACTATGTCCTTCGGGCACAGAACCACTCATCGAGGCGAGCCGCACCTGCATGGCTCCCTGGGTAACCACAGTCTCACCCGCCTTGATGCCACTGAGTATTTCAACACTCTCACCATTTTCCCTGCCAATGGTTACCTCACGCTTTTTGAATACTCCCGGTTCATCTGGCTCTGCCACATACACAAAATGAACGCCTTGCTCTTCGGTGATTGCACCGAGAGGAAGCGACAGGCAGGGCTTGCCAGACTGCATGAGAAGATAAACCTCCGCATAAGAACCGGGAAGAAGATTTCCGACATTGTCCATCGACAGGGTGACAGGCGCAAAGGCAGAATTGTCCTGAAGACTGCGGGCATAGGACTCCACCCGTCCATTCATTGCCGACAGACGATAGAGTGTGTCATCGCCGGGAATACGGAAATTGGCTCCTGACACCGAGGGGAGATAACGCAGATACTGCTGCGGCACCTCTGCCCGCAACTGTAGCCGGCGGTTGGAGGTGATGGTGAGTATTGGCGTTCCCACCGTGACATAGTCGCCCTGGCGCACGAGTATGTTCTTGACATAACCTGCACGTGGCGAGGCAATGACAATGCCACCCGTGGATGCTGTTGCCTCCAGTCCACGGTAGGCGGCGAGTGCCTGGTCATATTCGAGTTTGGCCTGCTCGTAGGCCTTCTGAGAAATAATCTTGTCAGCCACAAGTTCCTTAGCTCTCTGCAACTGGCTTTGGGCGGCAAGAAAGGCAGACTTAGCTTTTGCCACGGGGTCTCCGTCCTTAAGATTGCTTGACGAAAGTGTGGCTATTTTCTGACCTCTGACTATAGATGCTCCTTCAGTCAACTTCAGGTTAGAAAAATGTACAATACCGTCTGATGTTGCCACCACGGTATGTTCATCGTTCTGCGAGGACACAATCTGTCCTCCTACTTTAATTACATCCACGAAATCAGAAGGTTGCACAACTGAGGCATGTATATGTGCCTCCTCTATCTGATGTTTGGTCATAATGATTTCCCCTGCATGGTCGGCATGTTCATCCTTTGCCTCATGCTTTTCCTCCTTCTCCTTTTTCTCGTCATGCGAGTGATTGTCCGATGCACAAGCCGCAAAAAGCAATACGGCGAACGTCGGAATAATATATAATAATGTTCTATTCATTTATTTTCAGTCTATCTAAGTTTATTACTCTGTTTCCAAATAATCACAATTAGGAAACGGAGGAGCCCTAAGCCCAGAACTCCCAAACAACTTAGTTGACTGATAATGGGAAATATAATAATATCCATTGCACTCTGTATTCATCGGCATATCCAACGGAACTACCGACGACATAAAGATATGTGCAATGGAAGATACAGAACAAGAGCCGACAGTGCGCTGATGGCACTGACTGCCCTTGAGATAATGCTGGTATGAACTGCATGACGTCTTGTTGTGACCATCGTGGCAATGACCGTCGGCATCAACATCTGACTCAACGGCAAAGCACACCTCCTCACCATGATGATGATGAGGTATCATAGGTGCTGCCAGCAATGAAAAGACCGACAGCACCCAAAACACTATGGTCAATAGACGATGCAAATTCTAACTTCTAATTTCTAACTTCTAAAATGTCACTTCTAATTTGTAATTTCCAACTTCGATAAAGTTGTCAATCCTCTGCTGCCACTCCTTCTGAGTGCGGCAGTCATACTTGCTCCATGACGAACCGAAGTAATATGTGAACTTCTCACCAGCCTTTATGCCCTTCTTGATGCCAAGGGCATGACCGGCATTGCCACGGACAGGATTCTCATACATCACCTTACGGGTCTGGTCAACACCGTCGGGGAAGATGGCAGCCACGTAAATCTGGAAGTTCTGCCCCTTGGGATTGTCGGTCGGGTCGGCATACTGAACATAGTTCTTGCCAAGCACTACGCTCTCAGTGTCTTCGGTATGGATAACAACACCTGAAGCCACATCGGCAGGAGCGGTAAGACCGTCATACCATACGGTCATCTTGTTGAAGTTGCTGCCCTTGTCGATACTCAGGATTCTGTTCTCAACGACATTATCGTCATTGCCATACTTTGAAGGATTATACTTCAGGCGGACAGTAAAGCGGAGAGGACCATTGTCAAGCAGTTCATACTCCTTCCAGCAATACGGGAAGATGATGTCATCGCCATTGATGAGGGCGGGAGTACCGCAACCAAGTGTAGGACCGACCTTGTAGCAGTCGAGACCATGACCACGGTCAACATGATAGCTGAGCTTGTTGACCAACTCATTATAATAACGGCTCTCGACAACGAGGTCGGGAGTGTTCTTCACCCACACGTCATTACCGAAGGCATCCTCACCCGAACGCTGGAGGGCAGGACCATAGCAACGGTAAGCACCGCGGTCGTTTTCCCACGCGATGTCGTCAACACGCTCGGGATACATACGGCCATAGCATGTGTTCACAAAGACTGAAGGCTCACCCTTGGTGATGGTATATGAAGCCTGTCCCTTAGGAGCCACGCAAGCCTCGATTAGGAGTTTGCCGTCGTAGGTGAGCTGGTAAGCCACCTCAAAACCAAGGGCATTTTTCACCACGAACTGGCGACCGCCACTGATGCCAAGACGCTGGAAGACAGAGGCAGCATCAAGTTCGACAACCTCCTGACGCTGCATTCCCGATGGATTGCTGACGGTGATTGTTATCGGAGTGGCATCTGCCGCGAGCGCACATGAGGCATCGTCGAAACGCACCTTCTCGCAAGCAGCAAGAAGCATGGCTCCTGTTCCGAAGTTGGCGGTATTGGCTGCCGTAAGCTGCTGACCCTTGATGGCTTTCTCGCCAATGGGCTGTACATAACCTACCGAACCGTCGGCCAGAAGGGCCACTGTGGTGAGGTATTTCCATGCAAGGTCGGTGACAGGCTGATACTTTGCCTTGTCAAGCAGACCGTGGTTCATACCCCAAAGCAAACCGTATGTGAAGAAAGCCGTACCACTTGTTTCGGGACCTACGGCCTGTTCGGGATCGAGGATGGAACGAGTCCAATAGCCTTCCTTCTGCTGACAAGCCGCAACAGCCTCAGCCAACTGCTGGAAACGCTCTACGAAGAACGAACGATGCTTATAGTCGGCAGGCATGTCGGCAAGCACCTTTGCCAGTCCTGCCAATACCCAACCGTCGCCGCGTGCCCAAAAATCCTTCTTGCCGAGGTCTGTCTTGTGGGCGGGATAGATATACTTGCCATCACGGAAATAGAGGTGTGACTCCTTGTCCCACATCAGGTCGTCGGCATACTTGTAGTTGGCATACAGCTGGTCAAGATACTGTTCGTTGCCGGTCACCTTATACAACTTAGTATATACCGGCATCACCATATAGAGAGCGTCAGCCCACCACCAGTAGTCGGTGGCAGAGTTCTTAACCTGATAGTCCATAACCTCAATGGCACGCGCAATTTTGTATGCGTCGGGGTTCATGCGGTACATGTCGAGGTAGGTCTGGAAACAAATCTGCCAGTCGCCGAACTGCACGTGCTGCATCGACTCGCCGTACTGCTTGTAGAGCCACTTGGACTGGTCTTTCTCAGTGGCACCACTCCACTTGTTATGGCGCGCCCACTTGTCGCTATACTCCAAATAGCGGGCATTGCCTGTGAGTCGGTATGCCTCCATATTTCCAGTGAAATAGGCGGCATCATCCCAGAAAGCCCTCACTTCGGGAGAATGGGTTGCCTGATAGGCATCATTTACTTTTTGTACAATCTCAATAGCCGGTACCGGCTTGGAAACCTGTTTTTTCTTTGACTTGGCAGCTGAAGCCTGGAAAGGCATAAACATCAGTGCCGCAGCAATAGTAGCTAATGTTTTCATTCGTTTATTTTTTTAGTTCGTTATTAAACCAGTTGATAATCTGTCGGAAAAGATGGTTACGGGTGTTACCGCCCGAAATACCGTGGTTGCGGTTGGTATATACCAATTGCTTGAAGTCCTTGTCAGCCTGAACCAATGCCTCTACATATTCCGCCGAATTTTGATAGTGGACATTGTCGTCGGCAAGTCCGTGGCATATCAGCAGCGCACCGTGGAGCTTGGATGCACGGGCTATAGGGTTGACTTCGTCATAACCAGACTTGTTCTCCTTAGGTGTACGCATGAAACGCTCGGTATATACTGTGTCGTAATAACGCCAGCATGTGGGAGGTGCAACTGCCACTCCGGCACGGAATACGGGACGGCCCTCAGACATGGACATGAGGGTGTTCCATCCGCCATAGCTCCAGCCCCAGATGCCAATGCGGTCCTTATCGACAAACGACTGCTTGCCCAACCAGAGGGCAGTCTCCACCTGGTCGAAGGCTTCCTTCTCGCCAAGGCGCAGATAGGTGCACTTCTCGAAGGCGGCTCCACGACCGCCAGTGCCGCGGTTATCAACGCAAACCACGAGATACCCCTGCTGTGCCATATACTGTTCCATAACCGCCCCCTGTCCGTTGCAACCGATGTTCCAGGAATTGAGCACCTGCTGACTGCCAGGCCCGCCATATTGGAACATGATTACAGGATAACGCTTGGAAGCGTTGAATCCCGTGGGCTTGATCATCCATCCGTTGAGTTTGGTGCCCTCAGAAGTTGTGAAGGAGAACAGCTCGCGTGTCGCCACGTCATACTGCGCCCACTTGTCCTTAAGTTCCTTGTTGTCAATGAGTGTTACGCTTTGCTTTCCGCCTACTGTATTCAGTGTATAAGTCGTAGGATTATTAATGTCGTTCCACACATTGATGAAATACTTGAAGTTGGAACTGAAAATAGCAGAGTTATATCCCGCCTTGGGAGTGAGTTTCTCGGTCTTGCCGTTGGCATGGCTCACATACACTTGCTTCTCGGTTGCCCCGTCAGGATTGGCGGCATAGAAAACATCACCCGTAGCCTCATTCATGCCATATATATCCAATACTTCATAATTGCCAGTGGTCACCTTGCGCTTCAACTGTCCGTTTATATTATATAAATAAAGGTGGTTGAAACCGTCGCGCTCTGACGGAACCAGAATCATATTGCCCACAAAGCGCACATCCTGAGCG
>JALFIX010000133.1 GCA_022775105.1 Prevotella sp. | reverse complement strand
TCCGCAACACTTTGATTTAACTTTATTTATAAGTTCCTGAGCAACAAAAAGTTGCTCAGGATTTTGCCATGTCAGATTTTTCACTTATCTTAGTGTTGCAAATCAAAACAAGCGTAAATCGTAACAAGACATGGCAAAGGTACAAATAAAATCTGAAAAACTCACACCTTTTGGAGGAATTTTTTCAATCATGGAGCAATTTGACTCCATGCTTTCACCTATTATTGACCAGACACTTGGTCAGAGATGCCGCAGTATCATCGGATGTCTAGTCATTCAGAGACAAAAGCGCATGGATGGAGTGCTTGACTTGTTGGAAGGTGAATACACCTACAGATGCATTCGTCTTCAGCTTCATCTCCGTACCTGCCAAGTGGATCATGACAGCAAGGCAATACGTTCTGAATATCTATACTGAAAACCGGGCTTATGCAAGACCTTTCAAAACTGGATTCGGATACAGTCCGTTCCTTATGGTTTTAATCTGCGTATTGCCTCAAGTCGCATTGTGGGGTAAGGGGAAGGTGTGCACAAATCGGACAAAATTCACGCTCATACTATCATGATGCATAGTGTTCAAGCTCTTTACTGCCATTGAGATTGCCATTGAGATTACTTGCGGATTTTAGGATTAATAAGAAAAAGTGTAATTTTACGATGTGCATCTGATGGAAAAAGTGTAATTTTGCAGGCATAAAAACTTAGAAAAAGTGTAATTTTATAGCTCATAAAACTTAGAAAAAGTGTAATATGCCCGTGTATTTTGTAATGTGTATAGAGCGCGCAGAAATACCTGAAGATGACTGTATCTTCTAAATTACCAATGCTCTATCATCTGAAAACTGTCGCTGTCTTGTTTCTTAAAAAGTTGCTAAAATCAAGATGACGGGTGACGCTTGTTTAATACTTTCGTTCAAAGACTTCGGATGGATATCCAAAGCTTTCGAATCTCCGTTCGAAGCTTTCGGATGCACATACAAAGCTTTGTGTGGATACAACGATAGCCTGTTGAGAACATAACTGAAGTTAAGTTCTGACAGTTTCTCAACTGCTGTTCAGTTAGTTCCTGAATGCCCTATTCACTCTATGTCACTACACCCTATCCTCTCTATGTCACTACCCCCTATTCACTCAATGTAACTACAGCTGTTCATTCAATGCTAATTCCCATTATTCTTTAAATATTATTACGCCGCCTCATATAGAAAACACTACATGTGGCGGCGTAATAAGTCAAACTACTTTTGTCTTCTGTTCTGACGTGCCTGTTTCATTTCCTCATACTTTTTCTGCTGAGTCTTGGTAAGAACGGCAGTAACTTGCTTGTCAATCTTCTCAAATTCAGCGCGCATCTGTTCGCGGGTAGGGCGTTCGCCTGAATTGCGCTTCGACTGGGATTCGGTGTAGATGGCGGTAATTTTCTTCTGTTGGTCGGCAGTGAGATCCAGTTCCTTTGCCATTTGTGCAACTCTGTTTTCCACTGACATTCTCTGACGTCCGCCGCCACGCTGTGCCGACATGGTGCCTGCGCCCAAAAGGACAGCCAAGGCAAATACGATAATCTTCTTCATAATCTTCTTTTCTTTTGTCTATTTTTTTGTTAATGATAATCGATGCATCTTCTGCTTATTTGACTGATGAAAAAACGAAAGGTTTAATCATATATCATCACGAATTATAATGATTTAACATTGAATGTCAGAATGTTAAATCATATGTTTTAGGTATTGTGGGAATGAAAAAAACACCGTAACTTTGCACCCGAAAAACAACGTGTAGTGTCTGACCACGTAAATCCAGTTGTATTTATACGATTAGGCCACAAGGCCACCTATTTATATATATTATGAGAAAGTCAATATTCAGAATGGCTATATTAAGCCTCACATTTTTTATGTTTATGCCAATTGCGGCTCAGCAAGATTCCACAAGAGTGAAACACCGAGGAACAAAAAGCGAAAACCGACACCATGGCAAGCACATCGACAAGGAGTTGCAACTTGACGAGGTGGTGGTCGTAGCCGGTGGAGTGAGCAGGGTGAAGAAGTCGGCATTCAACACTATAGCCGTAGATACCAAGGAAATGCAGAACACGACGAAGAACCTTAGTGACGCTCTCTCGAAGGCTCCCGGACTGAAGTTGAGGGAGTCGGGAGGAGTGGGTTCCGACATGTCGCTGATGATGGATGGATTCAGCGGCAAGCGGGTAAAAGTGTTTATCGATGGTGTGCCACAGGAA
Source organism: Prevotella sp. (assembly GCA_022775105.1). Lineage (GTDB taxonomy): Bacteria > Bacteroidota > Bacteroidia > Bacteroidales > Bacteroidaceae > Prevotella. Next base: position 9,249 of record JALFIX010000133.1, on the reverse strand, counting down.
GGTGTGGGGGCATCATTCGGACTCAACAACATCCCGGTGAGTTTCGCCAACAGGATTGAGGTGTATAAGGGAGTTGTGCCAGTGGGATTCGGTACTGATGCCATCGGCGGTGTGATCAATGTGGTGACCAACAAGCGTCATAGCGGATGGCATCTCGACGCATCGTATTCTTATGGTTCATTCAATACCCATAAGTCGAATGTCAGTTTCGGACAGACATTCAAAAGCGGACTGACATACGAGATTACGGCATTCCAAAATTATTCCGACAACAACTATCGTATCAACTCGCCCGTGGAGGACTTCGAGACGGGCAGGATAGACCGTGACAAGAAAGAGAGCGTGAAGCGATTCAACGACACATACCACAATGAGGCAATAGTGGGAAAACTGGGAGTGGTAGGCAAGAAATGGGCCGACCGACTGCTCTTCGGATTGACTTGGTCGCAGATGTACAAGGAGATACAGACGGGAGTAAGACAGGAAATTGTGTATGGCGAGAAGCATAGGCGTAGCCATGCACTGCAACCGAGCCTGGAATACGTGAAGCACAACCTCTTCACTCGTGGTCTTGACCTCACTGTGACGGGAAGCTACAACCGAGATGTCATGACAAACGTGGATACCGCCTCGTATAAGTATAACTGGCGGGGAGAAAAGGCATTGCTCAATTCTCCAGGAGAGCAGTCGCTGATGCACTCGCGTGCCACCAACCACAACTGGAATGCGGCTGCCACCGTCAACTACCAATTGGGCAAAGCTCATCTCTTCACATTCAACAACGTGCTCACCGACTTCCGCCGAAGCAACGCATCGCTGCTCACCGCAGAGACTCTCACCGACGCCATCGACAAGCGTACACGCAAGAACATAGCGGGACTGCAATACCGACTCACTCCTGCCGACAACTGGAATCTGTCGGTTTTCGGAAAATACTACAACCTCTATGTGGCAGGACCAGTGGCTACCACCGAAACGCTCGACACATACACCAAGACAAGCCATACCGTTGACTTCTGGGGATATGGAGCGGCTGCCACATGGTTTATTGTAGATGGACTGCAGGCTAAACTGTCATACGAGAAGGCATGCCGACTGCCTACCATCGAGGAGATGTTTGGTGATGAAGACCTGGAGACGGGTGACATCGGTATCAAACCGGAACGAAGTGACAATGTCAACCTCAACATCAGTTATTCACGACGTATAGACAAGCACACGTTCTACGTGGAGGGTGGACTGATATATCGCGACACCAAGGATTATATCCAGCGCAATATCATGAGCCTGAGCGGAGGAAAATATGCCGCATCATATATCAACTACGGAAATGTGCTCACCAAGGGATTCAACCTCTCATTGCGCTATGCCCACGGACGATGGCTGAGCATTGGTGGCAATTTCACCAAGATGAACGTATGCGACAACATGAAGACATCGATGGGCTCTACGTCGGCAAATATCAACTACAAGGAGCGTATGCCCAACCTGCCATATCTCTTTGCCGACTCAGACATCAACCTGTATTGGCGCAACTGCATGAAGAAAGGAAATACTCTAGCTCTGACATACGACAACCAGTATTTGCATAGCTTCACATACTATTCGTCGCACATCGGTGCCAATAAGGCCGATTATGTCGTGCCCAACCAGTTCTCGCACAATATGGTATTGACCTACAGTATGATGCGCGGACGATACAGTGTGTCATTGGAATGTCGCAACTTCACCAACGAGAAGCTCTACGACAACTTCTCGCTGCAAAAGGCGGGAAGGGCATTCTACGGTAAGGTTAGGGTGCATTTCTAAAACATAAATTAATAATATATACACAACAATGAAAAACTATTTGAAAATGGTGCCCGCAGCCTTAATTGCGGTAAGCCTTGCGGCTTGTTCTGACAGTGATGACAATGTGGCGGACATCCCCGCCGACAATCCCGACACTCCAGGAGTGACAGTGGGAAAAGAGGCATTCGCCCTTGCCACATCACTTCCCGACGGCGAACAGACTGCCAATGTGTTGCTCACATCGCAGAGCCTCACTGAAGGCAGCGTCTCGGCCATCAACAACGGATTGGTGAACGACGGTGCCACGGAATGGGTGTTCTATGGAGACAAGTATCTCTATGCCCTCACCTACAACCAGGGAAATGCCGGTACGACACGCTCATACGTGCTCAATAGCGACGGACAGATGAAAGCCCGTTCGGCTGAATACAAGGTGACACGATTCACATCATTCGGCAAGTTTGGCGACTATATCCTCTCAGCTTCCACTGGCGACGGACTTTCAGAATATGCTGATGCCAACGGCAATCTGCCAAAGATGTTCCTCTTGACATACCTTGATGTGGCAAACGAGACAGCCACACAGAGCGATTCAAAGAAAAAGGACAACTTTATTTCGGAGAATTTCCTCGGCAACGGTGAATATGCCATGCTGTCGGGATTCCTCGAGAGCGGCGGCAAGCTATATAGTGCTGCCATCGGTATGGGACTCAGTGCCTATGGTTCGGGCATTGATGGCGGAAAGTATATCCTTCCGGGCAATGAGGACCTTGTGAAGCAGGAAAGCGGCGGTTCGGGCGGCGGTTCATACGTCAAGGGTGAACTCAGTGGCACTCAATATCCCAATGAGTGCTGGGTGGCAATCTTTGATAATGAGCAGCTTGACGGCAAACGACTGATAAAGACCGATAAGATCAGTTATGCATGTGGTAGATACCGCTCGCAGTACTATCAGTCGATATGGGCTGCCGACAACGGTGATATCTATGTGTTCTCACCAAGTTATGCCAAGACAGTAACCGACCCGCGTCAGCAGACAACGCTCGACGCCGGTGTGGTGCGCATCAAGGCCGGGGCAACTGAGTTCGACCCAAACTATTATTATAGTATAGAGGCACAGAGTGGAGGCAAATCATTCCTGCGCTGTTGGCATGCCGGAGGCAATTATTTCCTTCTGAGAATGTATGACCGTCCGTTCTCTCAGACGGGATATGTGACAACAGAACTTGCAGTGTTCAATGGTGATACTGGTAAACTGACCTTCGTCAGCGGTCTGCCTGCAACCGACAAGATCACCGATTTCGGAAAGATGCCATACGTAGAGGGTGGATATATCTATATGCCAGTAATGACATCCGACGATTATCCAGCTATATATAAGATTGACCCTGCCACTGCCACAGCCACCAAGGGTTTGAGCGTTGAGGTTAGCACAGTGACGGCTGTAGGAAAGATAAAGGAGTAAAAAAATGAAAAAAGCATTAAGAAAAATACACTTGTGGTTATCGGTGCCTACGGGCATCATAATCACATTGGTGTGCTTCTCGGGTGCTATGCTCGTATTCGAGAAGGAGATTACGGAGGCTATAAAGCCTGAACTGTATTTCGTGAAAGAAGCAAAGGGAGAACCTATCCCTATGCAGCAACTGATGGAGAAGGTGGAAGAGACATTGCCCGACTCTGTAAGTATTTCGGGAGTTACTGTCTTTGCCGACAGCACCCGCACTTATCAGGTGAGTCTCTCCAAGCCACGTCGTGCCTCCATCTATGTCAACCAATACACTGGTGAGGTGACCGGACGCTCCGAGCGTCTGCCATTCTTCAATACCATGTTCCATCTGCACCGCTGGCTTCTTGGGTCATCGTCTGGTGTGGGAAAACTGATTACAGGTATATGCACCCTCGTGCTCGTGTTCATCCTTATCACAGGAATACTGATGTGGCTCACTAACCGCAACAAACCGTTGAAGGCAAGTCTTGCCATCCACGTGACTAAAGGTTGGGGACGATTCTGGCACGACCTCCACGTGGCTGGAGGAATATATACTACAATCTTCCTGCTCGCCATGGCTCTTACGGGATTGACATGGTCGTTCTCATGGTATCGCACTGGTTTCTATGCATGTTTCGGTGTTGAATCATCGGAAAAAGGCGGAGCACACGGGGAAGGCGGAAATTCTCATGGTGAAGGAAGAGGTTCTTGTGGTGAAGGAAGATATTCTCACGGCGATGGAAGAAATAATCACGAAGGAAATCACGGAGAAGGCCGTGGATTCCACCGTCGCTCACCCTATCGCCATTGGGAGGATGTGTTGAATGAAGTGGCTTTGAAGAATCCCGGCTATCAGCAGATAACTCTTAAGCCCGAAGTGGCAGAGGTAGTGCCCGAGGGACGTCTGAGCATGAGAGCTGCCGACAAGTACTCGTATGACAGAAGAAGCGGTGAGATAACCGATGTGCAATTGTATTCTGCCGGGAAAAAGGACACTAAGGTGAGAAGTGGCGTGTATATGGTGCACACTGGCAGTTGGGGAGGCATCATCACACGAATTCTCAACTTCCTTGCCGCCTTTATAGGTGCCACGTTGCCCCTAACTGGCTATTGGCTATGGTTCAGACGCAAGCGTGCAGCCATTGCTCATCACCATTAGGAGGTTATTATTTGAGTCGGCTCAAATGTAGTTTTGAACGGCGTGAATTGTCGTCTTGAGCCGGCTCAAATTTCTTAAGCGTCACCCGTCACCTTGAAATTTTCTTTTTTTTATGTACATCGTCCCCTTTTATTAATTAATATATAATAAGGTACGCGAGAAATAAAGAGAAGGCAATCCTCTTCAAAGCCCGTCATCAGTAGCAAAAAAGCGTCATCTTCAGAAATAGTAGATGACATCACCAAAAAAATGCTGAAATCAAGGTGACGGGTGACGCTAAGAACAATACTACTTCCACTATAATAACATATATCAAGCAATCTCATTGCCTTTTTCGGTTATATATGTTAAAATATCGACCATTCGATTAATTTCTCAGGTAAATTGATATAGCTTTAGGCTTTTTTTTACTACCTTTGCGAGGTATTTCTGAAATTAAAGCAGTAATTACGTATGTTTAAGGCTATTGTTAGGTTTTCTATTCGTAAGAAACTCTTCGTCGCGCTGACGACATTGTTTCTGCTTATCGGCGGTATATGGTCGATGCTTACACTCCCGGTGGATGCTGTTCCTGACATCACTAACAATCAGGTGCAGATAGTAACCGTGTCACCTACGTTGGCTCCGCAGGAAGTGGAGCAGCTGATAACCATGCCAGTGGAAATTGCAATGAGCAATATCATGAATGTCACCGAGATACGCTCGGTGTCGAGATTCGGGTTGTCGCTCGTTACGGTGGTGTTCAAGGAGAGTGTGCCCACGCTTGAGGCACGACAGCTCATCAATGAACAGATTCAGGTGGTGGCGGGAGAGATTCCGCCGGAATTGGGCACGCCCGAGATGATGCCTATCACCACCGGACTTGGTGAGATCTATCAGTATGTGCTGAGGGTGGACGAGAAGCATCGCAAGGATTATGATGCCATGGAACTCCGCACTATCCAGGATTGGATTGTCAAGCGACAGTTGTCGGGTATTCCGGGTATTGTCGAAATCAACAGTTTTGGAGGCTATCTCAAGCAGTATGAGGTGGCCATCGACCCCGATGCGCTTGCTGCATTGCAGATTACAATTGGGGATGTATTTGAATCATTGTCAAGGAACAACCAGAATACTGGAGGCAGTTACATCGAGAAGGTGGGCAGGGCCTATTATATACGTTCCGAGGGAATGATCAGCAAGAAGAAGGACATCGAGAAGATTGTGGTGGCCAATCGTGGGGGGATGCCTGTGCATATCAGTGACATCGGTAAGGTGGATTTTGGCGCGCCAAAGCGATTCGGTGCCATGACGATGGATGGCGACGGAGAGTGTGTGGGCGGTATAGCCATGATGCTCAAGGGTGCTAACGCCAATGTGGTGACGAAGGCTCTTGAGGAGCGGGTAGCCAAGGTGCAGAAGATGCTGCCCGAGGGCATAACTATCGAGCCTTATCTCAATCGCTCGGAACTTGTAAACCGAAATATCTCTACCGTGATTTATAATCTTATCGAGGGGGCGATAATTGTATTTCTCGTACTTATCGTTTTTCTCGGAAATGTGAGGGCGGGGGTTATTGTCGCTTCGGTGATACCATTGGCTATGTTGTTTGGCTTTATTCTTATGAGGGTGTTTGGGGTCTCGGCCAATCTTATGAGTCTCGGGGCAATCGACTTCGGTATAGTTGTTGACGGTTCGATTGTTATCCTTGAGGGCATATTGGCACATCTTTATTCTAAACGATTAGCTGGCAGGACTCTCACAGCCGAAGAGATGTGCGACGAGGTGGAGAAGGGAGCCGCAAAGGTGGTGAAGAGCTCTACATTTGCCGTACTCATCATCCTGATAGTATTCTTCCCGATATTGACTCTTACGGGTATCGAGGGAAAATATTTCACCCCGATGGCACAGACTCTGGTGTTCTGCATCGTGGGGGCATTAATCCTATCGCTTACTTATGTGCCAATGATGGCTTCGGTATTCCTAAAGCGCAACATTTCCCTTAAACCGACATTTGCCGACAGATTTTTCGCATGGCTCACCAAACAGTATAATCAGGTGTTGCGTTTCTGTATGAAGCGTGTATGGCAAACCATCGGAGTGGCATTTGCACTGCTCTTCGCATCGCTTCTGCTTTTCACGCGTCTCGGTGCTGAGTTTATACCTACTCTCGACGAAGGCGACTTTGCCATGCAGATGACTCTGCCTGCAGGAAGTTCGCTTAGCAAGAGTGTTGAAATCTCGCTAAAGGCGGAGAAGGTGTTGAAGGACAAATTTCCTGAGATTAAGCATGTGGTGGCGAAGATTGGAACGGCAGAGGTGCCTACCGACCCGATGTCGGTGGAGGATGCCGACGTGATGATTGTGATGAAACCGTTTAAGGAGTGGACTTCGGCATCGAGCCGGGCCGAGATGGTGGAGAAGATGAAACAGGCTCTTGAGAGTGTTGAGGGAGCTGAGTTTAATTTCAGCCAGCCTATTCAATTGCGCTTCAACGAATTGATGACCGGTGCCAAGGCGGATATTGCCATCAAACTCTATGGCGAGGATATGGATGAACTATATACTAAGGCCAAGGAGGCTGCGAAATATGTGGAAAAGGTGCCTGGAGCTGCCGATGTCATTGTGGAGCAAGCTATGGGATTGCCACAGTTGGTGGTGAATTATGACCGCACGAAGATTGCGCGTTATGGTATTGACGTTCAGGAACTCAACGACATCGTGCGTACGGCTTATGCGGGCGAGACTGCAGGCGTAGTGTTTGAAAATGAACGAAGATTCGATCTTGTGGTGAGACTTGACAATGAGAAAGTGAGCGACCTTGATCTCAATCGCCTGTTCGTTCGCACTTGCGACGGTGCACAAGTGCCCGTGAGCGAGGTGGCTACTATCACTCTTGTGAATGGACCGCTGCAAATTAATCGTGATGCAACGAAGCGTCGAATTGTTATCGGTGTCAATGTACGTGATGCGGATATTCAGCAGGTTGTGGCGCAGATTAGCGAGAGTCTCGACAAGAATATCAAACTCAAACCTGGTTATTATTTCGAATACGGAGGACAGTTTGAGAATCTTCAGAATGCTATACACACATTGCTCATTGTGATACCTATTGCGCTGATGCTCATTCTGTTGCTCTTGTTCTTCAATTTCCGCAGTGTCACCTATTCGTTGGTGGTGTTCTCCACCGTGCCTCTGTCGCTCATCGGTGGCATCGTGGCGTTGTGGCTACGAGGTCTGCCCTTCAGTATCTCAGCCGGAGTCGGTTTTATCGCCCTCTTCGGAGTGGCTGTGCTTAATGGTATTCTTATGATAAACCATTTCAACGACATGCAGTCTTCTTCGAGGTATGCCATGTGTACTGATAGGATTATCTACCGTGGTTGCGGGCATCTTCTGCGTCCCGTTTTCCTTACGGGATTGGTGGCGTCGTTGGGATTCGTGCCTATGGCTGTTGCCACGTCGGCGGGAGCCGAGGTGCAGCGTCCGCTTGCCACGGTGGTCATCGGTGGATTGATAGTATCTACGGTTCTGACGCTTATCGTCATCCCCGCTTTCTATAGAATAGTTAATACAATGCCAATAATATTGAGAAAAATAGGAGTTAAGAAAAAATGAAAAGTTGTTTTGTATATATCACTGCCGCTTTGATGATGGCTGCATGTTCCGGCAGTAATAAGTCTGAGGTTGAACCGCAATCCTCTGATTCTGTGGATAAGGCTGATTCTGTGGAAATTAAGGCTAATGCCGACTCCATTGCCGTTGATGGGGTGTCGAGTGCCACTAATGTAGCCAATAGTCCCACATTCAATGGTGTGATGATGGTGTCACCTCAACAGAACGCCACATTGTCGCTTACCATGGGAGGCAAGGTGCATAGTCTTAAGGTTATGCCTGGACAGGCTGTGTCGAGAGGACAGGTGGTCGCCACAATCGATAATCCCGAATATATCGAATTGCAGCAGACTTATCTCGATGCATCTGCTCAAGCGGAATTTCTTGAAAAGGAATACAAGCGTCAGACTGCCCTCAGCGCAAATGATGCCGCATCTCAGAAGAAGGTGCAGCAGAGCAAGGCTGAGTATCTTTCAATGCACAGTCGTCTGTCCGCAGCCGCCTCCCGTCTGAAAACTCTCGGTGTCAATCCTGCATCTGTTAAGTCCAATGGCATCCAGCCTTATCTCCAGGTGACAGCTCCTATCACAGGTTTTGTCACTAACCTCAATGTCAATCTCGGAAAATATCTTGATGCCGGAGAGCCTGTCTGTGATGTCATCAACAAGTCACAACCTCTAATCCAGTTGACGGTATATGAAAGGGAACTGAATATGATGAGGATTGGTCGCGATGTGGAGTTCAGGGTAAATGGAATGGGGAAAAAGACCTTTTCGGCGCAGATCATTTCTATCGACCAGTCAGTGGATGCCAAGGACTATTCTATAAAAGTTTATGCCAAGGTGACCTCTTCCAACAGTGATTTTAGACCAGGAATGTATATAAGGGCGAAACTCAAATAAAGCTGCCCTCTATATTAATATAATAAGGTGTAAGCTTATTTAGTGTCGTATTTACACGTTTCAATTCTAAAATACTGTTAAATTCCTAAACTTTTTCATCAAAACATTTGGTAGTTTGAAAAATAGTCCGTACCTTTGCACCCGCTTTTGAGAACAACGGTTCTCTGAGGGCAAATAAAGAAAGAGTTCTTTGAAAGACTTACATAAACAGAGAAGTAGTACAAGAAGCGAGTTACATTATTATATATAGTGTAATTCGGGTATAAAGATACGAACCGTCAATTTGAAAAGATTGAAAGTTTGCTTTGAGC
>JALFIX010000101.1 GCA_022775105.1 Prevotella sp. | reverse complement strand
CCCCTTTTCAGGGGTCTCCAAGATAATCCATGATGAGCCTGACCTGACGGATGGTGAGGTCTTTCTGACACTTGAAATTGGGGTTGAGCTTGCGCAGCTCTTCGGTGAGCTGCGGACAATTGTCAATCCATCGGCGGAGTGACCGCACGGCTTCCACCGGAGTCTTGTCGGGGAAGTACTGTAGGGCTAAATCTCTTCGTTTCATATTTATTGGGAGTTAAAGTAGTTAAAGGAGTTAAAGGAGAGACTTTGTGACACCTGTGACACTTATATATATACTTTTTCCAAAAGTGGAAATTCGCTTACTATATAGTCTTTGAATTTCCGTTTTCAGAACTTTTATATTTATATAGTGTCACCGTGTCACCCCGAGGTGCTCAGAATGGCATTGGCTCCGACTCTTCACCCGGCATACGGCTGTCAATCTCGTTGCCCGGACGTTCTGCCACCTTCCAAAATCGCCCCTTATTGTTGCGCACCTGCTCATAACCCAACTCTGCCATGGCAATACCTATCTTCGTGGGACTGATCTTGATGTACGGCATGAACTTGGCCGCAATCTTGGTGGCTGTCATGTATTTCGTCTCAGCCTCACTGCGGGGATGCGTAAAAAACGTGACAATCATCTCGGTGGCTGGGTCGGGAGTCTGGAAATCCCGGTTGCGCTCGTTCAGTTCCTTTATCTGCTTGTCGCTGAGCCAGTACTGCTCGCCGCCTCGCAATAGGGCAAGCGCCTGGGCGTACATACCCTCGTAGGGAATGTCTGCAGTCCAGGGGTTGTCGATGTGGTCGATGTGGAAAGGCAGCCATCGGCGGTTTCCCGTCTGGTCGGTGAGGAACGTGAGGTTGTTGCCCGTTGCGCACAGTGATGCCACTCGCGGCATGAGCACCTTGTGGCGTCCGTATGGCGGTCGCTCCTTCACGTGGGGCATGGTGGTGAACGCCTTCAGCTGGTTGATTTCCTTGGTGGTCATCGAGTCGATTTCCTCGAGCGACACGAGGATGTTCTCGGCGAGCATCAGGTAGTCGTCCTTGTCGAGCTGGTAGGAGTTGTTCTTCGTGGTGTAGTAGTCGCGCAGGTGTGGCGGCAGGATGTTGAGCATGAACGACGACTTGTATGTTCCTTGCGCCCCGATGAAGGTGAGAATCTCGTGGTTGACCACCTTGGCGTCTATCACCGACGCCACCATCGCGAGAAACCAGCAGCGTGTGTAGAAATGGAATGTCTCTTCGGAAGTGTCCTTGCAATGCACCATCGAGAAGAAGCGCCGGATATGGTCGGTCTCACCATCCCAGGCGGGCAGTGCCTCAATCCACGAGCGGAAGGGATGGTAGTCGGCGACGAAGTCCGACCCGAGAATGGTGTTGATGGTCTGAATGTCGGTTGACAGCCCGTCGTTGCCCATGCGACGCCAGAGCGAGTTGACGAAATGGTCGTCGATGGGGGAGGGGATAGGCCCCTCAGGCCCCCCTGCCCCCCGGTGGGGTGTGTTGCGATGAGGGGCATGAGGCGACTTGGGGGTGTATTCAAGTTGGTAGCTCAAAAGGTTTCGCCTTATGTCGTAGTGTTCTTTGATGTAGGTCTCCACCTCGGCGATAGTGGCCTTGCGGCTCTTTGAGGATGCTATCGAGGCATGCTCGTCGGAATACTTACGGTAGATGTTTTTCACCATCTGCCTGATGGAGTTGGGATGGGTCTTGTCGTAGTCGGCGAACACCTCCATGGCCCAATCCACGCAGTTGTCATCGTTCACTCCGTAGCGGTTCATAAGGTAAATACACCTCGAAATATAGTCGTTATGCCTACCGTCAGCATATACCGCCCCGTCGGCCTCTACCGTCTGCCTCACCTTGGCGGCGATGTTCTTGGCCAGGAGAGGCCGGCCGGCTCCCTTGCCCTTGCGTGCGGATGGCTTGCCGAGGGAAAGGTTGATTTTCATTCGCCGTGCGAGTGGGTTGAAGAACACTTGCGGGTCCCATGCCAGTCCGCACACCCTTGTGGTGGAGCAGCACTGCGCGTCGTAATCAAGTGCGAGCAAATCCTTGTAATGGTTGTTCACAGAGAGCCATGCCGCCTTGTAGTTGCGCTCGGTCACCTCACCCTCCACGCGGGCGATGACGCGCAGTCCGCAGCCCGAGATGGTGACATAGGCGAGCATGGTGTGCTTGTCGGCCTTGATAAGTGCGACGGCATCGGCGAGTTTTTCGGGCGGCACATGGTCGAAGTCGGCCATAAACGTGCCTGTGTATCCGAGGATGTTCTCCTGGCTGCGCCCTCCGTCCAGTCGCGCCTGACATACAATACCCGGGCAGCTGGTCTTTATGGACTTCATCAGCACGTGGTTTGACTCGGCGCGCGCCTCTCGGTATTGCTCGGTTTTCGTTCGCAGGAATTCGCCCCGTATAGTGGAGGCGACGGTTTCCCATGAAATCTCCTCGGGCTTTGAGGATGTGAGGGAGGGGAAATAAGAAATGTAGTCGTGCATGATACGAATTATTTATGTTATTTTCGATAATACAAATTGGGGTGCAAATATACAAAAAAAAGAGTAATTACACAATAGTGATTTAACACAGTGCCTCTCTTTATAGGAATAGCAAAATTAAATGTTTTTAGCAATGTTAATAGAAATTTCACAAAAGAGAATGCAGGAAGTCGGTGCTTTGGTGTACGAGGCTTTCGTTATGGCGCGCAGTTCGCGTCGCCTGTCGGTTAAGGAGTTGATAGACGAGGGATTGATAACCTATCGTAATAAGCTTTATGCCGTCTAAAAAGGAAAAGTTATGGATTATGAGTGTTATCGTGCCCTTTTTGAGCGCAGCCTCTCGGTGTTGCCGCCCATTGAGCGGCGTGTGTTCATGAAAAGGATGATGCAGGTGATGTTAATGAATTAAACGGGACAGGTGAACGGGACAGGTGACAGGTCACTGTCCCGAATAACCATTATTCGTTTATCATTAATCTATAATCGTAAACTATGACACGACAAGGACGAATACAATCATTTTCATATGCCCTTTTCTAACGAGAAACTGGCAATCTTAAAATAATAATTTTTGATAATTTTCGGTTATTCATGGCAATTTGCGTTGACCTTCCCGTCCGCTTGCGGACATCCGTGTTTCTCCGATAGGACAGTGGCCTGTCCCTCTGTCCTATGAGTTAATAAAGACTAAAAAACACACAATTTTAAACAGTTATTTTGTCATTACCAAAAAAATAAGTAAATTTGCGCCGAAAAACAGAAAGATATGACAGGCGGGACAGGTGACAGGTCATTGTCCCGTTTAATCATTAATCGTTAATCTTTAATCCCTAATCGTAAACTATGCCACGACAAGGACGCATACAATCAGGCACGGGAGTCTATCATGTCATGATGCGCGGTATCAACCACCAGCGTATCTTTGAAGATTCGGAAGACCATTACACCTTCCTCCAGTGCCTACGCAGTGCGCAGGAGCAGTACACTCCATGCGGAGACCGTCTGCCCAACTCCTGCCACTACTATGCATACGCCCTTATGTCCAACCACTTCCATCTCCTTCTTCACGCCAAGGACGACACGGTTGGGAACATCGTCAAGCGCATAGCCTCATCATACGTGTATTACTTCAACAGGAAATACGGTCGTGACGGACACCTCTTCAAGGAGCGTTTCCGTTCAGAGCCTTGTGAGGACTGGACATATTTCGTCACCCTCCTCCGTTATATCCACCAGAACCCTGTCAAGGCAGGTGTTGTCAGCAGAGTAAGCGAGTATGAATTCAGCTCGTGGCATGAATACCTTGGCAGAGCAGACTTCTTCCCTCTGTGCAACGTCAATGTCGTACTTAGCAGAATCCGTATAGATGAACTGACAGCACTTGTAGAGGCACCGCTTGACAACGATGTCAGCTGCATTGAGTATGAAGAAGAAAGAGAACGTTCCATGTCTGACGATAGTGTGATGCTCTGCCTCAAAGACGAGTTTGGTATCACCGACGGTCAGCAAGTTCAGATGCTTAGTAAGGATGAGCGAGACGTAATCCTTGCAGCCCTGCTAAAAAGACACGCAGGTGTCAGACAGTTGCAACGGCTGACAGGAATAGGCAAAAACATAATTTCAAAATGTAAAAAAGCATTTGAGTCGGCAGGACAGTGACCTGTCCCCTGTCCCGGCTGTCCCCTGTCCCGCCGCTCAGTGACCTGTCCCGGCCGGCCGGGAGGGATATGAGCCTCATAGGTTGGTCTTGAAGGTCCTGATTGAATATACGGTGGCTATGACGGCAATTGATATTCCAAAGCCCCACTTCCACGCATCTTGGGGGATTAAGGTGGAGGCGTATGCTGATAATGTCAAGGGGAACAGTATCGAGATGTATCTGATGAGCTTGTGATGCAACACCATGCCATACCTCAGGTGGAGGGTGACGGTGTTAACGGTAAGCTCACATGCGTATGCAACAGTAAGCCCTATTCCCGTGCCTGCCAGACCACCATACTTGTAGCCCAAAACCACTCCTGCTACAACATATATATATGAAAGGGCTTCGAGAAAGACGTATGTCCTGGAGTCACCCTTGGCAAGCATGACATAACTAATAGGCAGGCATATCGACTTGAATACCATCGTCAGCGACGCTGCCTGCGCCATGGGTACAGCCTCGATGAATTTGTCACTGAACAGCAATGGTACTATCAATGGAAGGCTGAGAATGTAAACACACATCGCAGGCGCCACAAGTAATACCAATACCTCAGCCTGGTTGTTCAACACCTCGTTGACCTTGTGGATGTTGCCGTTAACGGCGGAAAGCCGGGGATAGTAATCCGAATCCATGGATGAGAAGAACATCCCGGCATACGTGATGGCGAGTAAATAGCCGGTATTGTAAAGACCCACAGTGTCAAGGCCTGTCTCGACATTAAGAAAGGCCCTGATGACAAATTCAGAACCGCTGCCCATGATGGTTGCAGATACGAATGCCATTCCGAGTTTTACCATCGGAGCCCCGTTGGCAAGCAATGCCCTCCATTTATGGAGCGGGACAAGAAATGATTTCCATTTCGGGCGTACGGTCGAGTAAGAATAGAATATTGTGGCGAGCATCGTTGACAACGCGATAAGGAAGATGATGGGCACAATGGCTGACTCGCCGAACAAATACAACAAGGGCACAGTGACGGCAAGCGCAGCCAATGCGGTGGTCAGCTGGACAACAGCCATGGCTTTAAGCCGGTGCATGCCTTTGAGTATGGCGGTTTCGCCTGCCGTGACAGCCATGATGACTATGGCCGGAGAAAGAAGCAGATAGTGGAGTGAATGGTCTCCCCAAGTGAATGTGAGTTTGTCTATCCATTTGCAGGTGACGATACAAGCCAATGCTCCGAGTAATGCCGCAACTATTGACCATGCCCTTATCGACGTGGCGCATCTCTCCAGGCCCTTAATGTCGCCATTGTCATTATAGGCGGCGATTTCACGGACCGCACTGAATGAAAGTCCGAGACTTGTGGCAAGCGACAGGAAACTGACGGCACAATTGAGCAGGGACATCATGCCCATACCCTGGGTGCCGAGCATCATGGCCATGACCTTGTTACGTATCACGCCAGTGAGGATGCTCAGTCCCTGGATGCTCCCGAAGAGACCTGTGTATTTCAGGATTTGGGCATAGATGCCATTTTTCTTATTGTTCATACAATAAAATAACGTAACTTTTCGTTTTTTATTATAAAAAAATCAAGAATAATGGTAAAAAAGAGACCCGGAACATGAAGTTCCGGGTCTCTTGTCTTGTCTTGATTTCTTAAATCAATCCGAAGATTAAGCCTCTGCGGGAGCCTCCTCTGTAGCCTCGGCATTAGCGGCAGCCTCTGCCTCAGCCTTGGCGGCAGCAGCGGCAGCCTTCTTGTCAGCCACCTTCTTGGCGATAGCCTCGTTAATCTTCTTCTCGGCCTCAAGCTCCTTGGCGGCAGCTTCCTTCTTGGCCTTGGCCTCGCTTGCGCGAACAGCCTCTGCACCCTTCACCTTGTCAGCCTTCCATGCGTCGAACTTTGCCTGCATGGCAGCCTCGTCGAACGCGCCCTTCTTGACACCACCAAGAAGGTGCTTCATCATATAGACGCCCTCACGGCTGAGGATGTTACGCACTGTGTCTGTGGGCTGGGCACCGGTCTCAACCCAGTAAAGTGCTCTGTCGAAATTCAAATCTACTGTGGCAGGATTGGTGTTGGGGTTGTAAGTACCAATCTTCTCAGTAAATTTACCATCACGTGGTGCTCTTGCGTCGGCGATTACGATGCTGTAGAAAGCATAGCCCTTACGGCCGCCGCGCTGCAATCTGATTTTTGTTGCCATTTTTTGTAACTTTTATTTAATTGAGGTTTGAATTTTATGCTGCCAACTCGTGACAGCGGGTGCAAAGGTACGAAGAAATTAGGAATTAGAAGTGAGGAATTAGGAATTTTTTCTCTCAATACGCGATATTTAACCTTTTTTATCTATTTTGGAAAGAAAATCATTCAAAAATTTGCATAGTTGCTGGAAAAATATTAATTTTGCACGCAATTTTAATGCTATCAATATAATTTAAAGATGAATATATCCTACAAATGGCTTAAGGAATACGTTGATTTCGACCTTACACCGCAGCAGGTGTGCGACGCGCTGACGTCAACAGGTCTGGAAGTTGACGCATTGGAGGAGGTCCAGACTATCAAGGGTGGTCTCAAGGGACTGTATGTCGGACAGGTGCTCACCTGCGACGTGCATCCCAACAGCGACCACCTGCATGTGACCACTGTTGACCTCGGACGTGAAACTCCATCACAGATTGTCTGTGGCGCGCCCAACGTGGCTGCGGGACAGAAGGTGATTGTTGCCGACCTGGGCTGCGTGCTCTACGACGGCGACAAGGAATTTGTTATCAAGAAGTCGAAACTGCGTGGCGTGGAGAGCTGCGGCATGATTTGCGCAGAGGACGAGATTGGCATCGGCACCGACCATGCCGGTATCATCGTGCTGCCCGAGGACGCAAAGGTGGGTACTCCTGCCGCTGAATATTATAACCTGGAGAGCGACTGGCTTATAGAGGTGGACATCACCGCCAACCGTGCCGACGCACTGTCGCACTGGGGCGTGGCGCGCGACCTCTACGCATGGCTCGTAGCCAACGGCAAGCAGACAAGCCTGCACCGCCCCGACTGCAGCAAGTTCACGGTGGATAACCACGACTTGCCAATCGAGGTGACCATCGAGAACACCGAGGCCTGCAAGCGCTATGCCTGCCTGAGCGTGACTGGATGCGAGGTGAAGGAGAGTCCCGAATGGCTTCAGAACAAGCTGAAGGTCATCGGCCTGCGTCCTATTAATAATATTGTGGATATCACCAACTACATCATGATGGCTTACGGCCAGCCCATGCACTGCTTCGACGCCGACAAGGTGACGGGCCACAAGATTGTGGTGCGCACCCAGCCAGAGGGCACCAAGTTCATCACCCTCGACGGTGAGGAGCACACCTTGGGACTCCACGACCTGAGCATCTGCAATGCCGAGGAGCCGATGTGTATAGCCGGCATCTTCGGAGGCAAGGGCAGCGGCACATACGATACAACCACCAACGTGGTGCTCGAGAGCGCATACTTCCATCCCACATGGATAAGAAAGAGCGCGCGCCATCATCAGTTGAGCACCGACTCCAGTTTCCGTTTTGAGCGCGGAGTGGATCCCAACGGCACAATATATGCCCTGCAGCAGGCTGCCATCCTGTGCCGAGAACTGGCAGGCGGCAAGGTGTCGATGGAGATAAAGGATGTTTATCCCAACCCGATAGAGAACGCCAAGGTGAGACTTGACTATTCATACGTGAACTCACTGATAGGCAAGGAAATACCAGCAGACAAGATTAAGGCAATATGCGACAGCCTTGAGATGAAGGTCATGGCTGAGGATGCCGAGGGACTTGACATCGACGTGCCCGCATACCGCGTGGACGTGCAGAGGGCATGCGACGTGGTGGAGGACATCCTGCGCATATATGGATATAATAATGTGGAAATACCCACCCAGCTCAAGGGCAGTCTCGTGATCAAGGGTGACGAGGACCGCAAGCACAAGTTGCACAACCTCGTGGGTGAGCAGCTCGTGGGAGAGGGCTTCAACGAGATACTCAACAACTCGCTCACCAAGGGAGCATATTATGAGAGCCACAACGCATGGCCCGGGGAAAACTGTGTCAGGATTATGAACCCGCTCAGCAGTGACCTCAGCGTGATGCGACAGACGCTCCTGTTCGGCGGTCTCGAGAGCATTGAGCACAATGCCAAGAGACGCAACCAGAACCTGCGCTTCTTCGAGTTCGGAAACGTATATCACTTTGACCCGGAGAAGAAGAACAACGACAATCCGATGCTTGCCTACCGCGAGCAGTACCACCTCGGCCTGTGGGTAACGGGCAAGAGGGTGGAGGGCAGTTGGGCACATCCCAACGAGGACTCCTCATACTATGAACTCGTGGCATACGTGGAGAACATCCTCCGCCGCATAGGCATGCCAGCAGGAGCTGTGGTGCGCAAGAAGAGCGACAACGACGTGTTTGCTGCCGGTATCACACTTGAGAACCGCGGCGGAAAGAAACTCGGCGAGATGGGTATCCTCTCCAAGAAAACTCTCAAGGCTGCCGACATCGACAATCCCGTATATTACGCCGAGCTCAACTGGACGGCACTGATGAAGGCCACCAAGAAGAACGATGTGCTTTACACCGAAATCAGCAAGTATCCGGCAGTGAGCCGCGACCTCGCACTCTTGGTTGACAAGAGCGTGGAGTTTGCGCAGATTGAGCAGATTGCCGCACAGACCGAGAAGAAACTGCTGAAGAAGGTGGAGCTCTTCGACGTGTATGAGGGCAAGAACCTGCCTGAGGGCAAGAAGAGCTATGCCGTGAACTTCATCCTGCAGGACGAGCAGAAAACCATGGGCGACAAGCAGATAGAGGCTATCATGAACAAGCTGATAGCTAATCTCAAGAGCAAGCTCAATTGTGAACTTAGATAATTTTTTTAATATTTAAATATTAAAAAAAATTAAAGGATTAAAGAATTAAAAAATTAAAGAATTAAAAATAATGGGAAGAGCATTTGAATACCGTAAAGCTGCAAAGCTTAAGAGATGGGGCCACATGGCCAAGACATTCACCCGCCTGGGCAAGCAGATTGCCATAGCAGTAAAGCAGGGCGGTCCGGAACCAGAGAACAACCCCTCACTGCGTTCAATCATCGCAGTGTGCAAGCGCGAGAACATGCCGAAGGACAATATCGAGCGTGCCATCAAGAACGCAATGGGTAAGGACCAGAGCGAATACAAGAGCGTAACCTATGAGGGATATGGACCTCACGGAGTTGCAGTATTCGTTGACACACTCACCGACAACACCACACGTACAGTGGCTGACGTGCGCAGCGTCTTCAACAAGTTCAGCGGAAACATGGGAACCACAGGTTCGCTGTCGTTCCTCTTCGACCACAAGTGCGTGTTCACCTTCAAGAAGAAGGCTGACACCGACATGGACGATTTCATCCTCGAGATGATTGACTTCGGAGTGGAGGAGGAATACGACGAGGAGTACGACGAGGACAAGGACGAGACCACAATCACCATCTACGGTGAGCCGACTAGCTACAACGAGATCCAGAAGAAGCTCGAGGCTGACGGCTACGAAGATGTCGGTGGTGAGTTCACCTACATCCCCAACGACCTCAAGGACGTGGACGACGAGGCACGCGCCACCATCAACAAGATGGTAGAGAAACTAGAGGAGTTCGACGACGTGCAGACCGTTTATACAAACATGAAGCCGGAGGAGTGATTTTTTTGGGGAGTTAAGGAGTTAACTCCCCAAAAAACTCCAAAACTCCTACAAATAATCCTTCGGCCTGATGGTCGTGTCGAAATAGACCTTTTTGGTCTTGCCGGAACAATACACGTAGCGGAAGTTATATCCCGCATCCTTGTATGACTTCATGTTGGTGGTATTCTTCAGTTCATCCGTGAGAGTCTTCTTCAGATTCAGCTTTTGGAAGATGGCAGACGTGTCAGCCACACCTTCGAGATGATACCAATAGGCGAGGGTGTGGGAGTGCCTGCTGAACGTCATACTGTCAATCACGATGTTTTCGTCAATACGTGCCGGGCACTTTTTCCTTGTAAACTCAGCCGCCTCCTTGGCACATTTATCCTCCAAGGATTCCTGGCATGAGGTGAGAGCCAGTGCCAGCATTGCGGTGATAATCCATGCTTTCTTCATTGTTGTTTTCTTCTGTTATTAATCAAAATCCGGCTGCAAAGTTACAAAAAATTGTTCTAAATCAATAATTTTCCTGCAATAATTGATATTTTAATTGATTTTTCTTGAAAAAGATTTGCTAATATCAGTCTTTTTGTGTATTTTTGCACTTAAAAATTGAGATATATCAATGGAGAAGACAAGAAATTTCTGCATAATTGCACATATTGACCACGGCAAGTCAACCCTTGCCGACAGGCTTTTGGAATATACAAACACCATTCAGGTGACCGAAGGACAGATGCTCGATGACATGGATCTTGAGCGTGAGAGAGGAATAACCATCAAGAGTCACGCCATACAGATGGAATACACTCGCAACGGCGAGAAATACATACTCAACCTCATTGACACGCCGGGACACGTGGATTTCTCATACGAGGTGTCGCGAAGCATTGCCGCCTGCGAGGGTGCACTGCTCATCGTGGATGCCACACAGGGAGTTCAGGCACAGACAATATCTAACCTGTATATGGCTATCGACCATAATCTGGAAATCATTCCCGTCATCAACAAGATAGACATGCCAAGCGCAATGCCCGACGAGGTGGAGGACGAGATTGTTGACCTTATAGGTTGCGATCCTGAGGATATCATACGTGCCAGCGGCAAGACCGGTGAGGGTGTTGAAGATATACTGAACGCCGTGGTGGACAGGATTCCCCATCCCGAGGGAAATGCCGAGGCTCCGCTGCAGGCTCTCATCTTCGACTCTGTGTTTAACTCGTTCAGAGGTATCATCGCATACTTCAAGATAGAGAACGGCACGATTCGTCAGGGAGACAAGGTGAAGTTCTTCAACACCGGGATGGAATACACTGCCGACGAAATCGGCGTGCTGAAGATGGACATGATACCGCGCAAACAGCTTTCCACGGGTGACGTGGGATATATCATAAGCGGTATAAAGGACTCCAAGGAGGTGAAGGTGGGAGACACCATCACACACGTGGCACGCCCCTGCGACAAGGCCATCGAGGGATTCCAGGAGGTGAAACCGATGGTGTTCGCCGGTGTCTATCCCATAGACCCCTCGGAATACGAGAACCTGAGAGCATCGCTTGAGAAACTGCAACTCAACGACGCCTCGCTCACGTTCCAGCCGGAGTCGTCGATAGCATTGGGATTCGGATTCCGATGCGGATTCCTCGGACTGCTCCACATGGAGATAGTGCAGGAGCGACTCGACCGCGAGTTCAACATGGACGTCATCACCACCGTGCCCAACGTGTCATACATGTGCTACGACAAGCAGGGTGGGGAGAAGGAAGTGCACAACCCCTCGGGACTGCCCGACCAGACGATGATCGACCATATAGAGGAGCCGTATATCAGGGCTACCATCATCACCGCCGCCGACTTCATAGGTCCGATAATGACCCTGTGTCTCGACAAGCGCGGAGAGCTGATTGACCAGCAGTATGTGAGCGGCAACCGCGTGGAACTACATTTCATGCTGCCGTTGGGCGAGATAGTAATCGACTTCTACGACAAGCTGAAGAGCATATCCAAGGGATATGCCTCGTTTGACTACCATGTTGACTGCTTCCGCCCGTCGAAATTGGCAAAGCTCGACATACTGCTCAACGGAGAGCCTGTAGATGCCCTATCGACACTGACCCACCAGGACAATGCGGTGACATTCGGAAGGCGAATGTGCGAGAAACTGAAGGAGCTTATCCCGCGCCAGCAGTTTGACATTGCCATCCAGGCTGCCATCGGCGCGAAGATAATCGCCAGGGAGACCATCAAGTGCGTACGCAAGGACGTGACTGCAAAATGCTACGGCGGAGACGTCAGCCGCAAGCGCAAACTACTTGAAAAACAGAAGAAGGGAAAGAAGAGAATGAAGCAGATAGGCAATGTGGAAGTGCCGCAGAAGGCGTTCCTTGCCGTACTGAAATTGGATTAATTATTTAAATGACTAAATACAATTACTATGGCAACACTTGGCATAACAAAACGTGACGTAGCAAGAGAGTTGGCACGTCGCTACAGTACGATGTCCCACGAGGAGCTTGACATGCTCGAGAACATCCTCGTACCCATGAAGTTCCCCAAGGGCGAAACAGTCCTTGCGGAAGGGGAAGTATGTACCAACTTCTATTGGATTGTCAAAGGATTGCTCCGTCAGTTCTATTACAAGAACGGCAAGGAAGTGACGGAGCACATGGCCACGGAAAACAATATAGTGATGTGTATCGAGAGCCTGTTTATGGAGGCTCCAAGCAGTCTCCAAATTGTTGCTCTGGAGAACACTATCGTGTTTGCACTGCCCAAGGCCGCCCTTGAGCAGGTGGCAATGCGAAGTGTCAACATACAGATACTGTATAGAAAGATTCTTGAGGAGTCGCTCATACAGAGCCAAGTGAAGGCTGACATGCTTAGATTTGCGTCAGCCCAGGACCGCTACTCACGACTGGTGAAAACACAGTCGCAGCTGGTGCTGCGCGCACCGTTGGTGTATATCGCGAGCCTGCTGCAGATGACTCCCGAGACACTCTCGCGCGTGCGCACGGCATCGCTGCAATCCTAAATGGCGGAGAAACGCTCGATGAGCTTCTTACGGTACATTCGTCCTATCTTGATATAGTTTACCCTTTCGAAGGGAGGATAGAACACGCATGTGTTTTGGACAACCTCTACCAGATAGTCTATATTTATTATATATTTTTGGCTAACCTGTATAAAGCGCGAGTCAATTTCGAGAATACTCTCACAATTGGCGTTGCGCTTTAGCTGTATTGGATCCCTATGGCCTGCCACGACCACCTCCCATGCCCGCTCCTTATGATTGTGCTGGAAGGCGCAGATATCCTCAGTGTGCACAAGCCTGAAGTCGGCGGAGTTGGTGTAGAGGATCATCTTGTTATGCTTGTGGATTGAGTTCACGGTGAAATGCAACGGGGATTCGCCCGAGTCATTCTCCTTTTTGTGGAATATACGGTTGAGCACGTTTTTCAGTTCACGGTCGTCAACGGGTTTGAGCAGGAAGTCGAAGGCGTTAAGACGGAATGACGGCAGCATATATCCCTTGTGTCCCGTGTACATCACCACCTGGCACCACCCCCTGACCGTGCGGTCGAGTTGCGACAGGAACTCAAGTCCCGACATGTCGGGCAGTTCGACATCCAGGAAGATTATTTCGGGGTTGACTTCTGCTGACAGGTGGATGCCGCTGCTGCATGTGGAGGCATTGCCGCACAGTTCCACCTGGGGGTACAATGACAGTTTCTTCTCAAGAGTCTTGATTGACGACTTGTCGTCGTCGATGATAATGGTTCTCATATTTCCTATTTATAATTGGTGAATGATATGTTCTTGGGGATGGTCAGCGTGGCACGGCATCCTGATACAGTGCCGTCGGCGGCCGTGACATTACTGATGCTGAAATGCATCTTTGACTTGTTGGCACTGTTGATGAATGTAACCGTCTGGCGTACTACATTCAGTCCGGTGGATGTAGAATTGACCGACTGCTTGGTGCAGTCGAAGCCTTTGCCGTTGTCTTCCACTCTTATCTTGCAGCTGTCGCCGTCTTCTTCAGCACTTATGGTGAGCTGTTTCTCCTTCTCAGTGGCACGCAGGCCGTGCTTTATGGCGTTTTCCACAAGAATCTGTATCAGCATAGGGGGCAGTTTCACCTCATCCATGTCACACTTGATGTCCTTGGTGTAGTTCACCTGCTCGCCCATAAGTTTTTGCTCTATGGCAAGGTATCTGTCAACGAAGTCCAGCTCTTTCCTTAAGGATATGGATGACTCGCCAAGCAGTTCAAGATTGCAGCGAATCAGGTTGGACAGTTCCACAAGGGTGTTGTCGTCACCGGGAGTGTCATGCCCTATCTGGTGGTTGAGCACGTTGAAGATGAAATGCGGCGACACCCTCTGCCTGATGTTTTCCTGCCGCAGACTGATAACCTTGAGTTGGAGTTGCAGCCTTTTTTTCTTGATATACATTAACTTGTATGCCGATGCCAACACGATGGTGACCATCAGGAGTATGATGATCACAATGGTGACACGGGCTGCCGTCACTTCCTCGTTCTTCTTGCTGATTGCCATCTCGTGGTGAAGCTTGAGGGTGTCGGCGGTGAACCTCATCATGATCTCTGCCGAGCGCATGTTCATCTTGTTGTGGGCCATCGAGTCCTCTTCGGCCTGCGTCTGTTCGGTGAGTTTCAGTGCTGTCTTGTAGTCGCCGGTGAGACTGTAGTATCGTTTCATGTATCTTGCCCTGATGCCTTTAAGGCTTTGTTCGACGGGGTAGGTGAAATGCTCGCCGGCGATAATTTCCCTAACCTTGTCCAACTGTCTCTTCTGGATGGCTATACCTATTTTAATAGTACCTATATAATATAGGCATGACTCGACATTCAACTTGCGGTAGTAAGGCTCAACCTCGTCAACAAGGATTGAGGCACTGTCGGCATTGCCGAGGTTCAGATATACGTCGGCGAGGTTGATCTTGCACAGGTTGATGTCGTTGATGTTCTCCTGTCCACTCGTCCCGATGTGACTTTTCATCCTCAGGAACATGTTCTTGGCGGCATCATAGTTGCGTGAGTAATAGAAGAGGTTGCCGTAGTTGTTGAGGAAATACACCTGCATGTTATACTTCATCATGCTGAAGCGGGCGTCGGCATACTCATAGTATTTCCGGGCAGTGGGGTAGTCCTGCAGTTGGGTGTAGATCCTGCCGAGTCCCATGTATATGCTGGCAATCGACCTTTCGGGCAGGTTGAGCGAATCCGCCACATAGAGGGCACGCCTGTACCAATGGGCTGCGTTGGGAAGGTCGTCTTTGAACACGTATGCGTCGCCAAGGTTGGCTGCCAAATTGGGGACGTTGTAGATGATGTCGCTGTTCATGGCTTTTATGTAAGCCTTGGAGAAAAGGTGTATTGCCGAGTCGGTGTTCTGTCTCATGATATGGTAATACGAGGCCTTCAGGGCATATCCGCGGCTTTCGATGCCGTTAAGTCTCAGGCTTTTCTTTTCACGCGTGTTTGTCCATCTTAGTATGCGGTCGGCGTAGTAGAGCATTGAGTCGGCAGGGTCGGCAACCGTATATCTCATGCCTTTCGTTGCGAATATCTCATAGTAGTCCATGCTGTCCTTTGACTGGGCCATCAGGCTGTCGCACTTTTCAATGAAATGGGGGTTGGCATAGCCAATGGAGTCAGAGAGCATAATGAGTTTGTCGTGGAGGTAGTTGCTCCTGGCATCATCCCCGGAGTTGTCACCACACGATGCAAGCAATAGTGATGATACTATTGCCGCGGCTTTTAGCAGATAACTATATTTTTCCACTTTCGGTACTGTTTTTTGGTGATAAATCATTATTTTTAGTGCAAAATTAATTCTTTTTTGTCGAAAAACAAAACTTTTTGATTATTTTATTCCAATTTTCTTGTATAAATGGAAAATTTGACGTAATTTTGCACGCAAATACAACTAATAGATAATTTTTATGTGTGGAATAGTAGGTTATATAGGAAACAAAGAGGCCTTTCCCATCCTTATCAAAGGTTTAAGAAGGCTTGAGTACAG
>JALFIX010000069.1 GCA_022775105.1 Prevotella sp. | reverse complement strand
ATTTTATGAAAAAAACAGTGATTTATTTGCTCATTTTCTTATATTTCTGCTGTGTTTGTTGAATATTTGCATCCAAAAACACCTAAAATAACATGGAAACAGAAGATTATTTACTCAAGAAACTGTTGCAATATACATTGGCGGGGGACGAACTGGCTGTTGCGGACGACTCCGAAGGCTGTCACCAAATGTTATATGAATCAAAAAGTGCACCACTTCGCAGTGGTGCACCCAATGAATTATCCCCAAAAAGTACTAAAAGTAAATTAAGTATGTATAGACTATAATCCTGAATGATGGGCTATCTTAAACTGGTTGAGATAGAAGGCGAAGCGGGTCGGAGTGAAACCGGGGAACTCAACCTTTGACTCTCCCTCGCCAAGGAATACCTTTGTGGCACTGATGGCAAATGCGAGATTGCCGTCTTCAACAGTGTATTTGCCTTCCTCGGCAGCCTCAATCTCAACCTCAATAATCATGGTCTGGGCTTCCTCACCCTCATTGGCGGAAGGCATGGTCAAGGCGAGCTTCAAAGGCTCGGCCTTAAACTCCATATTGATGAAGTCCTTTTTAGGAGTGAGAGTCGGAGTGTAGGCTATCTTGTAGCTCACATCACCAAGTGCGCTGATGATATTGTCGGCAGTCTCCTCGTCGCCAAGAATCGACACGATCAGATCCTTCACGGGGAACGACTCGAAGCATACGGAATCGTTGGCCACAGTAGCTGTTACATCCACTCCCGCCGGAGCGTCATCCTGAGCCTCAATAGCTGTCGTTGTCATCTTACCCTGATAGCTTCCGTACATTGTCTTTGTTGTGATTTCAACAGGATCAGTGGTAAACTCGGGTGAATCGTCGTCATCGCTACAAGAGCTGAAACCCATAGTGCATCCTAACATCATCACTGCGACGAACACATTCGTCAAACTAAAAATCTTTTTCATGGTCTAAATGTTTAAATATTATTATAAGATTAATAAAAAACGGTCTTGCTTTCTACTGCTTAAATGAGTATAATAGCAAGACCTTGCACCATGGGATGTTAAAAATTGCCAAAATGCATTATTGCGTAAATATCCCTTACAATAAATATATCTTGCGTACAAAAGCTTTTTGTGAACGTAACGATAGCTTATCGGGATTATTAATCAAGTGAACTTCAGACAGTATCTCAACTGCTATTCATACAGTTCCTCGTCAGTTGTTCACTAATCCCCACGACAACTGTTCATTCATCACCACTACAGCTGTTCATTTCCTCTGCTGTAGGAGCAACAAAGTATGGGTAAAGAGGATATAACAACCCACTTACCCTCATACCATCACCCACATCTCACTTGTTAA
The DNA here is from genome assembly GCA_022775105.1 of Prevotella sp. Lineage (GTDB taxonomy): Bacteria > Bacteroidota > Bacteroidia > Bacteroidales > Bacteroidaceae > Prevotella. Next base: position 10,693 of record JALFIX010000069.1, on the reverse strand, counting down.
ACCTCTGATAATTAGTAATATAAATAAAAGGTGATGGTATGATGGTAAAAATAAAAAAATTATAGAGGGGGAGGATATATAGCCTATGCTTATTAACTATTCCAAAGCGCAGCCTCTGGGAGCGTGGGCGTCCCGCCAGCGTCCTGCCGATAAAGCATATCAAGTGATATGACTCATATCTTTGACTTATAACGCAGACGTGCCACCTGACCGTGGGGCACGTCTGCGTTAAGTTCATATCTCGACTGCTTTTCTGCGGGATAAGGAATCTCCACACCGCTCGACATTGTTCAAGGCAGAAGCCTAAGGGAGCTTTGTCTCAGGCATTCCCGCTTCCTTCTGGAAGAAGTTAACCATACGCTGGAAGGTGTTGTCGTTGAAAGTCACGGGACCGTGGTTGCCACCGGGGACAGTGATGAAGTCCTCAAGTCGGCCTGCATCCTTAAGTGCCTTGGCGAAGAACTCGCTCTGGCAATAAGGCACAACGGGGTCGGCATCACCATGGATGACAAGAATCTTCGGGTCTTTCTTGTCGATATACGACATAGGACTCAACGACTTGGTCAAGTCGGGATTCTTCGACGGACTGCATCCCAAAAGCACAGCCTCGGGAGAGTTGTCATCCTTATATGTCTCGCAACGCTCCATGCGGCTCATGTCGATAGGACCGAAGAAGTCAACCACTGCATCCACCTTGCTGCTCTCCTTGGTATATGCCCCAAGCGAGCCTTCGATATCCACCTTCACCTTGCCGAACTTCTTAGTCTTCACACCATTGGTAGTTCCTGCAAGCGAAGAGAGATGACCGCCGGATGAAAATCCAGTTATTCCGATAAACGAAGTGTCAAGTCCATACTTGGCGGCATTGCCGCGAACAAAGCGTATTGCAGCCTTCACGTCCTGTATCTGTGACGGGAACTTAGCCTCGGTGCTTGCCCTGTGGTTGATGCTCACCACGGCAAAGCCACCGTCGAGAAGCTGTTTGCCGTATGAAGAGAAAGCGGCATCCTTAGCGTTGTTACTAAACCATGCACTGCCGTATATCAGCACAATTACCTTATGTGTCGTCTGACCATCGTCAGGAGTATAAATATCAAGTTTGTGACCGACGATTCCGTCACCTACGTAATCCACGTCCTTCCATGTTTCAGCCATGGCTGTTCCGGACATAAGCAATGCCATGGCAAGGGAAGCAATTTTCTGATTTCTCATTTTCATAATTCCAAATTATTAATGTTTACGTTGACATTTTGACTCTTTACCAAAGAGATACGACTCCTTGTATCCACCCAGGTCAACCACAATCTTCTGCAGTACGACACCAGGGTCGAGCGGACTGATGACGAGCGACTTCATGCCAGTCTTATCTACCTTGAGCTTAACGTTCTTGTCAATCACTCTGCGAGCGACAGTGGGATACATTATGCGATATACATTCTCAGGCTCCTCGTTGAGTTCGCCATTAAAGTTTACTTCCACCGGAGTCTCTCCCTCGAAGCCCACAGTATAGCGATGACCTTCCTTACGCTGGAATGCGAGTGTGGAAGCCGTGATGACATGCACATCCACCTCATCAACTCCTGCCGGCACCTCAAAGCGATATGTCACGCTACCACCAGTTACATCAGCGGAATAGGGCTGCAGGGAGATGCCACTGCGAGTGCGTCCCATATATGGAATGAGTGTCCACTTGGCATTCTGCGGGTCTTGCAGGCTATAATAATGCTCTGCATCCATGGCAATATAGCCATCAGAAGGCATAAATGTATATCCGCCGTTCATCTCAGCCGGATTGTCAAAGCGCATCACCTTGGGGCAAGTGTCCTTGGGGAAATTGTCGTTCCATATTACATATCCAATGTGCTTCTGTATCATCATGCCGTCCCATTTGCCTCCAGCAATGTCCTTGTTGTAGCCACGGCAAAGGATTGAGTCGCGCTTGAAGCACTGCTCCACGCGGTCTGCCCATACGTTTGCCTCGGGATTTCCCTCATTATACAGTTTCTGGTTCATCGCCTGTGCATAGTACATCTCATACAAATTGCCGAGAGCCTGGATGGGGAAGAGCAGCAACTGACGGTAGGCATCGTGCATGTTCTCGGGAAGAGAAACATACTGGCGAAGTGCATCAGCCTCAAGGCGTGTAAACTCGTCGCACACCTGTTTCCATTCTCCAGTCTCAAGGTTGTATGTTGAGGCATCGAGCATCTCGGCAGTCACACGGCCAGCATACTGGCTGTAGAGATTAAGTATGCGGGCAGCCTCATGGGCCTGAGACTCGCCAAACTGCTGGGCGCAGAACTTCTTAGGATGGTCCATAAGGTTGGAAGCGTCATAGCGTTTTGGATTCCATGCGAAGTCCATGAAGAATGTGATAGGATATTCCATGGGTTTGAGGTCGCCCACATTGAGTACCCACAATTTGTCAACACCATATTGATAGGTAAGTGTCAACTGGTCCCATATATGCTGTATAGGAGTGACGTTCAACCACTTACTGTTGCGTGGAGCACCGACATAATCCACATGATAATACATACCGAATCCACCCTTGTGCTTACGTTCCTCGGCAGTGGGCAGTCGGCGGATGTCACCCCAGTTGTCGTCGCTGAAGAGAATAATCACATCATCAGGCACTTTCAGTCCCTTGTCATAATAGCGCTGCACCTCCTTGTATAAAGCCCACAACTGAGTGCGTTCCTTGGCTGGGCGTCCAGTCTCCTTTGCAATGATGTCGCGCTGGTTTTTCACGATCTTCTCAAGGAGCTTGATGGTAGCCTCATCATCGGGCACAAACTCATCGTCGTGTCCTTCCCTTGCACCCATGGCAGTGTCGCCATCACCACGCATACCGATGGTGATGATGTCCTCGTTGTCCTTTGAGCGACGTATGCCCTCGCGGAAGAAGTTGTCAATCACCTTCTGATTGGTGACATAGTTCCATTCGCCATACTCCTTACGATGACGTGCCCATTCCTGATGGTTGCGCGCCATAGGCTCGTGGTGGGAAGTACCCATCATCACGCCCATGTCACTTGCCGTTGGTGAGTTCAGGGGGTCATCACCATAGAATGTCCACATCCACATGGCAGGCCAGAGATAGTTGCCCCTGAGTCGGAGAATCAGTTCGAACACGCGGGCATAGAACTCATGGCCTCCATAATTTGTGCCGAATGTGTTCTTCACCCATGTTGTAAGACAAGGAGCCTCGTCGTTGAGGAAAAGGCCACGATAGCGCACTGCCGGTTCACCAGCTGTATATGTGCCACGCTCAATGGCGAGATTCTTATGCTGCACAGCAGGCACATCCATCCAGTCATACCATGGAGAAACACCAATCTGTTCAGACAGTTCGTAGATACCATAAATAGTACCTCGCATATCGCTTCCGGCAATGACGAGAGCCTCATCCACTCCCGGTATAGGATTGCAGACGACCGTCATGATATATTTCTCCACCTTGCCCTTGAGTTCTTTCTCATTAATCTTCTTGGCCTTGACAATCTGCTTGATGTAAGGACTTTCTAATGTTCCCGCTATGACATATCGCTTTGTGTCGGCAGAAGGGGCGTTGAGCAACGCAGCCTGTTTGCCGCACACTCTTGCGAAGTCCTTCTGCAGATTGTTTGCAGCAATGAGCACACCTTTCTTGTCACTGTCGGCAACAAGAAGTGAAATGGGCTGTTACTGCGATATAAGTGTGAAAACTCCATTATTAAGGTTTTCCGTCACTATACCCTCATGGTCTTTTGCATTGGCACACAATGAGAGAGCCAAGCACATAAATGAAAGAATATATTTTCTCATAACCTCCCTCTTCATTTTTAATTCTTAATTCTTAATTCTTAATAGTCTCCCACCAGTCGAAGTTGAATAGGTTCTTCTTCTGCATTGAATTGCTCTTGAAGACAAAATAAACATCATGCACACCCTTGCAGTTGGTTAGAGAAGTACGGAATGTCTCATACTTAAACTTGGTGTTGGGTATATCAATGCTGCCCGCCTTCAATCCGTCGGTAGCGTCAAGGCGAATCTCCATTCTTCCTCCCAACATCTGGGCAGAGCAACTTACCACAAGTTCGGATGCCCCCTTGCCGAAGTCAACACCTTTGACAAGGATATATTCGCCATCGTCAATGTCGGTGACAAAGAGTGTGGGATTCCACGGACCCGAAGGATTCTCGCGAGTGGTCTTCAGTCCATATCCCCAAGCCATGGTCTCAGCCTCAACACGGCGGAATGGATTGAAAGTACCCACCTGTTCAAGTTTGCAGTCCTGGAAATAAGGCAGTTCCTGTATTGTGCCGTCGGGGTTATAAGTCATCTCGGCAGCCATACAGCATCTGCGCTCGGCATGACGCGAGGTCTCCAGACGGAAGAGGTCGTATGTTAGACCGAAACAGTATGATTTTCCCTTATAATCGATAACTCCGGGGTGATTGCCTCGGGTGCGTGGGGTGTGATCCATGATATGTCCCTTGTGCTCCCATGGTCCGGTGGGCGATTTACTCATAGCATAGCCAATACCCTCGGGACAGCATGTCGAGGCATAAGCGAGATAATACCACTTCTCGCCCTTAGCGTTCTTCCTCGACCAGAACCAAGGTCCTTCCTGATAATCGCCTATTGGGTCCATCTGCATAATCTCGCCCTTGATGGAAATCATGTCTTCGTTGAGACGAACGCAATAGGTGTGGGGATTACCCCAGTACATATATGCCTGCCCGTCGTCGTCGATCCACACTGTGGGGTCGATGTCATACCAGTGTTCTGAGCGCCATACGAGCGGCTTGCCCAATGGGTCCTTGAATGGTCCGAAGGGGGAATCGGCTACAAGTACTCCGATACCATTACCATGGATAGGGCAATACATATACCATTTGCCGTTGCGCTCGATAACCTGTTCTGCCCAGGCGCCGTTGTCACCCTTATACCACTTGAAGTCGCGCAGTGAAGCCACGGCTCCGTGGTCCTGCCAGTTGACCATATCAGTAGAGGTGTAGAGCAGCCAGTCCTTCATCTTGAAGCCCTCGGCATCGTCCTCGTCGTGGGTGGTGTAGAGATATACTGTGTCGCCATGCACGTAGGGTGCAGGGTCGGCAGTATATTTTGTCTGAATAATAGGTAGATTAATACTCTGCTTGTTTTGTGCAGTAGCAGATAAATTGGTGGCAATGACCATTGCGGTCATTGCCATTCCAACAGAGAGAGTTTTTCTTAAAGATGTTGTTTTCATCATATCATATAAATGTTACATGTTTGCGCAGCCATTCTTCATTGACTTCGTCGATGGCTGGCTTCACCTCAGCATAGCTCGAGCAAGCTCGGCACTGCATTCGGTTCGCGCAGCCATTCTTCACTCTTCATTCTTCATTTAAACAACATCGGAGCCATTTCGCGCAGTGAGCGACGCCATGTGAGGAACTCATGGGCAGTACCCTCTGACACATAGCTCTTGGCATTGAATCCGGCAGCCTTGAGAGCCTCGACGGCCTTGGTCACGCCTTCGGGATTCTCCTTTGAGCCACAGCTGATGAAGATGCCCCTAACCATATCCTTCGACTTGATGTCCTCGGGAGAGTATGTACCGCCTGAGAGCAGGCCCCAATAACCGAACACCTCGGGATATTTCAGAGTACACATCCTTGTCTCCATACCGCCCATCGACAAGCCTGCCATGGCACGATAGCGCTTCTCGGCCTTGGTCTTGAAGTTGGCGTCGATATATGGAATGAGGTCTTCGACAAGTACACGCTGGAACACCGACCAGTCAAACTCGTGCATGTGCCCCCAGCGACATTCATTTGTCATGCCGTATGTGCATACGATGATGAAAGGTTCGCACTTGCCCTCGGCAATCATGTTGTCCATAATGAGGTTGGCACGTCCCTGGTTCATCCATGCCGTCTCGTCCTCTCCCCATCCGTGCTGGAGATAGAGCACTGGGAACTTCTTCTTGCCGTCGTATGTAGGAGGCAGATATACAAATGCCCTTGGACCGCCCTCGCCTATCCAATGAGGATTGTCGGCAGGAGTGTTCTTGGATGGGAAGTTCACCTCAACCACCTGTCCGTGGGGCACGTTCTTGTAGGCAAAAAATTCCTGGTCGGGAGCGGGTATCTCGATTCCGCTCTCCCAACGCACCGAGCCGTAGTAGTCCTTGGCACCGGGATCGTTGACAACACCACCGTCGATGGTGAGATGATAATAGTGGAAACCGGGATCCATCGGACCGTCGGTAGTTCCTACCCATACTCCGTCCTTGTCCTTATGCAGCACAGTGCCGCCCGAGCCACCAAGACCGAGACTTACAATCACCGACTTGGCATCGGGAGCCACCACGCGGAAGCGGGCATAACCTTGGGAGTTGACCATAGGATATTGCTGTCCGGGCTGGTTGAGGGGTGACGGACGGAAGTCTTCCTTAATCACCTGATTATCCAACTTCGGGTCGAAGTTCTTGATAGTGTAATACACCTTCTTGTATTTCAGTTCCTTGTCAATAGGCAATGGATAGTTGTTGGATCCAATCCAAGAGTCGGCATCCGAGAGATTCCAGAACGTCACGTTCTTCACCACGTTCTTGTGCCTGCGGAGCACACGGAAGAGATTGGCATACTGAGCCTCGTGGAGAGTCTTGATATACTGCGGCACCTCGCCCGCCTTGCCAAGACTGAACTCCAACTGTCCGCCAGCCTCCTCGTTGGTGCGGAGGTCAAGTTCGGTGATGTGAATCTTATCGACAATCTTTGAATACTTCTCGATGGCAGCCTCAAATTCCTCCATACTCGGGAAATATATGTTATAATGAGCCTGCATACCAATACCGTCGATGGGCGCGCCCATTTCCTTCATCTTCTTCACCATATTATATATACGGTCGCACTTGCCGGGCTTACAGGCATTATAGTCGTTGTAGAACAGCTCTACATCAGGGTCAGCCTCACGTGCAAACTGGAAGACCTTTACGATGAACTCCTCACCGCAGAGATCCATCATCTTAGTCTTGCGGTATGGACTCGGAGCCTCCTTCATCCACGGCATCTTGCGTGCGTCATTATCTGAGATTGCCTCGTTGAGCACATCCCATGCATATACAACATCTTTATATCGGTTGACCACGGTATGTATATGGTCGCGCAGACGTTCATAGAAAACCTCCTTGGTGACAGGCTTACCCTTCTTGTCGGTGAACATCCAGTTGGCAAACTGGCTGTGCCAAGCCAGACAGTGTCCGCGCATCTTGACACCGTTCTGACGACACCAGTTGGCGATACTGTCGGCACCTGCGAAGTTCCATACGCCCTCCTTGGGATGAATCTCTCCCGGCTTCATTGCATTCTCGGCAGTAATGCTATTGAAGTTCTTCTTCACTATCGCCATCTGCTCGGGCGAACCCACGTTGCGCCAGTTGAGGGCTACACCAATGGTAAAATAGTCCTTATAAGTGTCCTTGTAACCCGTAGGGTCATCAACTCTCTGCATCTGCCTTGGCTGTGCAGATGCTCCGATGAATGTACAAGCGATGTACAAACAGAAAAGTAATAAACGTTGTTTCATTTGGTTTAATTAATATAATGTAAATTTTCGGTTGCAAAGTTACGACAAAAAATACAATAACCATACAATATTTGTTTCATATTCTTTCGCATTTGTAACAATAGATGGGCATTGTACATAAGCATAATAATAAAAAATGTTAAATATTCATCGGAAATGAAACAAGTTATTATTATTTTATATAACTTTGTAGTGATAAATTCAATATTAACCTATTAATTTACTTATAATATGAAACAATTAAAAGTAATATCATTGTTATTTGCCGCACTTGTTTTTGCGGCATGTGAGAAATTTGTGGCAGAGGATGATTGGAATACCCAAGGCTCCACGGTTGTAAGCGGAAATCTCATAGTGAAGGCAGGATTTCCACAGACCAAAGGAGGCGAATCCCAAACCCTTGCAGAAAGGTTCGTGCGTATTGGTATGGCAGTTTATCAAGACGGGAAGAGAGTTGACTACGTCAACCAAGACAACGAGGACAATAATTTCGGCACCATGTCACTTGACCTGCCACCCGGCAGTTACAAACTGTTGGTTGTGGCACATTCCTGTTCAAAGTCAGCCTCTACCAACAATTTCAACAAGGTGTCCTTTACCTCACCATTATCAGACGTCTTTGCATACGAAACAGACATATCCATAACAACAGAAGCCAAAACAATAGACGCGACACTGACCAGGGCAACAGCAAGAGTGGATTTGGTTATCTCAGACGAAATTCCCGTGAATGCCGCATCGATAATGTTCAACTTCAAGGGAGGCGCCACAACCCTGAATGCAGAGACCATGGAAGGTGTATCCAGCTCTACACATAAGGTTGTGGAAATGGAAATAACCGACAGGGAGCAGAAAACATACAGTTTCTACACTTTTGCCTGTCCCGACGGCCAAAAGCTTAAGGTAGAAGCGTCAGCATACGATGCCAACGGCCAGTTATTAGGAGCAAAAGTGTTCAATGATGTCACTGTAGAGAGAAACAGGGTTACCTCCATCACTTCTCCATTATTCTCCGGTCCAATAGAAGGTCCGTCAGACATAAGCATCACGGTTGACGATTCCTGGGGAGAGACAATAACATATCCCATATAATGCAACTTATCCCTATTATGGGCTTCCAACCGTTAAAATATTGTTAAATCAAGGCTTAATCCGCTACGAAATCATAAAAAACATTGTTCGTAGCGAAATAAAGGCGATTTTATGCGATATTCTGCTTATTTATTCGTATCTTTGCAATCTCAAACAATAAAAATACGAAATAAGCATGTTAATTGGAAGGAAAACAGAACGGGAGGAACTTGAACGAGTGATAAACAGCGGCAAGGCTGAGCTTGTTGCCGTGTATGGAAGAAGACGAGTGGGGAAGACCTACTTTATAAACGAGATGACCCGCGACCACGTCATCTTCAGGCATACGGGACTGTCGCCTTATGACAGCACTCGAAGGGTGACTCTCAAGGAGCAACTGCAGAACTTCCACTTCTCGCTATTAAGATACGGAATGGAGAACGTGCCGCTTCCCAAGTCGTGGCAGGAGGCATTCCTCTTGCTCCAGGAACTTATTGAGCAAAAGGACAATGGCACAAGGCAGGTGGTGTTTATAGACGAACTGCCATGGATGGACACGGCACGTTCAGGATTCCTCATTGCCTTGGAGGAATTCTGGAACAAATGGGGATGCCTTCGCAAAGAGCTTTGCCTGATACTAAATGGGTCAGCGGCATCCTGGATGGTGGACAACCTGATAAACAACAAGGGGAGGCTGAACGGACGGGTGACAAGCGAGATACACCTGACTCCGTTGACGCTCAGGGAATGTGAGGAGTTTTACCAAAGCCGCGGCATGAACTTGTCAAGACAGGAAATCACCCTGGCTTGTATGATTACCGGAGGCATTCCCTACTATATGAACTGTTTTAACCCAAAGCTAAGCCTCGCCCAAAATATCGACACCTTGTTTTTTGCAAACAAGGCGAAGCTCGCCGAGGAATATGACAGGCTCTTCAATTCGGTTTTCGACAATGCGGAAGCCTGCATGAAAATAGTGTCCATACTCAGCAAGCGACACAGCGGATTCACCAGGGAGGAGATTGCAAGGCAAATAGGATGCAGTCCCAACGGCGACTTCACCAAAAACCTGAAAGCCCTCATCTCATGTGACCTGATATGCAAATACCTGCCGCTCGGATATGGCAAGAGAGAGGAACACTACAGGCTCGTGGATGCTTTCTGCAGTTTCTGGCTGCACTTCAAAGAAAACAAGCGAATAAGCCACACCGACTACTGGCAGCACCATCAGCAGGAGCAGGAGATATCGGTATGGCGTGGTATAGCTTTTGAGGAGATGTGCCTCAGGCATGTCCTGCAAATAAAACAGACCCTACAGATTGCCGGAGTGGCATCTGTAGAGACTGCTTATGTGTCGCGCGGAGAGGACGGTGGCAGTGTGGGCATGCAGATTGACCTGGTAATCAACAGGCATGACGACGTGGTGAATCTCTGCGAGATGAAGTTCACCAAGGCCCCGCTCACGGTGTCCAACGCCTATGCTCAGACGGTAGAACTGCGCCGCGAGGCCTTGGAGATGCTCTTCCCCCGCAAGACCGTGAATGCCACGATTGTCACCACTCTGCCGATGAACCGCAACAGCCATAGCACTGTATTCCAGTCTGCGGTGTTACTCGACGACCTTTTTGTATAGAATATACTACTTCTTCAGGAATTTCTTGCCTGAAGCGGAATTGATAATCAATCCCTTGGAATTGTCACTTGCCAGACGGCCGCTGAGCTCATAGAGTTTCTTACCGGCTGTCTTGGCAGGTTGTACACTGCCAACTCCAGTCTGGACACTAAGCAACTCCAGCATCTTCTCGGCATAACGTTTACCGATGATGCGATAGCCTTCGGCAGTGAAATGCAAGCCGTCGCCACGCTGCTTACATCCCTTTGAAGAGATAACATGGGCTGTGGGGATGACATTAGGCAATGTCGCGATTACATTGTTGAATCCGCCGCACGCTCCGCCTTCTTCGGACTGTACTGTTTCACCTGCAAGCAAAGGAACATTGTCAGCCGAGAGATTCAGTTCGCTGAGCAGTCGCTCATACACCTTCTTCACGTTCTCTGTCCA
>JALFIX010000041.1 GCA_022775105.1 Prevotella sp. | reverse complement strand
GATTCTTCAGCTTGTTGTAGTCGGTCTTGGTGTTCGGGTCGAGCATCACTTCCGGTGAATCCCCGTACATCACATAATTTCGGAGGTAGAACAACACCATGTCGCTATTGAACACACGGTTATTGTCCGTGAGACATTCCTTGGCAAAACAATAGTTGTCATACCATGGTCGCATCTCCTCTATCATCGCCTCGATGTCGCAAGTGGCAGGCAGAGTACCCACATTTTTATAATACGTGAACATCTCGCGCACTTCTTCCGTGGAGAAGCCGAGCATCTTGTCGAAATAGAATATGGTGGATATGTTCCATCCGATATTGAACCCACTTGTAAGGTCATCAAGAGTGACAGGGCTTACACCCGTGAAGAATATCCTCTCAAACGTGCCCTTGAACTTCTTGAACACGTCGCGGTAGAAGCCCTCGGCGTGCGTCAGCTTGTGATACACCTCCTCGCCCTTCTCGCTCAGCACGACATTGGTGAAGTTGTCATACTCGTCTATGATGAGGTACATCGGGATGCGGAGTCTGTCGGCTATTGTCGTAATCATTGTCAGTTTTTCATTGCCACCTTCCAACTTGAAAAACCTTTCCACCAAATGCGAAGGATAGTCTGCCTGATATTTATCCATAAAGTCATCAAGCTGCATGCTCAAGTATCTGTCGAATTTCTTCTCCAGTTCGTCAATAGTACCGCCAATTCTCGAAAAGTCAAGATGCATCACCTGATAGCGTCCCATCAGTTCCGTGGGATGCTTGCCTATCCATAGCGAGCCGAATATCTCCTCAAACTGGTCTTTCTTCGCCTTGTCGTAGTATGTCTTGAGCATGCTCAGCAGCAGACTCTTGCCGAAACGGCGAGGGCGGATGAACATAAGGTTGTTGGGTTGGGCCTCTATCTGAGGTATATACATTGTCTTATCCACGTAATAGTAGTTTTCCCTTATTACGTACTCGAAGTCTGACACTCCGTATGGCAGTTGCTTAACCTTATTCATACTCGCGACATTTTTGGAATTCTTGATTATGAGTGCAAAGTTACGACATTAATTTCATTTCACCAAACATTTTCCGATATTTCTTTTATAAAAGTATGTCAACCAAGAATAAGGCCCTGTCTCTCGACAGAGCCTCTACCCATAATAACTAACAATCATTGTAACTTAACAAGTTAAAACCATATACCTAATAATAATTAAATTCTTAATTTGCGGTGCAAAGATACGAATAATATATTAAATAACGGCACTTAAATGTTACACATACTTTTCCCGATGTTACATGCCGTAATTATTGTTATTTTTATGCATCTATTCTCATCATTTATGTACGGTATCAAACCTTTTGCGAAATTCTTTGTTGATAAATAAGGAAGAGGCCCTGTCTTATAACAGGGCCTCGGTACATATAACTAACAATAATTGTAACTTTTACCAGTTAAAACCATATAACGGATAATAATTACATATTACCATCCCGGATTCTGCACAAGGTTAGGATTCTTGTCCTTCACGGTCTGCGGGAAGGGGAAATACTCATGCTTGCCAGCCTTGAAGCCTACGGTGAAACCGGCATCCTTAGCTGCATGTGATGATACAGTGTAGAAACGGCTGTCTGCCTCTGTGCCATTCTCCCATGTCACCTTCTCGTCACTTGCTGCCGGAGCACGGAAGAGCTTGTCGAAGAGGTGAGGCACATCGCTACCGACTTTCTCAAGACGGCTGATAGCAGTTTGGTCTTTCCAACGCATAACATCAAACCAGCGGCAGCCCTCGAGCCAAAGCTCATAAGACTTCTCCTTCTTAAGCACGTCCATATCAACAGATGCACTGACAGTCTGCGAACCGGCACGCTCCTGAATCATATTAATGTATGTCTTGGCTGTAGCGGCATCACCTGTCTGAATGCAAGCCTCGGCATAGTTGAGCAGCACCTCAGCATAACGCATGATGAGATAGTTGTTCAGGCGGATATTGTCGCCGTATGCCCTGCCACCTGTATCAGCTCCACGGATAATCTGCTTGAATGCAAGCCAGAACGAGTTGCCATAGAGTCCCTGAACGGGGTCCTTGATACCGATTTCAGTACTTGCCTTCTTCTGCTCCAAAGTCATATCATTGATGCTAGCGTCAGCATATTCCATACCATAGACAGCATCGTCGATATGCTTGAGAGTGGCATCGAAACGGTATGAATGACCATCATTGGCAAGGAACTCGTCGCCAAACCACTGCGGAACACCAAGTCCACCCCATCCGTCAAGACCGCCGCAATAAACATTGGCAGGGTTCTTGACAAAGTTTCCGGCGCGCCAGTTCCAGGCATTTGCCTCCATCCATGACGAACGCTGGATCATTCCGCTCCAACCGCTCTTGCCGGCATTATACTCAAAGTTGATTTCAAACACTTTCTCCTCGTTGCCGTCACCCTCGATATGGAAGTTGTCCATATAACGTTCGCCAGGCACAAGTGCATACTTGCCAGAGTCGATAACCTTCTTCAGGTTAGCCTTGGCCTGGTCATATTTCCCGGCGAAGAGATAAGCCTTTCCTGCGAGAGCCCATGCGAAGCCCTTGGTCACGCGTACTGCACCGTCAACATCGGCAGTGCTCTTGCGCTCTTCGAGGTCGGCTGCAGCTTCTTCGCACTCCTTGGCAATCCATAGAATAAGATCTTCATGAGACATGGGATTGTCGGGATCTTTGTCGCAGTTATATGGAAGAGCGTCACCTGCAAGCACGTGGTCAACAAATGGAGGTGTATTCCATAAGTTGGCGAGCAGGAAATAGTCATAAGCACGGAGCACACGGGCCTCAGCCACACAACGCTTCTTTACAGGAGAGTCGGCCTCCTTGAAGTAATCTGTTACAAGGTTGCAGGTATATACCGAGAGGTAAAGACCTGAATAGAGGAACTTGGGAGCCTCAGCCTCTGCGTCATAGCGGAACTCGTTGAGCATACCGCTGAACTCGTGGTCGCCATAGTTTCCGCTGGCATAAAGCACATCGTCGCCACACATGTTGAGCAGAATCTTGTAAGGAGTGTATATGCCAGGACCGCCCATATCCGGCTGACGTCCCACCACATTGCACATAAATCCTTCGTATGCGGCTGCAAGGGCAGCCTCTGCGTCGGCATCGGTCTTGTAGAAGTTTTCTATCGAGGTGACACCCTTCTGCTCGATGTCAAGCTTGTCCTCGCATGATGTCAGTGCCATTGCACCTATTGCAAGAGCGAGGGCTGAATATAATGTCTTTTTCATTGTTCTTATTGTTTTTTTAGTTAGAATGTAACGTTAATACCGAATACCATCTTCTTGGATGTAGGATAGGTACCATTGTCAAATCCACGTGAAGCACCACTGTTCATAGAAGCTGTCTCGGGGTCAGCACCGGGATAGCTTGTGATGGTGAAGAAGTCGTCGAGTGACATATATACGCGGAGGTTGTTGACAAAGAATGCCCTTGTAATCTTTGAGGGAATGGTATAGCCCAACTGAATCTGCTTAAACTTGAAGTAAGAACCGCTGAACACGGCTGCGTCTGAGCTGAAGAATATCCAGTCGGTAGCAACACGCTTCATATCGGGATACTTGGCTGAAGTGCGGTCTTCTCTCCAAGAATCTCTCCAATATGTGTTGATTCCATTTATAAGAGGACGGTCGGCAGAAACCATCAGGTTGTAAATCTTGTTGCCTGAAGCACCTGTTCCGAAGATGGCGAGGTCGAATCCCTTGTACTCAAGGTTGATGGTGATACCGTATGTGAACTTAGGAATACCGGCACCGAGGAACTGCTTGTCCTCATCGGTGGGAGCTGATGTAATCTCACCGTTCTTGTCGTAATACTGTGCACTACCGTCTTCTGCTACACCTGCATATTTGTAGCCACGGAAATACCATACAGGATAACCTGCCTCAAATGTAGGTCTGAGTTGGTTGTTGAATCCGTCGATTCCAATTTCAGTCAGGCGATTAACCATTGCTGACACTTCCTTAACCTCATTCTTGAGGGTTGACAAATTGGCACTTACGCTATACTTGAAGTCACCGATATGGTCTTTCCAACCAAGTTCGATGTCAACACCGCTGTTGAGAACTTTACCTGAGTTGATTACAGACTTGCTCACACCAATTTCAGGCAGAGGAGCAATCTCGATGAGAAGGTCTTTGGTGGTCTTACGATACCAGTCGAAGCCAAAGGTCAGACGGTCGTTGAGGAAACGGGCGTCGATACCGAGGTCAAGCTGCTCAGATGTCTCCCATGTCAGGTCGGGGTTGGCAAGTCCTGTAGGCTTTGAACCAAGGGTGAGAGTACCGTCGCCAACAGAAGGATTGAACTGATAGAAACTCTGGTTCTTGGCGATAGATGAGGAATAGCGGTAATTGTTGAGGATGTTCACATTACCGTTCTTACCCCAAGAAGCACGCAGTTTCAGGAATGACACTGCATCACGGCTTACAGCCTTCTGGAAGAACTTCTCGTTGCTGATTGCCCAACCGGCTGAGATAGACGGGAAGTTACCCCAGCGAGCATCCTTTGAGAGCTTTGAAGAGTCGAACGCGTCACGACGGAAGTTGAACTGCAGATAGTAGCGGCTGTCGTAGTTGTATGACAAACGACCGAAATATGAAAGTTCTGTGGCATCACTGGGAGCATTGCCCACACTCTTGGTGGCATCTGCAAGCAGATAGTCGATATACTGGAAGTTGGGAGCATAGTCAGAAAGGATGTTCTCACCTGTAGATGAAATATTGCTGTTGTCCCAATGGTTCTTTGTGAAAGACATACCGACCATAGCGCCTACTGAGTGCTTGCCAAAGTCCTTGTTGAAGTTGGCAAAGTTTTCCCACTGATAGTAGAGACCATTGTTGGTCTGTGCCTCGATAGTGTATTTAGAGTTGTTTGACATGGTTGTCAACCAGAAGGGCACCTCATAGTTGTGATAGTTGCTCTGGGTAATGCGGTATCCCAAGCGAGAGGTGATGGTCAGGCATTTTATGGGTGTCAGATTGGCGGCAACAGTACCGCGCACATTGATACCACTGCGATACTGGTCACGGCGATCACGCTGGTAGAGAGGGTTACCTGTGGCATCCTCAATATATTTAGAAGTACCATACCAATCATTATTGTGATTAGGGTCGGTAGGAACAGGGCCACCAGCATCCACCTGTGCCTTCATCAGAGGAGCAAGGTCGTCATAGTTGCTGATATAGGCAGGTGTAAGAGGGTCGATAGACACGACTGAGTTAAGAAGTGAGCCATAACCCTTGGTCACACCTTTTGTCTTCCATTTCTCAAAAGAGGTGTTAGAAGTGATGTTCAACCACGGAGTGATGTTGTAGTCGGCATTAATCTGGCCTGTAAGACGCTTGTAAACATCCTTGTCGCCCTTTACAATACCATTGTTGTTAAGAATATTGAGGCTGGCAAGGAAGTGTCCGTTCTGGTTGCCGCCCTGCAGGGTGATGCTGTGCTGATGTGCAAGAGAGTTCTCAAACACCTCGTCATACCAATTGGTGTTCTGTCCCTTGTAATTGTTGGAAGCAAGCAGCTCGTCGGTGATGTCGCCAAGATATTTGTGGTACTCTATATATTCAGGAGCATCGAAAATCTCTGCGCGCTTGCCAAGTGACTGGATAGTGAACTTGCTGCTGTATGAAATCTGCGACTTTCCGCCACCCTTTGCTCCGCTCTTGGTGGTGATAAGAACAACACCGTTACCGGCTTGGGCACCATAAATAGCGGCAGAAGCGGCATCCTTAAGAACTTCCATAGACTCAATCATTGAGGGGTCGAGATACTGGATATTGTCAACCTTCAGACCATCAACTATGAGCAACGGACCGATGTTACCACTATTTGACGAATAACCTCGAATACGGATGTCAGCAGCCTCACCAGGACCTCCTGAATTGATAATCTGCACACCGGCAGCCTTACCTTGAAGTGCTGCACCGGCATCTGTGGTGGAAAGTCCCTTGATGTCGTCAGACTTGACGGAAGCCACGGCACCTGTAAGGTCGCTCTTCTTCTGGACACCATAACCTACTACAACAACCTCATCGATAAGTTTGGAGTCTTCCTTCAAAACAATGGAAATCTGGTTGCGTCCGTTAACCTTAACAGACTGGGTCTCATAACCCACAAATGAAATAGTAAGAGTAGCATCAGGGGCAGCCTGGACACTGAAATTACCGCTAAGGTCGGTAATAGCACCCTTTTGGCTCCCGCTCACTTTGACCGTAGCTCCGATAACTGCTTCACCGGACTGGTCATTTACTGTTCCCTTTACTATGTTCTGAGCCAACGCTCCCAATGGAAGCAAACAGAACAGGAACAGTAATACTAATGGCTTTTGTAGTTTTGTAACAAATCCCATAATTTAAGATTCACTGTTAGTTAAAAATAATATAAAAGTTTTGGTTCTCTTTGTCTTTTTGGCTGCAAAATTATAAAGAAATGAAATAAATGCGTCAATTAAATGTTTCAAATACTAACTCAAATGTTACATTCTATAATATTTCCCAATTTTAGTTTATTTTATAAGACGAATTATTGGTATTATTGTTACATTTTTGTAACTTGGTGCAACTTTTTCGATGCTTAAGTGGACTTTTTCGCCAAAATATTTGGTTACAACATTATTTTAATGTATCTTTGCAAGCGTAATAACTATCAAGGCAATGAGAAAGGCACTACTAACTGTATTTACCTTCATGCTGGCGTGTATATCAAACGCTCAGACAGGGAAGCTATTCAATACCGACAAGGGACTGTCGAGCAGTTTCGTCGGCGACATATACCAGGACAACGACGGTTTCATGTGGATATCCACAAGAAACGGTCTGAACCGTTACGACGGCTACAACTTCAAGGTTTTCAAGAAGGGGCAGCCGGGGTGCGACGGTATGTTATCCAATTACATCAACACCGTCAGGCAAAGCCGCGACAAAACATTATATATAGGTACGCAAAGAGGCGTGCAGATATATAAGGACGACAAGTTCCAGGACATCACCCTCTTCAACCCTCTTGGAAAGAAAACCATTTCGTTTGTCAACTGCGTGGCTGAGAGAAAGGACGGTACAATGCTTGTGGGCACCTCGGGCAACGGCGTGTTCATAGTGAAAGACCATAAGGAGGGACACCCGTTCACCCCTGCCAGCGACATCCAGGGGGTGAGAAATATATTCGAGTCGAGCGACCAGACACTATGGTTTCTGACGGAAAACAAGGGACTGGTGACATTGAAGGGCAACAAGCGCACCAACTACTTTAGCGACGAAGCGATGAAGATGACCTCGCTTGCCATCTGCGAGGACAAGGCGGGAAACATATATATAGGCACATACCAACACGGACTGTACGTGAAAGCCAAGAACACCGATGAATTCAGGCATATTGAGGCTACGGGCGACCTGCATATACAGGCTCTGTACGTATGCCGCAACGGAAATATCCTGCTCGGACTCGACGGACATGGTGTGGCTATATTGAATCCCAAGAACGGACATATAACATGGAATCCATATTTCAGCCACGAAATAAACATTCACCGCTCAAAGGTATATTCATTTGCCGAGGACAACTCCGGAAATATATGGTTCGGCATGCTGCAGAAGGGCGTGTTCATGCAACCCGAAAAACCCATCGGCTTCGGATATACAGGAACAAAGATGGGCAACAAAAACATAATTGGCGACTGCTGCGTGACAAGCACGCTGATAGACAGCAGGGGACGCTCATGGGTAGGCACTGACAAGGACGGTATATACGTGCTTGACTCCAACCACAACCTCATTGTCCACATCAGCGACATGCCAAGCACGATCCTTGCCCTGGCAGAGGACAAGGAGGGTAGAATATGGGCAGGAGCATACGTGCGTGGACTGGGGTATATCGACCCTGACACATATAAATATAATAAGGTGGAACTGAGTGTGGCATCACGGATTAATATCTTTGACATCAAGGCTGACACACGCGGCGACCTGTGGATTGCGACAATGGGATACGGACTTATCAGGTACAACCCTACCACTGGTTATACCAAGGTATATTCTGCCAATGAAAGTGCCCCGGACAACAGGAAGCAGAATGCATTAGTGAACGGATATATTAACCAACTTGCCCTGTCAAAGGACAACCAGCGGGTGTATGTGGCGACAACGATGGGACTGTGCTGCCTCGACATAGCACGCAACTCATGGACAACGGCGTTTGGCGAGAATGTGCTCAACTATGGTGTGAACATACGCTCGGTGGCTGAAACAAGCGGGAAATTCCTGTGGTACGGCACTGACAACGGACTGTATAAACGCAACATCACTAGCGGGCAATCTGAATTGTTCAAGGAGGGCAAAGGACTGCCCGACAATGGCATCGCGTCAATCATCAAGGACAAGGACAACAATATATGGGTGGCCACTGACCACGGACTGTGCCAGATGAACGAAGGCAACGGCGATGTGAAATACTGTTTCTACGTGGATGACGGACTGCAGAGCAACGAGTTCAGCGACGGAGCGGCATCGCTTGGTGCCGACGGTACGCTGCTCTTGGGAGGTATCGGAGGTATCACATGGTTCAATCCGCGAAACATAAAGACATCCAGATGGCAAGCTAAGGTGCAGTTGACAAACTTCTTGGTCAACGGTTTGCCGATAGCTACAGGCGAAAAGTCGGGCTCTTATACTGTCACCGACAAACCGGTGATGGGGAGCGACATGTTTGAGTTGGCTCCAGATGACAATACGTTCTCAATACAGTTGTCAACACTCACATACGATGCTCCCGAGCACATCAGCTACTCATACCGCATCAACAACGACCAATGGACAACACTGCAACCGGGACAGAACGAAATCAACTTCAGCCATCTGCCTCCTGGAATGTATAAGTTCAAGATAAAGGCAGAGAAGAACGGACAGGAGTCGGAAATCAAGGAATTCAGCATCAGAATCCATGCCCCATGGTATCTGTCATCCTTTGCATTTATACTTTATTTGGCTCTCATCATTGGTGCCATATACCTATATGTCAGAAACCGCAAACGCAAGGAGAAGAACAGACTGGAACTGCAAGATCATATCCACGCCGAGGAAATGAACGAGGCGAAGATAAAATTCTTCATAAACATAAGCCATGAGATACGCACCCCTATGACGCTTATCATGGCTCCGCTGATGACGCTGCTCAAGGATGAAAGCGACCCGCAAAGAACAGGAGCATACATAACCATAAAGAGAAATGCAGACCGTATCCTGCACCTCATCAACCAAATGATGGACTTGAGGAAAATCGAAAAGGGCATGATGAAGATGAGAATGCGCGAGACCGACATCATCGGATTCATCAACGACATATGCAATATGTTTGAATATCAGGCCAAAGCAAAGAAGATAAAGTTCAAGTTCATTCACGAAGACGAGCACCTGCCTGTATGGATTGACCTTGCCAACTTCGACAAGGTGCTGGTCAACCTCTTGTCGAATGCGTTCAAATACACCCCCACCGGGGGAAAGGTGGATATCACAGTGAGCCATGATGACAAGAATATGGTGATTGAGGTTCACGACACTGGCGAGGGAATACCAAAGGACAAGATAAACCGTATCTTCGAGAGGTTCTACCAGAGCGAGACACATACCAACAACCGGCATCTCGGCACCGGTATCGGTCTCGACCTCACCAACTCGCTCGTACTGCTCCACCACGGAAGCATCACGGCAAAGAACAACGAGGACGGACCTGGCTCTACGTTTACCGTGGTCATTCCTCTTGGCAAAAGTCATCTGAGAGAGGACGAGATAGCCATAGAGGAGAACGACCAGGACAACGAACCGAAAAAGGTGGTTGACATACTGAAAGAGGCTTACGAATTCCAGCAGGAAGAGGAGGAACAGATGGGGGCACCCACTGAACAGCCCTCAGCCAAACGCGGTAAACCTTGGCTTGCCATCGTAGAGGATGACATGGAAATACAGCAGTATCTCGCCCAGGAACTGAAAAACTCGTTCAAGGTATCTACATACGACAATGGACAAGAAGCTCTTACCGGCATACTGAAGGATGTGCCTGACATTGTGCTGAGCGACGTGATGATGCCTCTTATGGACGGCAACACCCTGTGTGCCAAACTGAAACATAACATTCGCACTAACATGATACCTGTAGTGCTGCTCACAGCGAAGTCGAGTGACGAGGACAAGTTGGAGGGGCTTGAGACAGGTGCCGATGCTTATATTGTCAAGCCATTCAACCTTGATATCCTGAAGCGCACACTGCAAAATCTCATTGCCGCAAGGAACATAATGCGCAACAAGATGGAGGGAAAGGAAAGCCAGGAGAAGAAAGTGGAAAACCTCGACATGCTGACTGCCGACGACAAGCTGATGGAGAGGGTCATGAAGGTAATCAACGCAAATATGAAAAATGCCGACCTGAGCATAGATTATATCGCCAAGGAGGTGGGACTGAGCCGTGTTCACTTCTATCGCAAGATGAAGACATTAACAAATCAGTCGCCGCATAACTTCCTGCGCAATATCAGGATGAAACAGGCGGCACGCCTGTTTGATGACGGTCATCAGAACGTCAACGACGTGATGTATGCCGTAGGCTACAACAATGCCAGCTCATTCTCAGTAGCCTTCAAGGCGGTATATGGAATGTCGCCGAGGGAGTATATAAAAATTAGGAATTAGGAATGGAAAATAATTAGGAATTAATTCCTAATTAATTTCACGTAGCAGCGGCGGCGCTTATGGTTCTCCGGCTTCAGCGGGCCCCACTGGCTCTGCACGTTGTCATTGGTCTCCATCTCAACCTGGCTCTCGCCCCACTTGTAGCCGTATTTCTGATACCATGGGATGAGGTCGGCAAACATCAGGGCATTGGCACCCTTTGACCTGTATTCAGGCAGGATTCCCATCAGAAGGAGGTCAACACCCTCTGTCTTCTGATATTTCAATGCACGAAGCACATGCCACCAACCGAAGGGGAACAGACGACCGTTGCGGCATTTCTGGAAGGCACGTGAGAGCGAGGGTATGGTGATACCCACACCCACAACCTTCTTGTCGGCATTCCAGTCTTCCACTAATGTGATGAGATTAAGGTCTGCCATCGGCAGATACATCTTCACATAGTGGTCAATCTGCTTCTGCGAAAGTTCGGAATATCCGTAAAGATCCTTGAATGTATCATTGATGATAGAAAACACCTTCTGACCATATCCTTGCTTAAAGACCTCGTCGCGTGTGAGTTTCTTGACATGCAGGTTATAGCGTTTTTCTATCATCTGGGCAATCTTGGTGTATTTCTCAGGCACTTCATCGGGCACATACATCTTATATTCCACATAGTCGTTGTCCTTCTCCCATCCGCCAAGCTTTTCTATATGCTGGGGATAATAAGGATAATTATATATTGTAGCCTGAGTGCCGAGCTGGTCAAATCCCCAGGTAAGCATACCTTCGGGGTCCATATCGGTAAAGCCCAACGGACCTACCACCTCCTTCATACCATGCTCCCTGCCCCACTCTTCCACGGCATTAAGCAATGCACGCGAGACATTGATATCATCGATGAAATCAATCCATCCGAAGCGGACACGGCTCTGTTCCCAACGCTTGTTTGCCTTCTCGTTGATGATGGCAGCCACACGTCCAGCCACCTTACCATCCTTATAGGCAAGGAAATACTGCGCCTTACAGAAGTCAAAGGCGGGATTCTTGTCCTTTGACAGCGTGTTGATTTCGTCGCTGTGCAGATTAGGCACATCGTATTCATTACCACGATAGAGGTCATAATGAAACTGTATGAACTCCTCAAGTTGACGCTTGTTGCTGACCTTAACGATTTGTACTTCTGACATATCTTTATCTTAAATTATATGATATTCATAATGAATCGGGCTGCAAAAGTACGAAAAAACATTGATTATACCAAATGTTTTATATATTATTTGATATTTTAGCGCATATATACAATATATGACAAGTGTTTATGTCGGTTGTGGCGAAGATATAGGTGTTTCCTCCGTCCTTTAGTTTGAGACGCTTTCTTAGTTCATTCACGGACAACGGGAAGTTGCGTGTGGCGATATTTGCAGAGGTTATTCCTGAGAGGGCTTTGCGCAGTTCTTTCTTATTCATAGTGGTAGTTTTATCGATTGAGAAGGAACGCCCGGGGAAATCAGGGATTTCCTCTGACGAGATGAAAAGATGGCTATTGGGAGCTATCTTTATAAGATGGGGATATCTGTCGCAAAGGGCATCGAAACAGCCTGCCTTCATTATAGAGGCATTAGGCTCATATAAGAAGGCGGGGAAAGCCGCGGTTTCCTGATTTCCCGAAACGGCAAACTCCTGTTTGCCGCACTGGGACTGCCGGGAAAGGGGAACGACTAATGTCGAGAGAGTTCCCGTCAATATATTGACACAATAAAGGGAAGGACAAAAGGCGGAGGAAGATGTGGAGGGAGATGAAGAGAGAGACGATAACACCACTATCAACTCCTTACACTCATTATCCACAGAAACTATATGCACTTCAACAACATTCTCCTCGCCCAAGTCGGCCACAGCCTTGCGCCAGTCGAGCATTGGCGACAACTTTATCATCACCAACCTCGCCTTCTTCAGAAGCGTCGGCAAGAGGGATATAACATCGGGAGTGCAGTCGCTGATGGCGAATGTCTTTCCGCCGTGACTATCCCTGCGGGCTGGGTCGAGATATATAACGTCCGCATTATCGCAATAATCGAGATAATCCTCTGCTTCCTCACAGACCACCTCAGCATTATCCATACCAAGACAACGGAAGTTATGGCTTGCCGCATCACATAGATGCTCCTGACGCTCAACATATACCGCCTTGCGGAATCCACGGGAAAGAAACGAGAAATCCACACCAAAACCACCGGTCAAATCGATTAAAAATGAAGAAACATCGTTCGGCGACCGAAGGGAAAGCCAATGAAGCCTATCCAATACGGATTTCTTGTAGAGGGCAGTTTGCTCGCTGGAGCATTGCTCCATAGAGATATGGGGAGGATAGACAATAGAATCCACGGCTGCCCATGAAGGCAGCTTTCGTCTCGCCGTCTGTCTGCCCGCTATCTGGTCGAGCGCAAAAGGCAGGTCAACCCCCTCTAATCCATGCGCCTTAAGAGC
This sequence comes from Prevotella sp., assembly GCA_022775105.1. GTDB lineage: Bacteria > Bacteroidota > Bacteroidia > Bacteroidales > Bacteroidaceae > Prevotella. Next base: position 9,068 of record JALFIX010000041.1, on the reverse strand, counting down.
AAGGGTCTTTACATCGTCCTCCGAATGTTCCTGTATAAATCGTAACGTAGCGCAGCCCCATTCTTCATTCTTCATTCTTCATTCTTCATTTAAATCTTCACGCTTACTCCCATCCTAAAGTCAAATGTTCTTGAAAAGACATTGTCGTGATACTTATAATTAGTGTCACGCCAATAATAGGATGCAGAGAGATCGACACTCAACAAATCACTTACTGCCAGCACCAAATGCGGATTAAGCACAAACAAGGTGGCATGTCCCCTGTCACCCTGGGCATTCAGATAGAGAGGGTCGATAGTGGCAAGGTCCTTGCCCTCATATCCTTTCCAAGTGAATATGCGATAGTAATCCGCATTGAACATAAGTGTTCCGTATTTGCCAAACTCAATGATTGTATTAATCTTGGCACTGTAACCGCTACCAAGGTTATAGTCGCGGTCTATCACGTTGTAATAGTCCGTAAGACTACCGCCAAGCAAGATGGCATCCAAGAAGATGCGTTGTTCGAGCTTCGTTATATTACCTAACTGCGGGAATCTGTAGATGACTCCAGGGCCAATTGCTGCCGCCTCGGATATACGGAACGGAACCTCACTTGTTCCGTCCTTCACAGGCTGTGAGTCGTAATAGTTGAAATGCTGGAACAAACCGATTTCCGCCTTCATGCCATCTCCGGTGGTAATAGGTGCTCCACACAAACGGCCAAGCAGATGAACACCGCTGATGAGCGGTTGGTTGCCGGTAAGACCGAAGGTGACATCCGCCGAGAAATAGTCATAGGGCTTGCGGGCACGCTCACTGAACGGGTCACCATATACGAGAGCCACGTTGATATACGGATTCCACTCGCCACGCACAAAGGAGTTGTTGTCGGCAAGATAACGGGCACCGGTAGAGATATTAACATTGACAGGAATACGATCGTAGTCGTGATACTTATAATACTGGTGTCTCACCTTCCACGCATCACCGCTGATGATACGGTTGAATGCCTTTATGGGACAAACGACACCTGCCAAAAGCTCACGCCAGAACCGGGCACCACCCCTCTTGCTGTCGTCAAGAATAAGGTCGGAGATACGATAGGTCACCTCACCTATACATACTCCTCCCATCGTCGTGGCGATAAGGTCGTTGATTGCAGGCGGCTCTATCTCGCAGGTAGTCTCCCACATGAGCGAACCGCAGAAAGAATAAGGTATTGACTCCCAGAAATTCATGCCGTTGCTACGGGCGGCATTGAAATATAGTCCACCATGATATGGATGGGCAAAAAGGTTGGTGGAGAACTGGTCGTTGTCCCACACAAAACCATTCTGTATGTTATGCTTGATGGAGTTAAACGATATCTGCGCAAAGTCGGCATCGAGAATAAAGCGGTCGAAACTCTGCACAAGTACATTGATACCGAATGTCTCTATCGCAGCCTTCCATGGATGCTTTTTCTGTCTATCGGGATCGTCGAAAGCAAAAATGGACGGTTCCGACTTCTTTTCATCATCAATCACCTGCTTGAGATAATGGCTTGCCATACTGTCAACAGCAGCAGCATCAACAGATGCCACTGAATCCGCCTCTACGACATTAGGCACATCCGCTATAGCCATCATTGGCAGTAATGCCAATACGCTTATTACACATCTTTTCATTTTCTTATTAGTCTGAACGTTAAACCTAACTCTGCCAACATTCTCTGACGATAGAGCTTGGCATGGTCGTAATATCTCGTATTGCCATATCCCACTGACGCAAACGCCCCGATGATGCGTGTCAACTGATAGTCAACATTCAGTCGGGCCTGAAGGGAAAAGAGACGTTCAGGACTCTCGTTAGAGTTCTTTTGGAATGTCTCGATATGGAAATAACCCAAGTCGCCACTTATCGACCATTTCGGGGCAAGGGTGAAATACTGGCCTATACGATAGAACACCGCACCGGAAAACTCCTCATCAAAACCCATATAATGAGTTCCAACACCTATGATATTATATGTACTGCGGTTGCGGAAGCGAACTGCCATATTCAACTTCGACGACGAGCCGATATATGTCATAAGGTCAACCCGTGTCAGGGGATTGATATTCACGAGTCCGAGCTTATGAACCTTGGTGTCCTTACTAAAGTTGATGATTCCCACCTGCCAACCGCGGGGATGACTGTAGCAGGAATTGACAAGTCCTATCTGCCAACCATTGAGCGAATCGGCATAGTTATAACCACTAATCTGAATACCTCGCATATATGAAGAACAGATATTCGCCACACCGGATATCTGCATTCCGCGCTTCACTCCCATTGCCACATTGGTAATACCCGAAATCTGAACACCACGGAAAGGGGTGGTTGTGGCATTGCCAAGACCCGAAATCTGAACACCGTTCATTGTCTTTGCGATATTGGAAATACCGGATACCTGCACACCACGCATACTTCCATTGACAGCACTGATAAAGCCCGACATCTGCACTCCATAGGCGTTCTTCTTTACTGAAGAAACGAGTCCGCCGATGCTCACTCCACGCATTTCCTTTCGCGCAACACTTGTGAACACATTCAGTTGCAAGCCCCTTATTGTATCAACATCGCCAAAGAATCCCACATTGGAACACCCCAAGTCAAGGGCGATATTATGAGCAGTGCTCTCCTGACGCTGCACGGAAACGCCGAGCGAATCCTGTGCAACGGCAGAAGAGCACAAGCCCATCATAATTATTATAGTCAATATACCTTTAATACTTTTCATGCCGCAAATTTAGCAATAATTCTTCAAACGGCAAAGCATTTTGGGAGTTAAAGGAGTTAAAGGAGTTTAAAGGAGTTAAAGACAATAGTTTTTTTAGCTACTTTCGCGAGATTAAAGGAGCAAAACATACGTCTTTAACTCCCTTAACTCCCTTAACTCCCTTAACTTCCCTTACTTGCGAAAGTTGAATCTTCATTCTTCATTTAAAGAGTTCCCTTATCCCAGTCGTAGTTATTGATCTTCTTCTGCACATCCTTCTGCTTGCCTGAGAAGATGTTATAGCTGAAGGTGAGACATACCATTGAGCGTTGGTCGGGAATCTCGTTCCAATGACGGAATGCAAGGATGTCATTAGGCAATGCCTCCGACTCGTAATGAGGAGTGCGCAGGAAGAAGATGCTCGTGAGCTGAACCTTCAACTGCTTGTGCTGATAGAATACCGACAGATTGCTGTTGTTCTCGTTCTTATGCAGGAACGGGCCGTTGATATTCTTAGTCACAATATTATAGTACCACGAAGCTCCGAAGCGTCCCTTGCGGAAACCGATTTCCCAATCTATTGGCATACGGAAATGAGACTGGCGACCGGTTATGTCGCTCTTGTATGTATCATTCCATGCACCTACGGAGAAACCTATGGTGAAAAGCTCCGACTTGAACGGCTTCAACCTTCCATAGAACAATCCTCCATACACAAACTCATACTTGCCGTTGAGGGGTGACATTACTATACTGCGGTCGCCGTCAACTTCGTCCCACTGGAAACTGCTGCAGATGGGGTTGGAAACATAGTCAGCGAGTACCTGCGAATATATGTCGAAATACGGGTGGGAGAGATTGAGCGATACTTGCACATTATTCCTGTTACCCGATTCCAGATAAGGATTACCCCTCTCTATGAGTCCCGGAATATATATCTTGGCACTGTTACTGAGCTGAGATATGGATGGCAAAACCGGGGATGACTGCACAAGAAGCTGGAGCTGGCCGTTCTTTATAGGATAGGACAGCAATAACTTCGGTGTGAAATATAGCTTGGAATAATCTGTCACATCATTATCAGTGTTTATATAAGTTCCACCGACACCCAGACGATATGTCAGTTTATTGAGATTTCCGCCGATTTCACCGTAGAAATAGTGGTTGTCATTGTGCGATGTATAGGCATACTCGTTGTAGTCGGACAACATATTGCGTATCTTATAGTCGGCCTTGGCGAGTGTTGCCTTATATCCGAAGGAAAGACTGGTCTTGCCCCACGACTTAGTATATGCCAACTCGCCGATAAGCGAATATTTGTTGTTCTTGGAACGCATGTTATCGTCGATGAGGAGCGAGCCCCCCTGCCCCCCGGTGGGGGGTGTATCGGCGATGGTCCACTGCTTGTTGTGGTCGGATTGGGTGTTATTGTAATATGTGCCGAGGAGGTCAACAGTCAGTTCCTGATTGCCCTTGAGCTTCTTGTTTAGATAGAGGTCAAGGGATGGTCCGAAGCTGCGTATCTTTCTCTCCTGTCTTCCGCCACCGTCCTGCCAAAGTGGATTATTATGGGCTTCTATCTCGTTGTCGGTGCGCCAGAACCAGTTGAAGACGTTTGGCGAGAACTTTGCCTGGAAGGTGAAGTCATCCTCCTTGTTATATATATATTTGAGATTGAAGTTCTGATTGCAATATCCGAAGTGATAGTCACCACGATAGAGATAGTCAGAAACGTTGGTTCCATCGGTGAAAACATACGAATCCTCACTCTCGCAATTGGAGTTATTGCGATATTCCATATTGTAGTCGAAGGCTATCTGATGGTTGCCCTTGTTGTAGCGCACAAAGAGGTTGGTGTTGTTGAAGGCAGTCCACATAGCCTGCATCACGTCAAATCCGGCAGCATAACCGGCATCAAGGGGTTGGGTCTTGATATTGATAAGTGTGCCCACATCGGCATAGCGTGCCGGTGGAGTCGTGTAATATTCCACATTCTTGATTTTATCCACGGGTATGCTCTTGAGGTCATTGTCGGTAGCCTCAACACCATTGACAAGTATCTTCAGCGACTTGCCGTTCATGGTCTTCAATTTGCCCGTAAGCACGTCATTGCGCAATCCAGGCAATGTGGTGAGTATCTCCTGAGTCTGGCGGGAGTTCTTCTTCTGTTCCTCCGAGAAGGTGAATACAGAGCGGTCAACCTTGTCCACACGGTGGTGTCCCTTCACAAGTACTCCATTTATGGCATACTGCTCGCCTTGCATCTTTATCGTACCAATATCGGCTATATCCACGATGGAATCGATGTTTTTGTAGCCTATACATGAGATTTTCATCCTTACTCTCGGTTCTTCGCACGGGATGACAAACTGTCCGTTCTCGTTGCTTACGCCACCGGTGATGAAGGCGGTATCAGCTATAGCCATCAACTGGATATTGGCGAAAATCACGGGATTGTTGTTCTCGTCAATGAGTTGTCCGATGAGTCGTCGTTCGGCTTTGTTGATACATTCCACTGTGATGATACTGTCGCCGACGTTCATAGTCAGTGGATAAAAGCCGATTACATCGCGTACCGCATCCAAGACGGGGCGGTCTTCGAGTTGTTTTGTTACCGTAAAGTCCTCCAGTTCGTTATATATGAAACTGATGTGGTATCTTGACGATGCCCGGTCGAGGTCGATAAGCACCTTCGACATCGAGCGGTCGTGATAGTCGCGTGATACGCGCTGGGCATTTCCTTTTGCCGGAATAAACAGCAATAGGAATATAATGGAAATAACGACAGTCATAACTTAATCCACCACGAGGGTGTCTCCTTTTATTTCAATGTTAATATTCTCAAATGTGTTAAGCTCCTCGATGTTCTTCTCCAATCCGCGACGGGTGTCGAGACGGAAATAAAGTCGGAGGGAATCAGCCTTGTGGGTGCGATACGCCTGCTGCTTTGAGAAGGCGCGGGCCATATCGGCTATGATGGAGGCGAGAGGGGCGTTCTCGTAGGTTTTTACTACGGGGGATGGGGAACTCGACGCTGACACACCGGGCACGGGGGCTGACTCAGAGGGGGAAGCGGCAGGGGCTGGGGATACCACCTCTGTTTGGCTCCTCTGGGGTTGTATTAAAGCCACGGCAGCGTATGTAATACCGGATATGAGGCATATCGCAATTACTGCCGCAGCTGCCTTATTGATGAAGCTGTGTTGTTTAGACTTTTGCAACAAGCGCATACCATTCTCCATGTTAAACGCAACGTTGATTTCGGATATAGTCTTATATATCCTGCTGCCCTCGTCATCGTCAATGAGCATCTGGCGCAGTTCATCCTCTGTATATCTCTCGGGATGTTCCGTCATATCGATTATTCTTTCAATCTTGTCCATTTCTTAATTCTCTTTTTTCCACAGATTTACACAGAATAAATTTAATTTTGATTTACACAGATTAGGCTGCGCAAAGTAAAAAATCTGTGATAATCGACTTATAAATAATAATCTGAAATAATCTGTGGGGTTAATATTAGTCAATTAAATTTCTCCTTGAGCTTACTGATTCCTTGTGCAAGATGTTTGTACACGGCAGCCTCACTTATACCTAATTCCGCTGCAATCTCCCGGTATTTCATCTTTTGTTGATAGTGCATACGGACGACACGTGCCGTCTGCGGAGTGAGTCCTGTGTCGATGAAATCGAGGATTTCTTCAAGTCGGTCTATCTGTCGTTCGGGTGGAGAGATGTCAACACGATTGTCGAGTTGCATCTTTCCGATAATCCTTTCCAACAGACTTTTTCGCTTGAGGATATTCAGGCATCGGTTGCGAAGACAAGTGAAGAGCATACCTTCGCTTTTGTCTTCCACTGCGGATATTTTACCTGTGGCCACGTCGGCAAAGACATCCCCGACGGCATCGTCAGCCTCATCATCGTCACCCAAAATCAATTGGGCAACAACCTTCATCTTTGAGGCATGTTTGCGATAAAGACTTGCCGTGTCTTCTTTTCTTACATTCATTGTCATTAGCTCTTTTTATTAACAAGAACAATCGAGCTTCGGTTTTCCCAACCCCTTCTTTAAAAAAATGAAGAGTGAAGAATGAAGAATGAAGAATAAGCTAAACGTAGATAATGCGCAGCCATTCTTCATTCTTCATTCTTCACTCTTCATTTAATAAACAATATTCCCAAAGCTTTTTGTAGAATGGATGTTTTGTCAGTGTCTTGACATCACCAAGGATGATGAGCTTCATTCTTGCCCTTGTGATGGCTACATTCATTCTTCTAAGGTCACGTAGAAAACCGATTTGTCCTTCCTCGTTGCTGCGTACAAGTGACACAAGGATAACATCGCGCTCCTGTCCTTGGAAACCGTCAACGGTGTTCACGGAGATAATCTTGCGGAACGGCTTGAAGAAGTCGGTCTTCTTTATCAAATGGCGGAGATACTGCACCTGTGCCCTATAAGGAGATATTATTCCCACGTCAATGCGCTCGTCAATAATCCTCTGCCTGCCTATCTTCACAAAGTACTCAGCAAGTGCCATCAGAGTCTCCCTCGCCTCCGGCTTATTCACCCTACCAAAATTCTCACCGACAAATTCCTCATTCCTCATTCCTAATTCCTCATTCCTAATTTCCCTCCATTCCATCGGGACATCAAGGTCGAGAATACCGCGGAATTTCACTTCGGGAGCCGCCACCACCTGACCATGATAGAACCAGTCGGACGAGAAGCGCATTATCGCCTCGTTCATCCTGTATTGCATCGTCAGCAATGTCACTGCCTCTGGCTTATGTTCCACTATTCGCTGCATAAGTGTTTTGTCGAGTCCGCCCTTCATTGCCGCAATACTCTTGATTGTAGGCGGCAACTGGCAATGGTCGCCTGCAAGTATAACCCGTGAGGCCCTGCGTATAGGTATCCAGCAGGCTGCCTCAAGGGCCTGTGCAGCCTCATCTATAAAGAGCGTGCCGAATTTCATTCCGTCAAGCAGTCGGTTGGCACTTCCCACTAATGTACATGCTATCACTCTTGCCTCTCCGAATATCTGCGCCCTGATACGCAAGTCGAGTTCTATCTCTCGCTCCTTCAAGCGTTCTAATTTCTGATGAAACGTGCGGTCGCCACGCTTGCGGTTGGCTCGTAGCTGACGGATTGCCTTACGGATTGCCCACAACTGAGTATAGTCGGGATGCGACTCAAACCGCCTCTCGTATGTAAACGATAGCATCTTGTCGTTCACCCTCGTGGGATTACCTAAACGCAATACATTGATTCCACGGTCAACCAATTTCTCAGATATCCAGTCAACCGCCATGTTACTCTGCGCGCACACCAACACCAGGTTCTCCCTGCGCAGTGTCTCATATATAGCCTCAACAAGTGTTGTGGTCTTGCCAGTTCCGGGAGGTCCATGCACAACAGCCACATCCTTAGCCCTAAGCACCTCATTCACAGCCCGTTCCTGCGAGTCATTGAGAAACGGGAATTGCATCGGGGCAAAAGAGAATGTCTCCGCCTTCTGGTTGCTATAGAACAAGTCACGTAGATACCCTAATCGTCCTCTCGCCCTGATAGTGCGGTCGAGAGCCTCAAACATCAGGCGATATGTAGTCTCATCAAAAGCCAACTGCACATTTAGCCCTTCCGCCGTCTGCAGAGCCACAAGGTCTGTACCCTCAGGCACAACAACCACCATCCTGTCGCCATCCACATAATTAACGACACCCGACAGTTTGCCAATCCACACAGGTCTTCCGAACTCAAAGTTATGCTCAATATCCTGGTCCTGAGTGCGATATAGTTCCACGGAAAGTTGGTTGAGCGAGTTATAATAGCTGCGTCCGAAGCGCACGTTGAGCCAGGCATCACCACGTTTGGCGAGTCTGTCGAGTCCACGAGCCTCCATCTGTCGGCGGTATTCCTCCTTATCCACGTTGTATTCAATCTCAAGCAGCATGCGCTGTTGCTGCAAAGCAAGTATCGGCGATTCTGTCATCATATCGTGTATTTTTTTAGCGGCAAAGGTAAGAAAAATAGACGAAATGAGCAAACAATCATACGTTTATAATAGATAAAAGATATTAAAACATTTCCGTATTTGCCTTTTTCGTAGTAACTTTGCAGCCGAATTAATAATTTAATACGTAAAAAGAAGATATGAAAAAGCTATTTATCGCAACAGCAATGGCGGCTGTCCTCACAGGATGCGCCTGCCAGAAGTCAACAATGAAAGACGCAATGACACACGAGTGGAACATCGACAAGATTGACGGACAGGCTCTTGAAAACAAGGGAGAAAAGACTCCTTTCATCGGTCTTGACGTAGAGAAGAATCGTGTGTATGGC
>JALFIX010000039.1 GCA_022775105.1 Prevotella sp. | reverse complement strand
TCCTATCAGGTGACCCCGGTCTTCACTTGCGGCACCGACACCATTTATGAGGAATCCGTCACTGTGCGCGGCAAGCTCAATGCCAAGAAACTGCGCCGCCGTGTTGTGCTTGGCGACCGCTATGCCGCCGTGCCCTCGTATGTTCCTGCGGGCTCCGACTCTGTCATTAGCCGCACGGTATATCTCGACACCTTCCGTTATCCATGGGTGGAAGGCTCCACACTTCAGCTTTGCACGTCCGTAGAGGGCGAGGGCTGTTGTGAGGTAAGTCCTGCCGTAGTCCTTTGCTGTGACAGTTTCCTCTGCGAGCGTCCCTTCCATCCCGTGTTCTCCCTCGTTGAGGACAACACAGGCAAGGCGGGCGAGCTTCAGCGCAACAATCCCGTGTTGCAGCATATATCCCAGTATCGTCCTTATGACAGCACCCGCATACTGCGCAAGGAGGAGGGAGCCTTGTATGTCTTCTTCCCCTTGGACAAGTGGACACTGCTGCACGACTTCCGTGACAATGCAGCCACTCTCGACACCATCGTGAGCATCACGCGCCAGATTATGGCAGACTCCACGTCGAGTGTTAAGCTCATACAGATTATCGGACTTGCCTCGCCCGAGGGAAGCGTAAAGCGCAACAACCTCTTGGGTCAGAACCGTGCCGCTGCCCTTCGCGACTATATCAAGCAGAGGGTTAAGACGGGCAATGCCATGTTTGAGCTATGCAACGGCGGAGAGGCATGGACAGAGTTACGCGACCAGATTGCCGACAGTAATATAGAGGGGCGCGACCAGCTTCTCAACATCATCGATACCGAGAAGAACCTCGACGAGCGTGAGCGCAAGATGAAGCGCCTGAATGGTGGAAAGACATATAGATACCTGAAGGACAATGTGCTGAGCGACCAGCGCAACTCAGGATATATCCGCATATATTACGACTATGTGCCCGATTCAGCCGCCGCGGTTATCAACCGAGCCTCAGAGCTGTTGCGTGAGGAGCGATACACCGAGGCACTGACGATGCTCCGCACCGTAGAGTCAGACGAGCGCGCCCAGAATGCCCTTGGCGTAGCCCTCTATATGACGGGTGACAAGCAAGAGGCTCTCCGCCGCTTCCGCCGTGCCGCAGCCGCAGGCAACGAGGATGCCCGCCGCAATGCCGAACAACTTGAATAATCAATTATATACAATATTTAATTATACAAAAATTATGAAGAAAATTAATCATTACGTTCTCAACGGTGCGATAGCACTGTTGTCAACCGCAGGTTTCGTAGCCTGCTCGTCCTCCGACGACGTAACCGATGCTCCCGTCAACCCCTCGTATGACGGCAAGAGCGTGAAGACCCAGTTTGCGATCAATATCGCAACGCCTGTAACTGGCAATACCTCTACTCGTATGACTGGTGGCAATACTCAGAATGACCCAACTAATCATACAAATACTTTTTTGGGTATGAACAATATCTTGCTTATGCCATTCAAGTCTGCTGATGTTTTGAATGTTACATCAGCTTCTTCAAGAACAGCAAATACGCAGATAGACCAAGTTATCTCATTAGCTAATATTTCCAATTCAGAGTTGAACGGCAGCAAGTCGAACAAGATTTATTATGACGTAAATATTCCTATTGCCACAGCAAAATTTTTGTTCTATGGAACAGGTCCATTAGGAACAGATAATGCTTCTCGATTCGAAAAAGGTGCTCTTGAAATACCAAGTAATGAAACTAATAATAACTTAAGTGGTAAGACCTTGAATGATATTAATTATTCTTTGGTTACTTGTTTAGGTCAGAATGCAGGATATACCACTACGGCTGGCAGTTTTGCATCATTCTTAAATAGTATTTGTGATGCAAGTTGTACTTTCACTCCGCAAGGAAGTAGCGAAACCACTTATAATTGGAATAATCTGAGTGCTTATTCATCCTCAAGCTCCAAATTCGCTACATTGGAAGAAGCATATAAAAAATTTATATACATAGGTACTACAGGTGCCCGTGCCGGTTCAGGACATGCCGTGTTGTATGTTCTTCAGGAACTTTATGACATCTGCCAAGGTATATTAGGAGGTAGTGTTCCAACTACAGAACCAACAAGTTCTGCAGAAGAAAAGTTGGCATGGGCAATTATACAGAAAATAACGACAAATGCTACAATCGGAGTAACTGATAATAACGGGGTGTTGTCTTATGGTGATGATAATAATTTGAACTTCCCAAGTACATTTGCTTTACCAGAAGGTGCAGCTCAGTTAGCTTGGGACAATACTGCAAAATTTAGCTATGTAACTACTGCAAATATTGGTAATTCAGGTTCTGTTACACCCAAATTATCTTTTGATCCAAATAATGTCACATTCCCGGCTGCACTCACATATTTCGTTAATACTCCAGCCCGTGCAACCACAGCTGAGTTGACTAATAATGATTGGCCCTCAGTGGTTAATGCCTGGGATCAGGCTTGGACCGCAACTGGCAATTTCAATGCTTGGGAAGAAGAAGTTAAAAGCAATTCTCGTACAGTAGCACTTCAGTATAATATCAATTATGGTGTTGCTAATCTTGCCACTACAGTTCAATGTAAAACAGGAGTGACTCATCTTGAAGATAATGCAAATATTGTTGCAGGAGAAACTACCAACCGTCAGATAGAGATTCCTTCTAATGGATTCAAGGTTACAGGTATTCTTGTCGGTGGTCAGTCAAAAACTGTAGGATGGGATTTCCTTGATCCTAATTCTTCTAATCAAACTTATGTGGTTTATGATAAGGACATCAATGGAACTACTGGAATGTATGCAAAAGCATCAACACCTACCGTTACTAATTACACATTGGTATTTGATAACTTTGTTACTGGTACTGCTAATGACCAGCAGAGAGTTAAGGTTGCCATTGAGTTGGAAAATGGTGATGAGGAGTTCTATGGCGTTGATGGTAAGATAGGCAAGAACCAGAAGTTTTATCTCGTTGCAGAACTTGACCCCAATGCTGCAACTGGTGTTCCTGGTACTATTCAATGGCCTGCTGCTGATAAGTCAAACTTCCCTGCTACAGGTGTAACGCGTGTATTCATTCAGGACTACACAACTACTGCCAACTTCACTATCAACAGCTTGAAGAGCGCTTACGTCACTATTCCTGACCTCCGCGCATCAAAGCTCCAGCTCGGTCTTTCTGTTGACCTCAATTGGCGGAATGGTTTGACATTCGATGTTCCAATCGACTAATATAGTAGATTTCAAGTTTCGGAAGTAAGGAACTGTCGAGACACCGCTTCCCGTAGGGACTTACTTTATGTATGCCCGTCCTACTGCCGACACGTTTAGTAAGTCATAATGGTATCACGACAACTGTTGTCGTGATACCATTACTTAACTCTTTGTAGCGTGAGGACAACGGATAACGTGGTATTGTGCGAGCTGCCGAATGATCTTCTGCTAACTACCAAAAGATATTGTGCTAACTACCCAACATCTTTTTGGTAACTATCCGACAATATCCCGGAGTCTTAAAACTATTTCGTGTAACAAATAATAATAACAACAATATTATATAATATAATAAGGTAATGAGAAGTAAGTATTGTCTGCTAATGCTGTCCGCTGCGGCGGTGCTCCTGACGTCGTGCTCAATCATAGACGAGGACAACTCCGACTGCGGATTGGACAACAAAATCGTATATCGCCTGAAACTCAGAACAAACATCCAAACCGAACTCGAAACACAGCTCGGCACGGAGGAGGAACGCCCCGTGGCACAAGCACTCAGCTCCTCACTCAGCGGTATATTCACTGACTGGGCACACGATATCACTCTCTCATTCTATGATACCGACGACAAACTGTATAAGACTGAAAACCACACGATGGATGCGTCGCAAGCCGAATACGTGGTGTATCTGCCAGAACGTGACTACCGTAATCTCGTTGTGGCAAATATAGCCGACGCGGAAAACATCCGCCCGCTGGACGACACCCATCCCGATGATATGAAGTTGCAGTATGACAACCTCACCGACACCCTCGACAGCCACACCACAGGTCTCTTCACCGCAAGACAGGTGATAGAGGTGTGCGGCTGCACCGAGACATATTATGTTGACCTCTATATGGCTAACAGCTGCGCCGCCCTTGTGGTGGATACCACTGGTGTGGATATACGTGGCATGAAGGTGTTCACCCAGGACTTCGCCACCTCCTTCGCCGTGGCTGACAGCACATACGCCTTCACCGCCAATCCCGTGGTGCGCTCAACGGAGATACCTCTCCCCGGTCAGCACCGCACATGCCATTATGCCGTGAGCTTCCCTTCGAGGAACAACACCGTAGCCACCGCTTCTGCCGTCAGTCAAGCCCCGGCAAGGGCAGACTCCCAGTCTGAGGCCCTTTTCCGCATAAAGGCATACATAACACTCCCCGACGGCTCTGTCACTGAGAACATCATCTCTGTGGAGCAACCCCTCCTCGCCGGTTATCTCAAGATAATAAAGATGAAGATGAAGCAGGACGGCTCGCTCACTCCCGAGAGTCACGACGTGGGAGTAAGCGTGACGCTG
>JALFIX010000197.1 GCA_022775105.1 Prevotella sp. | reverse complement strand
CTCCAATGCCTTGAGTATGCGTTCCTGACTGTTCTTTCCGTCCACGTTGCCCTCGCCGATGATGGCCTTGAGCTTCTCGTCGGGGTTCACCGGACGTTTGTCCATGTCAGTGCGTATAGCCTGCCAGTCTCCGTCGTGAATGAGCTTTGCCAGATAGATTTTCCTCATCATCGCGGGCATCACGTGCGAGTTTTCCAGATGGAAGTTGTCGTTGGGACCATACAGGTTTGTGGGCATCACGGCTATGTAGTTGGTGCCGTATTGCAGGTTGTAGCTCTCGCACATCTTGAGTCCCGCTATCTTTGCTATGGCATATTCCTCGTTGGTGTATTCCAGTGGCGATGTGAGCAGGGCGTCTTCCTTCATCGGCTGCGGCGCGTTTTTGGGATAGATGCATGTGGAGCCGAGGAAGAGCAGTTTCTTCACCCCGTGCGAGTAGGCGTTGCTGATTACGTTGCACTGCATCTTCATGTTCTGCATGATGAAGTCGGCGCGGTATAGCGAGTTGGCCATGATGCCTCCCACGAAAGCCGCGGCGAGCACCACGGCGTCGGGTTTCTCCCGGTCGAAGAAGTCCTTCACCGCATTCTGGTCGGTGAGGTCGAGTTCCGAGTGTGTGCGTCCCACGAGGTTGTTGTAACCTCTTGCCTTGAGGTTGTTCCAGATGGCAGAACCCACGAGTCCGCGGTGTCCTGCCACATAGATTTTCGAATTCTTGTCCAGTGCCATCGTTGTTATTCTGCCACTTGAGCCTTTAAGAACAGTTTTTTCACGAACTTCATGTCATGTTTTACCATGATTCTCACCAGTTCCTCGAAAGATGTCTTCGTGGGATTCCATCCCAGCTGGTTCTTTGCCTTAGTCGGGTCGCCCAGCAGCTGGTCAACCTCGGCGGGGCGGAAGTACTTCGGGTCAACCTCCACGAGAGCCTTGCCCGTGGCCTTGTCGTATCCCTTTTCGTCAACGCCTTCTCCCTTCCATTCCAGCTCGATGCCCACTTCGCGGAAGGCGAGTGTGGCAAACTCGCGCACGGTGTGGTATTCTCCCGTGGCGATCACGAAGTCGTCGGGTTCGGGCTGCTGCAGTATGAGCCACATACATTCAACGTAGTCCTTGGCATATCCCCAGTCGCGCAGCGAGTTGAGGTTGCCCAGGTAGAGCTTGTCCTGATATCCCTGTGCTATGCGTGCGGCGGCGAGTGTAATCTTTCGTGTGACGAAGTTCTCGCCTCGTCTCTCGCTCTCGTGGTTGAAGAGGATACCGTTGCAGCAGTACATGTTGTACGACTCGCGGTAGTTCTTCATGATCCAGAATCCGTAGAGCTTTGCCACCGAGTATGGCGAGCGCGGATAGAAGGGAGTGGTCTCCTTCTGCGGCACTTCCTGCACCTTTCCGTAGAGTTCGGATGTCGAAGCCTGATATATGCGGCATGTCTTCTCAAGTCCGCAGATTCTCACTGCCTCCAGCAGTCGGAGCACTCCCACTGCGTCGGTGTCGGCAGTGTATTCCGGCACGTCGAACGATACCTTCACGTGGCTCTGTGCCGCGAGGTTGTAGATTTCCGTAGGCTTGGTCTCGCCGATGATTCTGATGAGCGACGAAGAGTCGGTCATGTCGGCCCAGTGCAGGTTTACCAACCTTGCCTTTTTCATGTCCCTCACCCATTCGTCGAGATACAGGTGCTCAATGCGTCCTGTGTTGAATGACGATGAGCGTCGGAGTAGTCCGTGCACTTCATATCCTTTTTCGATGAGAAATTCGGCGAGATATGAGCCGTCCTGTCCTGTGATACCTGTGATTAGAGCAACTTTCTTGTTTTCCATAAAATATAATTGTATATTAATTAATGTGTATAATTCCGTATCAGTTTTTTCCCGTGAATTGCTTGATGCGCTGTTCCTCCGACAGACGGCAGATGAGCAGCGTGTTGTCGTTTTCAGCCACGATATATCCGTCGAGTCCCTGCACGATCACCTTCTTCTCCTGTGTGGCGTGGATGATGCAGTTATTGGTCTCATACACCTGGATGTCGTTGCCAATGCAGCTGTTGCCGTAGAGGTCCTTCCTGGTGTTCACCAGCAGCGAGCCCCATGTGCCGAGGTCGCTCCATCCGAAGTCGGCGGGGCATACGAATATCTCCTCAGCCTTCTCCATGATGGCGTAGTCCACTGATATGCTCTCACATTCGGGGAACCGCTCGTCGATGAGCTGCTGTTCCTTTTCGGTGCCGTATATGGGCAGCATTGCCTCGAATATCTTCGATATGTTTGGCTGGTAGATGCGGAAGGCGTTCACTATGGTGCTGACGTTCCAGATGAAGATGCCCGCGTTCCAGTAGTAGTTGTTCTTCGAGATGTATTGCTTGGCGGTCTCGAAATCTGGTTTTTCCCTGAATGAATATACACGGAATATTTCCTTGTTGCGCAGTGAGCTGCTGCTGAGGTCGGCCTGTATGTATCCGTATCCGGTCTCGGGGCGTGTGGGTTTCATGCCTAAGGTGACGATGGCGTCGGAGTCAGCCGTGAAGTTGAGGCATGACTTGATGACACGTCGGAATTCCTCGGTGTCGGTGACGATATGGTCGCTGGGCGTTACCACTATATTTGCCTTGGGGTCTTGCGACTTGATTTTCCAGCTCACGTATGCTATGCATGGAGCGGTGTTGCGGCGGCATGGTTCACACAGGATATTTCCTGCGGGCAGTTCGGGCAGTTGCTGCCTCACGATATCCACGTATGCCCTGTTGGTCACTACCCATGTGTTTTGTGGCTTGCAGATGCCGCCGAATCTCTCGGCGGTGAGCTGCAGCAGCGACTTGCCCACTCCGAGCACGTCAATGAACTGCTTGGGCTTTTCCTCTGTACTCATGGGCCAGAAGCGGCTTCCTACACCTCCTGCCATAATCACTAAATGGTTGTTCAGTTTTTCCATATCGATCATATATGATAATTAATGTTTCTTGAATTTCTTTATGGCGAAATATGCCGCCGCTATTACCACGGCAGCCACGATGACAATCTTTATATAGTCGGAGTATTCGACAATCTTGGCGTCGAGCTGGCTTTCGGGCACTATCGAGTGGAGATACCATCCGAGGGCGGCGAGTATGGAGTTCCACACTCCGGCTCCGATGGTGGTGTAGAGGATGAACTTGCCGAAGTTCATCTTTGCGAGTCCTGCGGGCACGCTGATGAGCTGCCTTATCACGGGAAGCAGGCGGCCGGTGAGTGTTGCCACCACGCCGTGGTCGGCGAAGTATTTCTCGCTGCGCTGCACCTTTTCCTCGTTGATGAGACACATCC
>JALFIX010000139.1 GCA_022775105.1 Prevotella sp. | reverse complement strand
TCTTTAACTTCCTTAACTTCTTTAACTTCCTTAACTTCCGAAAGTGTATGTTATTCGTATATATTCCTTTTGTTGTATCATATCCTTCCAAAAAAAATCCGATAATTCTTTGATGTGGAATAGGTATCACATTTTGCGATTCACCCCTCACTAAGTGATAAAAAATACCGCAGGTTGGAAGCCTACGGTATTTTTTTCCTTATTTTTAATAGATGCTGAATGTGCAATATTGGGTGAGGAAGTCCTTGCTGTTACCTCCGTTTTTGTTTTTGATGAATTCCTGAATCGTATCGTATGTGGTGCGAGAGCACTTCAATGTGGTCTTCTTCGACGTGTCTGATGTGCAATAGAACCAATAGTCGATATTAGTGCTGGCAGGCACGTTGAAATTTGGTCCAAGGTCAATCTCTTCCACTACCTTTGCTCCATCAAACATTCTGCCGATATTTGTAGCATTGTCTGCACTCCATCCATAGAGGTTAATCTTCTTCGCATTAGCGAGACCGCCAAACGTGTTGCCAAGTTTTTGCACAGATGTCGTCTTCCATCCTGAGAGATTGATGGAAGTGGCAGTGCAGCCACTAAATGCCTTGTCCATAATGGTGACTGAAGAGAAGTCGGCATTGACACATGTGAACTCGCCATTGCCTCCAACATTGGCGAAAGCGTTAGTCATGTTGGTAATCTTGGATGTGTTGTCCTTACCGAAAACGACGGTCTGAAGACTCTTGCAATTGCTGAAGATTGAAGTGAAATTGGTGGCATCATGGAAGTCAAACGATGACATATCCACTGACGGCAACATATAGCAGTTTACAAACATCTCCTTCACTCCGTCTGCCGTCAGGGATGTCTTGCTACAATTAAATTTCACCTCGGCAAGTTTCTGACAGTTATTGAACATGCGGTTAAAGGTTGTAACCTTATCCGTATTCCACGTACTGATATCTGCTGACTTGAGCGAATAGCAACGGTCGAATACGTTCGCCATATTGGTTACGTTTGACGTGTTCAGTCCATTCATGTTTACTGTCTCAAGACTTGCACACATAGTGAACAAACCGCAAATGGCGGTCACTTGTGAAGTGTTAAGCGGAGTGAGGTCCACATGCTTCAGCTTGGGGCAGTTGAAGAACATGGAAGCCATGGAGGTGCACATCGAGATGTCAAGTCCCGAGAGGTCAACCTCCTCCAGGCCAGGACAGTTTTGGAACATTTTGCTACAAGTGTTGCCGGTGCTGACTACTGATCCCGGAGTGGAGACGGTGATGGTGGCGGTTGCTGCATCCCATTCCATATATACATTATGTGGCAGATTTTTGTCATTGCCTGCTATTCTCCACACATTGGAAGGTAGTGCTTTAGCAGTGTATCCACTGTATTTGTCGCTGTGGCCGATTATCTTCACCTTCTTTACATCATCAATCACTCCGCCGTTGGCTTTAACGAGATTCTGGATATTATTGCGGAAGGTTTCGTTGGCTGTAATGCGTGCGCCGCTATAAGCCTCCGACTTCTGGTTTATCTGGAATGAGAACTTCTTGCTTATGTCGCTGGTTGGGGTCAGGGTGACGGTAGCGGTCTTGTCCGTACCGTTGAAGTTGTTATATACGAAGAGAATGAGTTTGCCCTCTTCCTTGTTGAAGTCGTATATCCATCCCTTCTCGCCGAAGCACACGTCAAAGTCGCAGTTGGCCTCTATGGGCACCTCCACCTTTCCTCCGGCGGCAGGAGCCTCCACTACAGCTTGCTTGATGTTGATGTAAGGTTCCTTCTGAGCATCAGAGTCACCCGTTCCATTGTCTTGCGAATAGTCGATCACGAGATTGGGGTTGTAGTTAATGAGCCAATCGGCGTCCTTTTTACCGCTGCTTCTCATCCAGCTTGAAATCTTCGGGAACACCTCGTCAATCTTTTTCCCCTCAATAGTATGAGGCATATATCCTTCCACCCTGAACGCCCAAACCAGTCCTTCTTTATGGAATTTCTTCTCATCGCTGTTTGACGCGAATCGTGTAACTCCTGTATTTTTCTCATGTATCTCCACCTTGCTCTTTGTATTGTAGATGAAGAAGTTGAGGTCTTTGTCCTTTATGTCCAACATGGCTTTATCATCTATAGGACGTGTGAGAGAGATTGTGACATAAGGCAAGTTTTCACTCGCCACCTTTGGCAGACTGACATTGAAGAAACTTCCGTTTGGCTTTATGTCCTGCGCTCCATTCACACGGAAAACGGGAGTGCCGGTGGCATCAAATTCCGACACATTCTCCACCGAGAGGCGCGAGTCGGATGTTGTCCAGCTCACATCGAGTCCGTTCACATCAACTCCTTTTACCTCAACTCCCGGCACAAACGGCAGGTTTCCGCCGATGGCACGTATCTGAAGAGTGATTTCCAGGGTTTCCGATGTTTCGGTCTTGCCATACTGCTTACGATAGCCAAGCACGAAGTCGTTCATGTCATAGTCGCCCATTTCGGGATACATGTCCTCAAACAGCACTGTGCCATACACCGTACTATTGGGCGAGAATATTATGGTTTTGTTTCCTTCCATTGCCGGCAGTGTCTCGGCTGCATCAGAAATTTCGCCAGATATGTTGACAGAGCGAGTGAGAATCTTACTTTGTTCGATATCAATGGTGCGCACTGCAGTCTTACCATTATTATCGATATAAGCAAGATATAATTTTTCCAATAAGTTGAGAGCTGTGAGATGAATAGTTTCAGGCTTGTCGGCCTCAAGCACAGTAGTGCACATGAGTTTCTGTAAGTTCTCATCCTCATATATGTACGCACGGGTTGTGACATCGCTTTTCAACTGTATCGCAACGTCCTGGGACATGTTCCAATCAAAATCCATGGGAACTTCAGTAAGCCCATTGTCATCAGGATTTACGTTTGGGTTGTCGTTAAATACCATTTTTTCAGTACATGCACTGAGTGTAGTAAGCGCAATCGCAACGCCAGCTAACTTTAATGTTTTTTTAAATATTAGTTTCATATATACCTGTTATTTATTTTTTTTATTTGCAATTCATTTCTATTTTTTGGTGTATATTTTCTATTTGCTGCAAAAATAAGATTTTATTTTGAAACCACCAAATTTTTTTGTTATTTTTTTCGTGTTATTAGAAAAATATATGGTTTTCCTTTGATATTTCAATAAAAAACATTACCTTTGCAGCACAAAAGACAAGGCAATGAGATATTTCATCACACTAAGTTATGACGGCACGCCATTTCATGGATGGCAGATACAACCCAACGGCATATCCGTGCAGGAGGTGCTGCAGAAGGGATTGTCAACGATTCTAAGGAAGGACATTGAGGTGGTGGGGGCAGGCCGAACCGACACGGGAGTGCACGCAAGAACAATGGTGGCTCACTTCGACTGCGACCTTCAGCTCGATTGCCCTCAGACGGCTTATAGGCTCAACCGCATCATGCCGCCCACCATCGCCATAAGAAAAATGGAGAGAGTGAGCGATGATATGCACGCAAGATTCTCGGCCAAGAGCCGCACATACCATTATTATGTGCACACAGAGAAAGACCCCTTCTTGAGGCATTACTCATATCGCACCCCATACGCCCTCGACTTCGACATGATGAACAAGGCGGCTGAGATACTTATGGAATACGAGGATTTCGGTGCTTTCTGCAAAAGCAACTCCGATGCCAAGACCACCATATGTCATGTCACTGCCGCACGGTGGCATCAAGTAAGTGAGACGAGTTGGTATTTCGAAATTACCGCCAACAGATTCCTGCGCAATATGGTGAGAGCCGTTGTAGGCACCTTGGTAGATGTGGGGCGTGGACGACTGACGCTCGACGGATTCAGGCGAGTGATTGAAGAGGGAAAGCGCACTGGGGCAGGAGAGTCGATGCCAGGCAATGCGTTGTTTCTTGAGAAGATTGAATATTGAAAGATTGAAAAATTAAAATATTGAAAGATTTGAGATGTATTGGGTAATATTAGCTTTTATGTCGGCAACCCTGTTGGGGTTCTACGACTCATTTAAGAAAAAGGCATTGAAGGGCAATGCCGTTATTCCCGTGTTGTTTCTGAACACGGTGCTGTCGTCACTGATTTTCATTCCGTTCATCATTGTCAGCTATAACTCTGACGCGCTCGACGGAACGATATTCCACGTGGGCAGCGGTGGCTGGGAAATGCACAAATACATCGTGCTGAAGAGTTGTATCGTGTTGAGCAGCTGGATATTGGGATATTTCGGTATAAAGCATCTGCCTTTGTCCATAGTGGGACCTATCAATGCCACTCGACCAGTGATGACGCTTGTCGGTGCTATGCTCGTGTTTGGCGAGCGACTTAACGCATGGCAGTGGGCGGGAGTGATACTCGCCGTGGTGTCGTTTATGATGCTGAGCCGCAGCGGAAAAAAAGAGGGCATCGACTTCAAGCATGACCATTGGATATGGATGATTGTGGGTGCGGCGGTTATGGGTGCCATTAGCGGACTGTATGACAAGTATCTGATGGCTCCGGTGGAGAGCGGCGGTGCAGGTCTCGACAAGATGATGGTGCAGAGCTGGTATGTAATATACCAATGTATCATGATGGGCGCGATGCTCGTTATCCTGTGGTGGCCCAAGAGAAAGCAGACGACACCCTTCCACTGGGATTGGAGCATTGTCTGCGTGAGTGTGTTCCTGAGTGCCGCCGACTTTGTGTATTTCTATGCACTGACCCAACCGGAGGCGATGATCAGCATCGTGTCGATGATACGTCGAGGCAGCGTGATAGTGAGCTTTGCCTGTGCGGCGGTGTTCTTCCACGAGAAGAACCTCAAGGCCAAGGCGCTTGACCTGGCTCTGGTATTGCTCGGAATGATTTGCCTGTATATTGGAAGTTAAGAATTAAAAATTATGTATATTAAACAAATCAAACAATTAATTTAATTTATTATGAAAAAAATCTTTTTAATTATTCTTGTGGCAATTGCCTTTGGTTTCAATGCAAAGGCAGCTACATTGTCATCGCTGACATGGGCGAACGTATGCTCCGGCGGTATGGGCGATGACTGGTATGGAACAGACGAAGCAATGAAGGTGGCCGACATCGTGCTCTCTGTGCAGAAGACCAACGGCGGTTGGATGAAGAACGACCAGCTGCACAAACTCACTGCCAGTGAACTTGCTGCACTGCAAAAAAGCAGGGGCGAACACTCCTGCTTCGACAACTATGCAACCACGCAGGAGATGCGTTTCCTCGCACGCGTTTACCAGAAGACGAAGGTGGAGAAATACCGCACGGCATTCCAAAAGGCGGTCAGCCTCATTATCACGGCGGGCAAGGGACTCAGCGGAGGCTGGGGACAATACTGGCCGTTATCCACTGACAAGTATAGTTATCAGAACTATATCACATTCAATGATGACCTGATGACAAACATGATGAAGATACTTGCAGACATCATCGGCAACAAGGGATTATTTGTCGATATGGTGGACGAGGACGTGCGTGCACAGTGTCAGACGGCATTTGACAAGGCCTTGCAGTGTGTCATCAAGTGTCAGGTGGACGACAACGGAACAAAATCTGCATGGTGCGCACAGCACGACCCCAAGGACTTCCTGCCTACCGAGGGACGCCCGCATGAGCTGCCATCGATAAGCGGCAGTGAGTCTGCCACGCTGCTCAGTTATCTCATGACCCTCGATGACCCGTCGGAGGAACTGCAGGAGTGCATCACCAGTGCCGTGGAATGGCTCGACAAACACCGCATAGAAGGCAAGGCAATTGAAGACTTCACCAACTCCGATGGTCTCAAAGACCGCCGCGTCATCGACAAGGAGGGCAGCAGCATCTGGGGACGCTTCATACAGATAGGCGGCGAGAGCGGCAAGGCCATTTACCAGAAGTTTTTCAACAAACTGAAGGAGCGCGGCAAGTCACGCTCATACACCTACAACGGAAAGACATACACCTACACGGAATATGAGATAGCCACGGCGTCGTATGACGAGTCAAAAGCATACCAGCCTATCTTCGCAATCTACACTAACGACTATCCGCACCTGTTCTACCGTTTCCTCTACAACTATGCCGACTCAGAGCCAGTTGTAGATAGCAAAGGGCTGCCCGTGGCAACATCGCTCATGGCAGGCAACCGTGCCAGCTACCAGTATTTAGGCAGCTGGTGCCAGAACGTCATCGAAGTGGAATATCCGGCATGGAAGCAGAAGATGGACATAAAGAATGCCGCCGGCGACGCTACTCTGAATGAACTCTCGAACAGTACTTACGAGTCTTCTCCTTCCACAGGAACGTGGAACTTCGCCAATGGTTTCTCAATCAGCAACAGCAAGAGCAAGGCCTATGCCAAAGGCGTCAGCAATGCCGTGAAGTATTCTGCCGGCGTGCCTTTTACCATCAACATCCCCGAGGGGCAGGCGGTTATCAAGGCAACGTTCTACGGATACAGCAACTATGACTCTGACGCATATATCAGTGAGTTCAACGGCACAAACTACACTTCCACCGACTACGTTTTTCCCGCCAAGGACAACGGTTCGCCAGTGTATGTGACGCACACCATTGATATATCTGACAATCCCGCCACAGGCACTCTGCCGTTCACTATTGCCAACAAGCAGTGCGGCGTAATAATCACACTCTATTGTGTGGACAGCAGCGCCACTGGCATACGTGAGGTGGAGTCAGGAGTGAAGGCAGGCAATGTTGTCAAGAAGACAATTTCAGACAAAGGCATAATGATAACAACGCAGGACGGAAACTTCAACGCTGCGGGCAGGAGATTCTTTTAAGCCCTTTTATTGACATTATAAAAAAACGGGGATGCGGCTAATTTCGACCGCATCCCCATTTTATATGTTAGCTTAGTACAACCTTATATTATTTCAGTACTACCTTCTTGCCATTGTGAATGTATATACCCTTGCGTGTGGGCTTGCTTGTCCGCATGCCGCTGAGGGTTGTCCATACATCGCTTTCATTTGAATTGTCGGCTTCGATGCCGCGTATGGCAGTCTCGCCTTCGAGGAAGTCCTTAAGGCTTTCCATGGCAGCAAGGGGCTTGCCTGTATTGCTGTCGTAGAGAGGCGCATACCACCAGCCATTCATCTGTGTTGTTGCCCATGGATAGGCGTTGTAGTCCATCCACCACCAGAAAAGTCCAGTCACCTTGTCGTGCTTGTTGAGCATGACTATGAGGTCCTCGGTGAACTGCTTCTGTCCTGCCTCTGACACGGCATAAGAGGGAGTGTAGGTCTGGTTGCCGGGCAGCCAACTGTAGCCATATCCCACCTCTACAATCATGATGTCCTTGTCGGTGTATCTTGTTTCGAGGGTCTTGATTGCCGTTTCGAGTGTGGAGATGGTGTTATGCCAGATAGGGTAATAGCTCAGGCCGATGATGTCGTAATCCACTCCTGCCGACTTCATCTTGTCGTAGAAGTTAGTGAGCACGTTGGTTTGTGCGGCACGCTCGGTGTGGAGGATAATCTTGGCATCGGGACACACCTCGCGGCAAGCCTTGCCTGCCTGTTTCAGGAGAGTGGTGAAGCGGTCCCAGTTGGCATTGTTGCCTGAGTAGCATTTCTTAAGTGAAGATGCTGATGCCGTGGATTTCCCCCAAAGCATACCGTAGCTTATCTCGTTTCCCGTCTGTATAAGCTCAGGTGCGGCTCCGGCTTCCTTCATCTGCAGAAGCACGTCCTTGGTATATTCGTAGATCTTGGTGTAGAGCTGGTCATCAGTAAGGTCTTCCCAAGCCTTTGGAGTCCACTGCTTTGCGGGGTCAGCCCATGTGTCGGAGTAGTGGAAGTCGAGCATCAGCTTGAATCCCGCGTCCTTGATGCGCTTGCCGAGAGCCTTGACATACTCGAGGTCCTGACAGCAGTTGGGGTCGTTGTCAGGGAAATCCGACGGGTTGACGTGCAGGCGCACACGCATGGCATTCAAGTCCTGCTGTTTGAAGAGTTCAAGAGCTGGGCATTTGTTGCCGTCGAAATCATAGTATGTAGGATTACAAGCCTCATTGGAAGTGAGGTTTGAGATGTCGCCACCCACAAACTTTTTTTGTGCATAAGCTGACGATGCCATCATCAGTAATGCCGCGAAGATTAGTTTAGTTGTTTTCATACGCACAATATTTTAATTCTTTAATTTTTTGATTCTTTAATTTCGCGTAGCGACTCCACTTCCTCTATCCACATTCTTGAGCAAGCATCGCTAGGCATTCGCCAGTCGCCACGCGGACTGAGGCTCACGCTTCCCACCTTGGGACCGTCGGGCAGACACGAACGCTTGAACTGCTGGGCGAAGAAACGGCGGAAGAAGGTGTGCATCCAGTGGAGGATGGTTTCGCGGTCGAAACTGCCTGCATCGGGATTGCTGCCGTCGAATGCTTTCTCTGCCATCAGCAAAAGGCGCGAGGGCGAGAAACCGAAGCGCAGATAGTTGTAGAGGAAGAAATCATGAAGCACGTAAGGACCCACGAGGTCTTCCGTCTTCTGCTTGATGTTTCCGTTTTCGTCGGCGGGAATAAGTTCGGGACTTATCGGCGTGTCGATGATGTCGAGCAGGGTGGCACGGCTTGTCTCATCCACGTCATTCGACGCCACATAGCTCACGAGATGGCGGATGAGGGTCTTGGGAATGCTTGCGTTGACACCGTACATCGACATGTGGTCGCCGTTGTATGTAGCCCAACCGAGGGCAAGCTCGCTAAGGTCTCCCGTGCCTACAACCATACCGTTCACCTTGTTGGCATAGTCCATGAGAATCTGAGTGCGCTCGCGTGCCTGTCCGTTCTCGTAGGTCACGTCGTGCACGGAGATGTCGTGACCGATGTCCTCGAAATGCTGTGCTACGCTCTTGGCGATGGGGATTTCGAGAGATGTGACACCCAAGGACTCCATAAGCGCGACGGCATTGTCGTGGGTGCGGTCGGTGGTGCCGAAGCCAGGCATGGTGATGCCATGGATGCCGCGGCGGTCGAGCGAAAGATAGTCGAACGTGCGCACGCATACGAGCAGGGCGAGGGTAGAGTCGAGTCCGCCGCTGATGCCTACCACCACGTTCTTGCATCCCGTATGGTGGAGACGCTTGGCGAGTCCTGACATCTGGATGTTGAGAATCTCCTCGCATGAGGCAGCCATGTCGCCCGTCTTGGGTATGAAGGGCAGTGGCTCAATGTAGCGCAGCAGGGTGAAGGCTGTGTCATTTGACGTGGCCTTACATTCGACAGTGTCGGCAATGCCGTGGCGCTGGGCATTGATGAAGGTGGTGTTGGAGCGACGCTCCGAACGTATGCGTTCGATGTCAATCTGCTGAATCTCCATTTGCGGTTCAAGCCGGAATCGCATTGCCTCGGCGAGAATCTTTCCGTTCTCGGCAATCATGGCATTGCCTCCATAGACAACGTCCTGTGTGCTCTCGCCGAATCCGCAGGATGAATAGATATAGCCGCTGATGGTGCGTGCGCTCTGCTGCGAGATGAGCGAGCGCAGGTAGGCGTGCTTGCCTATCAGCTCGTCGCTTGCCGAGAGATTGAAGATGATGTCGGCTCCTGCCAGTGCAAGGTTGTTGCTTGGCGGCACGGGGGCCCAAACGTCCTCGCATATCTCGATGCCGAACTTCACCCCGTCGATGGTGGTGAAAATTTTGGGTCGGGATGAAATCACGGCAGGACTGCCCGCTATATAGACCCGACGCTCGTCGGAGAGGTCTTGTGCGGAAGCAAACCACCGTTTCTCATAAAATTCGCTGTAGTTGGGCAGGTAAGTCTTGGGGACTATACCTATGATGCAGCCTTTGTGGAGCACAACGGCACAGTTGAGCAAGAGTCCGTCAACAGCCACGGGCATGCCTACAATAGATATAATGTCCATCTTGCGCGTGGCATTGAGCAGTGATATTAGTGCCTCCTCCGACTTGCTGAGGAGCACGTCGGAGCGGAAGAGGTCCTGACATGTATATCCGGTTATACACAGTTCGGGGAAGACGATAATCTCCACGCCCTTGTCCTCTGCGTCGGATATCATTGCCAATATCTCGGCGGCGTTGTGTTCAGTGTCAGCAACCTTGACGCGCGGTATTGCGGCTGCCACAGTTATATATCCGTGTTTCATAACTTATTCTATTTGATTGTTACCTGTGTTGCTCCATAGCCGTATTCCTGGAACGAGGCGTCCTGATAGGGCATGTTCTTGAAACGATAGCGGAGCTCGTGGATGACTGCCTGGCGCAGCACGCCCTCGCCCTTGCCATGGATGAAGATAATCTTCTTGCCTTTCTGGTTCTTGTATTCGAAGATGGTGTTGCGCATCTTCTCTAACTGATAGTTGAGAATGTCGCTATTGGTCATACCCGCCGTACTGTCGAGAAGGGCATTGATGTGGAGGTCAACAACCACCGGAGCATCCTTCTCGTCCTTGGGCTTGGGAGCGTGGGACACCGGGCGCAGGTCGGCCTTCACCTTCTGCATCATCTCCTTCTTCAACGCCTTGGCGTCGAGGACGAGAGGGCGGGGAGGCTGGTCGTTCTCGATGATGGTGTGGATGAGTGCGGGCTGCTCGAAGAAGTCGTTCTCCTCGAAGGTGTGGAGCTTGTAGAACTTCACGGGGTCGATGCGGAACTCGGAGTCTATCACCGGTTTTTTGAGGAAGGTCTTCTTGCGCTTGTATGCAATAATCTGTATGCAGACATGTTCCATTTCAGACAGGTCCTCGCGTCCGAACTCCTCGATGAAGAGCTTGGTGTTGGGGTCAACCTCACCCGTTGAGCGGAGGTTCCAACTGTTGCCCTCGGCTGTCATGTAGGCATAGTGCATATAGTAGTTGCAGTCGTTGACGATATAGGTCTCGAAGCGTGATGAGGAGATGGCCTTCACATCCATGGGCACAAAGGCGAGATAGGCGTTGAGCTTGTCGCCGCCACGGCGTTCCTCGGCTGGTGCCTTGAATGTGACGGGACGGTCGGCGGGGTCGTAGTCGAAGTCGTCGTCAGGAATCTCAATGCCTTTCTTCTGCACCTTTCCCGCAACAATCTTCGACGTGTTGTAGTCCTCGTCGTCGTTCACCACCACAACGTCATTAATAGGTGTAGGAATCTGAAAGCCGTCCTCATCCTCCACCAACACTATATTGTTTCCCTGGAAGCCGGCGACAATACCGCCGCCCACTTCGCTCACGAATTTTACTTTATCTCCTTTTTTCATAATCTATTTTTTTAATTTAAACACAGAGGCACAAAGGCACAGAGTTCTCTTTTTTAAGTTTTTTTGAAGGACACAGAGGGGGGTCTGACGAAATCCTGTCCCCAGTAGGGTCTTACCTCGTGTAATACCGCCGATGCGCAGCCATTATTCGTGATGTCTTCCTGGCGGGCGGTCTTACATAAAGTAAGACCCTACAGCGGACGCTTCTAAATGGCCTTCTTTAACACCTAAATTATTAATCCTCTGTGTCTCCGTGTCTCTGTGTTTTATTTAATTCTTAATTCTTCAAAAGGCAGCAGTCTCCATAGCTCAGGAACCTGAAGCCGTGGCCTAAGGCATAGTCGTAAATCCTGCGCCAATCGCCTTTGACAAAGGCACTCACCAACAGTAGTAATGTGCTCTGCGGCTGGTGGAAATTGGTGACGAGTGTGTCAACTATACGATATTCAAAGCCAGGGGCTATGATTATCTGAGTGGATGTATGGATAGCCTTGCGCCCATTTCGCTCCATATATGACTGAAGCTCGCGCAGGGCATCAAGAGTGGGCAGAGGCTCACCGCCCTCGGCGGCAATACGCTCGGCATACTCGTATGGCTCCCATTGACACACGTGCAGTTCCTCCTCTGAAAGATCGGGATTGGCATGGAGCTTCAAGCCCATGTAATACAGACTTTCGAGGGTGCGCACGCTCGTTGTTCCAACGGCGATGGTCTTTCCGCCGTGGGCTATAAGCTTGTCAATGGTATGTCGGCTGACAGAGATATATTCGGTGTGCATCTCGTGGTCGGCAATCTCCTCGCTCTTGACAGGCTTGAACGTTCCGGCTCCAACGTGCAGGGTAAGTTCCTCGCGGTCGATGCCGTGGGCATCGAGGTCGGCAAGCACCGAGTCGGTGAAGTGCAGTCCTGCCGTAGGCGCAGCCACCGAACCCTTAATCTTGGAATAAACGGTTTGGTAGGTTGTCTTGTCGCTCTCCTGGGTCTCGCGGTTGAGATAGGGAGGGATGGGCAGTTCGCCCGCAGCATCAAGGATCTCGGCAAAGGAGACCTCACTGTTGTCCCATGAGAAGTCAATCCAATGGCTGGTGCGCTCCTCACGGATACGTGAAACAGACAGACAAACCGGTTTGCCGTCAATATCAAACTGTCGGTGCAGCGCGCCCTCCTTCCATTTCTTCAGGTTGCCCACAAGACAATGCCACGCACAATGACCTTTGGTCTGGAACATCAGCTCATAATCCACAGGATCGGCAGGCTCAAGCAGGAACACTTCTATCAAGGCTCCAGTCTCCTTGCGGAAGTGCATGCGCGCCTGTATCACCTTGGTGTTGTTAAACACCATCATGGCCCCTTTGGGCAGATGCGCCGGCAGGTTGTAGAACACATCCTCGCTGATGTCCCCACTGTTATAGACAAGCAGTTTGGAGTGGTCGCGCCGCGCAAGCGGAAACTTTGCAATCCGCTCGTCGGGCAGCGGATAATTGTAGTCGGATATATGTATATTTTTTGTATTCATATTTTTATTTTATTTTTTTTGGGGGGGAGTTAATGGAGTTGAAAGGAGTTGAAAGGAGTTAAAGACAATAGTAATTGTCACATCCCATTTTGTTTTTCAGAGCTCAAAACATTCGTCTTTAACTCCTTTAACTCCCTGAATTCCTTTAACTCCCTGAATTCCATAATTCTCACGCGAGCACGAGGCTTCGCAATATGCAATAGACAAGGGTGAGAGCCAATACGACAACCACCACATAGATATCGGAATACCTGTAACCCGTGGATGTGTATTTCGAAGATACATAGTCGATGTCGCCATGTACAAACTTGCTGTCAACATAACGGAAGAGGAAATAAACACCCGTAGCGACACAGGCACCCCAAAGCAATCCGCAAAGGATGTCAAACGGGTAATGCACCCCGAGATAGAGGCGGGTCCAGCAATTTGTGAGCGACCATGCCACAAGCAGGGTGGAAAGCAAGCCGCTGCGCATCAACAGACTCATGAAAAGAGCCACGCTGAACGTGTTGGCGGCATGGGCGGAGAAAAAACCGTATTTGCCGCCGCGATAACCATCCACGGTATCGACCAGCATGCCTATCTGCAAATCGTGGGTGGGACGCAGACGCGCCACCGACGGCTTGACAATAAGGTCGTCAACCGTGCCTGCCAAGAGCACGCACAAGCCGGCACATGCCAAAACGAAGAGAATACGGCGGAAATTGTCGTTGTTTTTTATCACTACATAAAACAACGACAGATATAGAGGAATCCACGTGGATGCCGTGGTGAGTGTCTTAGCCAGGTAATCCACGAAAAGCGAACTGCTGCCGTTGAGAGCGAGCAGCAGTTGCTTGTCCATCTGTATAATCGGTTCTATATCCATTTGTATGCCAAATGTGTTAAATGAGTTCAATCTTAGATGCCTCTATCCAGCCTTCCTTGCCGTCGGCGATGCGTATCTCCTTCCAGTCCTTCATCGAGGAATCGGTGATTTCCACCTTAGTGCCTTCGTGTAGGATAAACAGGTCGGTGCCGTTCTTCGACGGTGTGCTCTTCACCTGAACTGCGGGAGACATCACTATAGCTCCGGTGCGGTTGACGAGTTGGTCTTTCTGCTGCCATGCGAATATGTTTGACACGGCGAATATCACCAACATCAACAATGCGCCGAAGAAACCCAGTTTCTGCATCCACACCCTTGACGTGAAGAGATAGCAGAGGGCAAGGATGATTGCCACGGCAAGCGAGACGAGCGACATTCGTGCCCATCCGTCAACGCTCATCACATTGACGAGCGTGCGATACCATGTGACAAAGAACATTTCCGATTCGGGTGTTATCTTATCGATGGTCTTGCTACGCGCCAACTGCAGGTTGAAGCGTATGTCGCGGTCGCCGGGGGAGAGAAGCAGGGCGCGCTCATAGTTCAGAACGGCACGTGTGATATTGTCGGTGCGGTAGTAGGCATTGCCGAGATTGTAGTATATGTCAGCACTTACACCCTGCTTGAGGATAGCCTCATAGTCGGCGATTGCCTGCTGGTATTGCTGGCGCACGTATGCGGAGTCGGCCATTCCCTTGGTGATGTTCTCGATAGCTGGGACTTTCTTGGATGTCTGCGCAGCGGAATCCGACGGCATAGCCAAACCCAATGTGACGGCAAAAAGCAACACTGCTATGCCCGCACCCTTGACTTTTCTTCTCTTTTTCATAGTATCTTCGATATATTCGATGGCGGTCATAGCCGCATCAAATGTCTTGTTCATATTGCCTGTGGCATCGCCCGGAGCATAACGTTCAAACTCACACTCGTCGAGTGCGCTCATGAAGAGGTTGATATTCTCCTCGCTCACCTCACGCTCGGCGAGACGCTGTGAGATATTATCGCGCGAAAGGCTCTCAACGGGCATGTTAAGCTTGTCGCCCACATATCCCCAAAGGGCACGGAGCACCTCGTCGTAGAACTCACCCGACTTGCCTGCTGACATAAGGCTGCTTGCCTTGCGCAGACGCTTGGTTGCCACCTTGTTGGCTTTCTTGCCGCGCTGCTTGCCGATGTTGGCATTGTCGATGGCACGCTGGCGGAATATCACGAACAGCGAGATAAACGCTATTGCGAGAAGGGCAAGCGATACCCAATAGAGAGTGGAACCGAAGAAGAAGTCGTTGATGCCATGAACTTCTGAAGGTGAGGTCTTGATATGACGTATGTCCTTGTTGAGCAAATTCACGTCAGAGCCTGAGAAGTCGCTGACACCGCCGCCCTTTGCGCCCTGTGCTACATCCAAAGTGAAACCTTCGGACTTGACAGTGCGATACTGATTTGCAGATGTGTCATAATATGTGAAGCTCACAGGTGGAATCTCATACTTGCCCGCATTGCGCGGAACAGCGATGAAGTCATAGATCATGCTTCCCTCAAGACCGCTGCTGGTGAGCTTTGTCTTGTCGGTCACCTTGGCGTCATAGCGGTCGAAGTCCTTGGGGAAGTTGACAACGGGTTCCTTAATGAGTTTCAGGTTACCGACTCCGCTTACTATAACTCTGAGAGTGAGGGCGTCGTTGGTCTTCACAGACTTGTTGTTGAGCTGGGCAGAGATATTGAACTTACCCACACCGCCTGAGAAATCCGCAGGACGGTTGGGTAGGGGATCAACCTGAATGGTGATACCCGGGGCCTTAATCTGCTTCTTCATCTCGACATATCCCGCACCTCCGTTGAAGAAAGCCTCAAAGGGGTCGATGTTGCGGTTTTGCATGACTACGATTCCTTCAAACGTGATGGACGGTATCTCGAGCTTGCCTGTCATCTGCGGGAACATCACGTATTGGCTCCAAGTGACGGTGCGGTATGGACGTCCGTTGTATGTCTCAATCTTGAAACTCTTCTGCTGTGGCAACGGGACTTCCTGGGTATGGAATCCCTTGAGGTCGGGCATCTTGCCGTCAAGACGCGTGAGGTCAACGAGCGTATAAACCTTGTAGGTGAGCAGGATAGGCTCCTGTTCGTGAACGCGCTGCTTGTTGGCGCTCACCTTGATAAAGAGGTCGGAACCGCTAATCTTGCTTCCTGCCTGACGCATCTGAGGCTCGTTGTCATATCCACCGCCTCCGCCCCGCTGGCTTTGCTGGCCTTGTTGGCGTGCGCCCACGGTAATCTTTATTGCGTTAGACTTAATGGTCTGTCCGCCACTGTTTATCTGTGCTGCTGGTATGGTGAACGTACCGGTCTTGTTGGCGCAGATAATATAAGTGAATGTGATTGACGAGGATGACGTGGTGTGTCCGTTGACCATCTGGAAACTTGACTGTCTCGATGTGCTGGGGCCCATCAACACTTCCAGTGCGTCGGGGATATTTCCCACCCGGAAATTATCCACATCCTGAGTGTTGACAGTGTAGGTGAGGCGGAACTGCTCACCCACTGACACATGCGACGGGGCGTTGCCCACAAGTTTCTGGGCAACAACTGTCAGTGCGACAGCCAACGTCAATATGAATGTCAAGTATAATCTTCTCATTAACATATGTCCTATAAATGCTTTTAACTTCTTTAACTTCCTTAACTCCCAAAGAATCACCAGTTCTTGTCAAGCTGACGTGAGCGTGGTTGCTGCATCTTGTCCTTCATACGCTTTTGGGTGTTCTTTTCCTGCTGTATGGCGGCATTAAGCAACTGCTCGGCATTTTCCTTGCTCATCTTGTTTTTGTCCTGCTTCTGCTGTTGCTTGTCCTTGTCCTGCTTCTGCTGCTCTTTCTGCTGGTCTTTCTTCTGGTCCTTACCATTGTCGTCCTTCTTCTGGTCTTGCTTGTCCTGGTTCTGCTTGTTTTGCTGGTTCTTCTGCTGTTTCTTGCATAGCTCCAGGTTGTAGCGGGCTTCATCGTCCTTGGGATTAAGGCGCAGGGCATTCTTGTAAGCCTCAATAGCTTCGGAGTACATCTTGTGCGACTGGCATACCACACCCATGTTATGATATCCCATCGACTTGCGTATTGCACTTGTTTCGAGTTGTACACCGCTCTCGTAGGCTACTACGGCGGCTGAGTCCTTCTTTTGGGCAAAGAGGGCATTGCCAAGGTTGTATGCGGCTTGCGGATTGCGAGGGTTCTTCTCCATTGACTTGCGGTAGGACACTTCTGCCTCGGCGAATTTTCCGCTGCGGAAGTTGCGGTTTCCCTCGCGGATATAGTCGCGGTCGTTCTGTGCATTGGCTGAAATGGCTGTCATCAGCATGAGCATGGTCATTGCAGAGGAATATCTGCGCTTGCCCTTGAAGAATCGCACGTTTTTGAGCAACGGGTTCTTACATTCAAGTATGCAAAGCTCGGCTATCAGCAGAAGCAAAGCGAGAATACACACAGCCTGGAACTGTTCGTCGTATTCACTGAAAACAGTTGATTCAGTCTCCTTCTTCGCCAACTTGGCCAGTTCGTTGTCCAACTGTCTCTGGGCGTCGCTGTTGTTATCCACGTGGATATAGGCACCGCCGCCCGCTTGTGCTATCTGTCGGCACATGTCCTGGTTGAGACGAGTCATCACGGTGTTGCCGCTGCGGTCTTTCATATAACCGCCGTTGCCGTCGGGTATGGGCGCGCCTCCGTCAGAACCCACACCAAGAACATAAACCCTCATTCCCTTGTTTTTGGCTTCCTTGGCAGCCTCCACGGCTTTGCCTTCATGGTCCTCGCCGTCGGTGATGACGATGATAGCCTTGCCGATGTTTTCCTCTTGTGTGAAACTGTTCTGCGCCTTGCTGATGGCAAGGGCGATGTCAGTTCCCTGAGTGGTTATCATCGAAGGTTGTATGTCAGAAAGGAACATCTTGGCAGATACATAGTCGCTGGTGATCGGCAACTGGATGAATGCGTCGCCGGCAAAGACAATCAATCCAATCTTGTCGTCGGTGAAGTTATCCACCAGGTTCTCCACCATCATCTTGCAACGGTCGAGACGGCTCGGGGTGACATCCTCGGCAAGCATGGAGTTACTTATGTCCATGGCAATCAGTGTCTCTATGCCCTGACGCTTCTCGTGGCTGATGCGGGTGCCAAACTGCGGACGGGCAAGCATCACGATTATCAATGCCAACGCAGCCTGAAGCAACCAGAACTTAACGAGCGGACGCCAGCGCGACACGTCGGGCATCAACTGCCTGACAAGCTGCGGGTCGCCGAATTTCTTCAGACGCTTCTTCTGCGCTCTTGTCAACATAAACCTCAGCAGTGCCAATACCGGTATCACCGCAAGGAGGTAAAGGTAGGTTATATCTTCAAATCTAAACATGTCAATCTTATGGTATTCTTCTAAACACAGTGATTCTTAGCAATATCTCAAGCAAGAGGGTTATCGCTGCGGCAAGGGCGAAAGGCTGGTATGCCTCATAACGCTTGCTGAACTTCTTCACGTTGAGTTTCGACTTCTCAAGACGGTCGATTTCCTTGTATATCTTCTTAAGCTCCGCCGTGTTGGTGGCACGGTAGAAATCGCCTTCGGTGGCTGCCGCTATCTCGGCGAGCATCTTGGTGTCTATCTCAACAGGCATATTCACATACTGCACACCACCGGCCACGGGCATAGGGTAGGGGGCTACCTTGTTGGTGCCGACTCCGATGGTATATACCCTGATGCCAAGGCTCTGGGCAATCTCGGCGGCTGTCATTGGAGAGATGTCTCCCATGTTGTTGCTACCGTCGGTGAGCAGGATAACCACCTTGCTCTTAGCCTTGGATGCCTTGAGACGGGTGACAGCATTGGCAAGTCCCATGCCGATTGCAGTTCCGTCGCTGATGAGTCCACGGGCTGCAATGTCGGTGCGCACATTCTGCAGGAGATTGAGCAACGACGTATGGTCGGTGGTCATCGGACATTGGGTGAATGCCTCACCGGCAAAGATGGAAAGACCGATGTTGTCGTTGGGGCGACCGATGATAAACTCAGATGCCACTGCCTTGGCTGCCTCGATGCGGTTTGGCTTGAGGTCTTCCGCCAACATACTCGTTGACACGTCCATGGCAAGCATGATGTCGATACCCTCAACCGACTTGTTTTTCCATGAGTTGCTTGTCTGCGGGCGGGCAAGCACCAGCACGAGCAGTGTGAACGTGGCGATACGCAGCAACAACTGCATGGGCATCAGCCTCACACGCCAGCTCTTCGGCGCGTAGTTGAAGGCGAACGTGTCGCTCATCCTTATCGTTGGCTCGCTCTTTTTCCTGTACATCACATACCATATTAAATAAGGTATGATGAGCAGGAGCAGAAACAGATATTCTTTATTGGCAAATTCCATTGTCTGACATTATTATATTAACAACATATAAACGGCATAGACCACATAGACAAGGATGGCTGCCGCACCGACAAGCAAGGCGGTGATGGATGCCTTCAGGATGCGGCGGGTCTTGGTGGTGCGCACCTGCTCCTCAGTCAACTGAGGCTTCTCGGGCTTTTGGTCGGGCTGTGCCTCCAGTTTTGTCTTGTTGATGAACTCTATGGCGTTCACGAGATTCATATCGTTCTCATTGATAAGCGTGGAGTACTTGGCGAACTTAACAAGGTCGGCTGTCTGGAAGAGCATACGCAGCTCGTCGAGTGCCTGCTGGTCTTGTGTCTCGGTCAGTCGGTCGATAATCTCCGACGAGGTCATCTCCATGGCACTGAATCCGTAACGCTCCTCGATATACTTGCGCAGTGTGTCGGTGAGCTTGGTGTAGTATTCCTTCTGGTTTTCGGATGTCACCATCTTCTCAGCCTTGATTACCTCGATTTCCTTCAACGCCTTCTGATGTGGCAACAGTTTCTTCACTATCTTTATGGAAGAAATGATTGGCTTGTTGTCCCTCAAACGGAGATAGAGCCAATAAGCAACTATCATCACCACAAGCATCAGAACGCTCAGCCAGAACACGGCACTCCAGTCGCTCCACATGAAAGGGTTGTCCTGCACGTCCTTAGGACCATAGAACTGGTCGAGTTTTGTGGTGTCAACGGGAACTTCCAACACCTTCAGTGCCAAGCTTTTGCTCTTGAAAGTCTTACCATTTACTTTAACCGCAAAGGGAGGCAGGTAGTAGAGTTTGCCGTCGAACGACGTGAGGCGATATTTGTGTGTGAAAACCGCCATGCCGTTGTCGATGCCAACAGTGGCGGAGTCCTTGTGGCTTATGACCTCCACACCCGGAGTAATCATCTGCTGCGGCTTGAAGTCGGGGAACACCACATTGGAGCCTTCCTTGGCGGTTGCCCTTACGCTCACCTCCACCTGTTGGCCAATCAGAATCTCAATGGAGTCGATTGTCGCCTCCACTGTAGCCTGGGCGGCAGCCGAAAGCACTGCGCAGGCCAAAATTATTATGGATAATACTCGTTTCAATTAAATTCCAATTTCTAATGTCTAACTTCTAACTTCTCATTTTAAACAGCATCATCATAGCCTTGACATAGTCGTCGCTTGTGGCTACGGAGATACTATCGACATTGCTCTTGTTGAAGGTCTCGGCGAGAGCCGTCTGTCGCTTGTTCCAATACTGGGCATAGGCATTGCGTGTGCGCTTGCTGCTCGTATCGACATACTGCTCAAATCCGGTCTCGGCATCCACAACGCGCATCAGTCCCACGTCGGGCAACTCCTTCGAACGGATGTCATACACCTGTATTGCCACAACATCGTGCTTGCGGTTGCAGATAGACAAGGTCTGCTGGAAATCGTTGCGCACGTAGAAGTCGCTCAGTATGAACGCCGTGCATCTGCGCTTTGCCACTCCCGAGAGAAACTCCAACGCACCTCGCAGGTCAGTGCGCCTGCTTTCGGGATGAAAGTCAATAAGCTCGCGGATGATATAGAGAATGTGCTTGCGTCCCTTCTTTGGCGGGATGTATTTCTCAATTTTGTCGGAGAAGAAGATGACGCCAATCTTGTCGTTGTTCTGTATGGCACTGAAGGCGAGGGTGGCGGCTATCTCCGTCACCATGTCGCGC